>NZ_LT629796.1:2682000-3002500 GCF_900106065.1 Pseudomonas mandelii
TCGACCCAGTCTTAAACGGCAGGCGGCCCCGGATACCCGCAATGTACCCACGATTCCGCGCGGCTGTACCACGCCATCATCACCAGTTGCAGCAACGAGCTGTGCCCCATGCGCAACAGGTTCAACGAGCTGTTTTCCCAGCGATCGAGAAAGTGCCGGATCTCATCGGCACTGGCGTTTTCCCAGCTGCCCCAGATCCCGGTCAGCGGCCCGCGGGTCACCGCCATCCCCAGCACGTCGAACAATTGCCGAGTGAGCTTGAGCATTTCCGGCGACAGGTGATTCAGGCCGTTATCCAGGGTTTTCAGGGTGCCATCGACGGCGGCCGGCATTTTTTCGGCGGCCACGGCGCCTTCGAGCATTACCGGGACCAATGCCCGCAGAAACAACAGATCGCCGCTGCGCAGGGTCGCGAAACCGTTAGCCGGGATGCTCGATGAGCAGCCGCTGAGGCTCGCGCCCAATCCGGCCGTGGCCAGGAAAGCACTCGCGCCGAGGCTGAATTTAAGCAGGCCGCGCCGCGACAGCGCGGGTGTATCGGACAGGCTTGGGCTCATTATTGTTATTACCCGAGGGTGCGATTGTTAGCGGATAAACAGCTTCTGAATCAGTTTCTGAATGGATTTTCCATAAGGCGGGTAAATCAGCTTCGCCGCGTTGAAGCGCTGCTTGATCAGTACGCCTTTGGCCTTGCTGAAGGTCAGGAAACCTTCGTGGCCGTGGTAATGGCCCATGCCCGAGGCGCCGATACCACCGAACGGCATATCGTCCTGCGCCACGTGCAGCAAGGTGTCGTTGAGGCAAACACCGCCGGAATGGGTTTCGTGGAGTACACGATTTTGTTCGTGCTTGTCGTAGCCGAAGTAATACAGCGCCAGCGGACGAGGTCGTTGATTGATGTAGGCAAACGCCTGATCAAGCGTCTTGTACGGCACGATCGGCAGCAGCGGGCCGAAGATTTCATCCTGCATCACGGTCATGTCGTCGCTGACGTTGAGCAGCACGCTATGACCCATGCGCCGGCCCTGGCCCTGATCAAACAGCGGAATCAGCAGCGCGCCCTTGCTGGTGGCGTCGCTGACGTAGTTATTGAGTCGCGCCAGTTGCCGGTCATTGATGATTGCCGTGTAGTCCGGGTTGTCGGCCAGTGTCGGATAAAACCCGCGAACCGCGTGGCGATAGGCTTCGACGAAAGCGCCGATACGATCTTCCGGCACCAGCACGTAGTCCGGGGCCACGCAGGTTTGCCCGGCATTGAGCGTCTTGCCGAACGCGATGCGTTCGGCGGCGTCCTTGAGCGGCACGTCGAGGGACACAATGGCCGGGGACTTGCCACCCAGCTCAAGGGTCACCGGCGTCAGGTTCTCGGCTGCCGCGCGCATCACGTGCTTGCCGATGCTGGTGGCGCCGGTAAACAGCAGGTGATCGAAACGCAGTCGGGAGAACGCGACACCGATATCGGCTTCGCCCAGCACCACGCAGACCAGGTCTTGCGGGAAGATCCGGCCCAGCAGTTCCTTGAGCAGCAAGCCGGTGGCGGGGGTCGACTCACTGAGTTTGAGCATCACCCGATTGCCCGCCGACAACGCACCCACCAGCGGCCCGATAGCCAGATAAAGCGGGTAGTTCCACGGCACGATCACGCCGACCACGCCCAGCGGCTGGTAAACCACTTTCGCCGAAGCCGGCTGAAACGCGATACCGACCTTGCGCCGCGAGGCCTTCATCCAGCCTTTGAGGTGCTGACTGGCGTAGTGAATGCCGTGCAGGCTCGGCATCAGTTCGGCGAGCAGGGTTTCATCGGCGCTGCGGTGGCTGAAATCCTGGCTGATCGCATCGATCAAGGACTGGCGTTCGTTGCTCAGCAGATCACGCAGGGCTTTGAGCCATTGCTGGCGCTGGGCGGCCGGTGGCATCGGGTTGGCCGCATACGCCGCACGCTGCGCATCGAACAGGGCCTGAAGCTCGTCCAGCGGCTGTTGCAGGTTCTGCAGATAAGCGATGTCGGCGGTCATGATCGGCTCCGGTTTTTGTTGTAATGAGGCACTTTTTAGAGTCTAAGCTCTATAAAGTCAAATGGCATCCTGGCGCAGCATTGTTTTATCCACTCGCCGATAGGTCGTAAGATGCCTGCCAACGCACTCTGAATTAAAGCTCAAGCCATGGCCCCTCGGATCAAAACCAGCGAGCGCATCGTGCAGAACAGCCTGGAGCTGTTTAATCAACAGGGCGAGCGCAGCATCAGCACCAACCACATTGCTGCCCACATGGAGATTTCTCCGGGCAACCTGTACTACCACTTCCCCAACAAGCAGGCGATCATCGCCGTGCTGTTCAGTGAGTACGAAAGCCTGGTGGACAGCTTCCTGCGCCCGCCCCAGGGCCGAGCGTCCACGGTGGAAGACAAACGCTTCTACCTTCAGGAACTGCTGGCGGCGATGTGGCGCTATCGGTTTTTGCATCGCGATCTTGAGCATTTGCTAGACAGCGATCCCGAACTGGCTGCCCGTTATCGGCGTTTCTCCCAGCGCTGCCTGATCCATGGCACCCACATCTACGCCGCCTTCGTCGACGCCGGCATCCTCAAAATGGATAAAGTCCAGATCGAATCCCTGACGCTCAATGCCTGGATTATCCTGACGTCCTGGGTGCGTTTTCTGTGCACCACGCGGGAAAACTCCAATCACTTGAGTGAGCAGGCGATTAAACGTGGGGTGTATCAGGTGCTGGTGCTTGAGGCCGGTTTCGTCACGGAACAGTCTCGCGACGCGGTCAACGCGCTGTACGAAGAGTTTTACGTGCCACTGGCCCAGGCGCTGGAAGAAGTGCAGTAGGATTCAAGACCGACTTAATCACAGGAGCCCGTTATGCCCATTGCGCAACTGATCAGCCCGCAAGCGTTGGACCTGAAAAAGGATGCACCTGGGCTGGTGATTCTGGATTGTCGTTTTGCCCTCGAAGACCCGGATTACGGCCAGCGTAGTTATGCCGAAGGGCATATCGCCGGGTCGAGTTTTGCCGATCTTGAGCGTGATTTGAGCGGGACAGTGGTCAAGGGTGTGACCGGGCGCCATCCGTTGCCTGAACCTGAAGAGTTGATCGAGCGTCTGCAAGCCTGGGGCATCAACGCCGACAGCGAAGTGGTTTTGTACGATGACGGCCCCGGTGCCTACGCGGCGCGGGCCTGGTGGTTGCTGGTCTGGCTGGGCAAGCGTGACGGCGTGTTTATTCTCGATGGCGGGCTCAAGGCCTGGCACGCCGCCGGGTTGCCGCTGAGCCTGGATGCGTGCGACACCCCGCGCGGCACCTTTACCGGGACGCCGGACGACGCGCTGATCTTGAGCGCCGAACAGCTTCAAAAACGTCTCGGCCAACCCGCGCTGACCTTGCTTGATGCTCGCGCCTTGCCGCGTTTCAAGGGCGAAGTCGAACCGATCGACCCGGTTGCCGGGCACATCCCCGGTGCGCAATGCGCAGCCTTCACCGAGAACCTGGGCAGTGACGGACGTTTCCTGCCGGCCGATCAGCTCAAGCAGCGCTTTGCCGCGAAACTCGGCGATCGTGCGCCGACCGATCTGGTGGCGTATTGCGGATCCGGCGTGACGGCGTGCCATAACCTGTTCGCGCTGTGCCTGGCGGGTTATCCGTTGGGCTCGTTGTATGCCGGGTCGTGGAGCGAGTGGATCAACGATCCTGCGCACGGCATCGCCATCGGCGAATAAACGCTGCTCTCCTGTAGGAGCGAGCCTGCTCGCGATGGTGGCGGGTCAGTCAACATCAGTGCTGACTGACCCGCCGCCATCGCGAGCAGGCTCGCTCCCACTTTTGGACCTGTGTCGAGCTCAACTTCCTGATAATTGCCGGGCGCTGCGATACGCCCCCGGCCCAACCCCGTAAACCTGCTTGAACTGCCGACTCAGATGACTCTGGTCGGCAAACCCCAATTGCATCGCGACTTCCAGCGGCAAACATCCGTTCTGTAACAGCGCCCTTGCCTGCGCGATGCGTTGCTGCATCAGCCAGGTATGCGGCGGCATGCCCGTGGCGCGGCGAAAGACCCGGGCGAAGTGGAACGGTGAAAGGTTGACCAGTGCCGCCAGTTCTTCCAGCGAAGGCGGCGCCGCCAATTGTGCATGCAGCACATCCTTGGCCAGCGTGACTGCCCGGTGCTCCTTGCCGGGTTTGCCGGCGATCGGCACGGCGGCGTGACGTTGTAGTAGCAACAGCATCATCTCGCGCCAGACCATTTGCTGTTGCAAGGCGGTGGACGGACTTTCCAGCAAGCGATGCAGTTGGCAGAACCCCTTCACCAGATCCGGGTCGCGATACAACGTCGCGCCAAACCCCGGCAGGTTGTTGGTCGGCAGCTCCAGTTCGTCCAGCAGCGAGAGAATCTGCCCGCTGTCTGGATAAAACGCCCGGTACAACCAGCCATCCTCCGTCCCTTTGTGGCCGGTGTGCAGTTCATCAGGATTGATCAACACCAGCGTGCCGCTGCCGGCCAGGTGTTCGGCGCCGCGATAGCGGTAGCGCTGGGCGCCGGCCATGATCATGCCGATCACATAACCGTCATGCACGTGGGGCGCGAAGCGATGTTCGATGTAGCGCGCGGACAATAACTCGACGCCGGCCAATGGCGCCGTTTGCCAGAATCGGATCGACTCGCCTTGGTCGGCATCCATGGCTTACCCGCGACCCACGGCGCTCAGCCACTGCGGAATGCGGCGTTCCAGGTAATAACCTGGCTGGCGGAACGAGCCATCGACAAAACCGACATGCCCGCCCTTGGCTTGCAACTCGAATTGAGTGGAGGCGGACAGCTCCATCGCCTGCGGCAGGCTATGGGGGAACACGAAGGGGTCGTCGGCCGCCTGAATGATCAGGGTCGGTGTGCGAATTTCTCCAAGGAAATACCGGCTCGAAGCGCGGCGATAGTAATCCTCGGCATCGACGAAACCGTTCAGCGGCGCCGTGACCCGGCCGTCGAAATCCCAGAAGGTGCGCATGTTCTCCAGCGAGCCCAGTGCCGCCAACGCCGCCAGTCCATCCTCGCGCCCGTCATGTTGAAACTGGCGCTGCTTGTTTTTGATGTAGGCCACCATCTCGCGCATGAAATGCGCCTGATAGACCTTCGAGAAACCTTGCCCGATGCGATCAGCGCATTGATCGAGACGAAACGGTACCGACACTGCCACCGCGCCTGACACGCCGCTGTCACTGCCAGTCTCGCCCAAATGCTTGAGCAAGACATTGCCGCCCAGGGAATAGCCGACCGCATACAGCGGTGCGAGAGGGCGCTTGGCCCGCAGGTGCCTGATGGCTTCGGCCAGGTCTTCACTGGCGCCGGAATGGTAGCTGCGTGGCAACAGATTCGGCTCGCCGGAGCATCCGCGCCAGTTCAACGCGACGCTGGCCCAACCCTGGGCAGCGAACGCCTTTTGCACACCGGCCACGTAGGGCGAATTCGAAGAGCCGGTCAGCCCGTGCAGCACCAGCACCAGCGGCGCATCGGCAGTGTGCGGGCCGTGCCAGTCCATATCGAGAAAGTCGCCATCCTCAAGCCACAAGCGTTCGCGCTCGCGTTCGATGTGCGTGGTTTTGCGCCACAGCGGTCCCCACAAGGTTTGCAGGTGCGGGTTGCCGAGGCCGAAGGCGGGGGTGAAGCGTTCTGACGGAAAGGACACGATTGCTCTCGATGCAGCGGTGCGCAACCGGTGCGCACCTTTTTCAGGCCGGTCGGTTAACCGGCGATCTCTGCCATACGTTGCCACAACGCGTAATACACTTGCCCGGATTTCTGCTTTCCGATGCGGTGCAGGTTTCCTGACAGTTTGAGCGATTACCTGGAAGGTTTGCCAGTAGGCTCTGGCAATGGCTTTTGCGGGACGGTCGGTCCTGTGCTGATGATGACTAATTTGTCCATGCTCAGGTGTTTGTTCAATGCGCTTTTGACTTGCTCTACGGTTAGACGCTGGGACTGCTGCATGAAGTCGTCCAGGTGATTCAATGGCAGGTTATAAAAGCCGATGGACGCCAGTTTCGAGACGATTTGTGCGTTGCTGGCAGTGGACTGCGGGAAGCTGCCAGCCAACTCGCGCTTGGCATCATCAAGTTCTTTTTCGGTCGGGCCGGTTTTAAGGTAGTCGGCGAGCACGTCCTGTACCAGTTTCAGAGTGCCTTCGCTCATTTCGGAGCGGGTCTGCAACTTGATCATGAACGGACCGCGCGCCTGCATCGGGGTGAAGGTCGAAACCACGCCGTAAGTCAGGCCACGTTTCTCGCGCACTTCGCTCATCAGTCGAGTGCCAAAGCCGCCGCCAAGGATCTGATTGCCCATGGACAGTGCCGCGTAGTCTGGATTGTCACGGTCGATGCCCAGTTGCGCGAGCATCAGAATGGTCTGTTTCGATGGGAATTCGATGTGGCTGATGCTGGCGTTGGGTTCGATCGGTTGCGGGATTTTCGCCAGGGCCGGGCCTTGGGGCAGGGTAGCGGATACCTGCGCGGCAATGGCTTCAGCTTCGGCACGGGACAAGTCGCCCACCAACGCGATCACCACGTTGCCAGCCGCGTAGGCTTTTTCGTGGAACGCGCGCAGCTGTGTCGGGGTGACGGACTGAATGGCTTGCGCCATGCCATCGCTGGCGTGCGCGTAAGGATGATCGCCATACAGACGGTTCATCAACTCAAGGCTCGCCAGTTTGCTCGGGTCATGCTGCTTATCTATGAAAGCGGCGAGGGTCTGATTGCGAAGGCGTGCATACGAATCGCCAGGGAAGGTCGGCTTGCCTGCGACTTCGGCGAAGAGTGTCAATGCCGGATCGCGTTTATCCTTGGCGCTGAGGCAGCGCAGGGAGACCTGCGCCGTATCCAGACCAGTGCTGGGGGCATACTGTGCGCCCAGGCTTTCGAAATCTTGGGCAATAGCGTTGGCATCCCTGCCGGCAACACCTTCGTTGAGCATCAAGTTTGTCAGCATGGCCAGACCCGGAGTGCCTCCATCCTGGCTGCTGCCGGCTGCGAAGGTCAGGCGCATGTCGAACATCGGTAACCCTCGGGCTTCGGCGAACAACACTTTGGCGCCTTCGGCAGTATTCCAAGCCTGAATATCAAGCGTGCGGGGACTTGGCGCCTGACCGTCGAGCTCAGCCAGCGATTGCAGCCCTTGGTCGGAGTTTTCCTTGTCTGGTACTTTGCCGGCGCCGGACTCATCTCCATCCTCTTTATCCACCTCCATCGGCAGTACATGGGCGACGCTGAGCCGCTCGCGGGTGAAATACAGCTTGGCGGCTTTCTGAATGTCTTCTGGCGTTACGCTTTCCAGTTCGGCCAGTTCGGTGTCCATCAGTTTCCACGACAGGCCGAAGGTTTCCAGTCGACCGATAGCGGTGGCCTGGCGGGTGATTGAGTCGCGCTCGTAAACCAGCCCGGCGATGACCTGCGCGCGTACGCGTCCCAGTTCTTCAGTGGACGGCGCAGTGATTTTCAGCTGTTCGAGCAGCCTCCACAAACCGGCTTCGGCCTGGGCGATGGTTTTGTTTTTACGGCTGTTGGGTGTTGCCGACAGGAGGAACAGGCTGTCACCCCGGGTGTAAGCGCTATAACTCGACGAACCGTCGGACACCAGCTCTTCAACGCGTTGCAGTTGCATTGGGATGCGTGAGCTATGGCCGTTGCCGAGCAGGGCCGAAATCATACGCAAGGCATTCACTGAGCGTTTATCTTCGGCGGTGGCGATGCTCGGCACGTTGAAGGCCAGCATCAAGCTGGGCAGTGGGGTCTTCACGTGCAGAGTGATTTGGCGTTGGCCGGGCTTGGCCAGTTCCAGCGGTCTTTTCGCGGCCGGCACATCGCGTCTGGCGATCGCGCCGAAGTAGCGCTGGGCCTGGGCTTTGACTTCGTGCGGGGTCACGTCGCCGACCACCACCAGCGTGGCGTTGTTCGGCGCATACCAGGATTGATACCAGTGGCGCAGCTCTTCGATCTTCATCCGGTCGAGGTCCGCCATCCAGCCGATGGTCGGCGTGTGATAACCGCTGGACGGGTAGGCCATCGCTTTGAAGCGTTCGTAGGCATTGTCCATTGGTTTGTCATCAGTGGTCAGGCGACGTTCTTCTTTAATGACTTCAATCTCCCGGACGAACTCGTCGACCGGCAGGAGCAGATTGGCCATGCGGTCCGCTTCCAGTTCGAAGGCCACGCTCAGACGATCTCGAGCCAGCGTCTGGTAGTACGCGGTGGAGTCGCTGCTGGTGAAGGCGTTGAATTGGATACCGAGCTCGCGCAGGAGCGGCAAGATTTTGCCTGGGCCGACTTTTTTGCTGCCCATGAACATCATGTGTTCCAGAGCGTGGGACAAGCCGGTCTGACCCGGAGGCTCGTAGCTGGCGCCGACCTTGTACCAGACCTGGGAAGCTACCACCGGTGCCCGATGATCCTCGCGCACGATGACCTTGAGGCCATTGTCGAGTGTGAACTCGGTAGTTGAACTGGAAGTTGTCTCGTTAGCTGATGCTTTCATTCCGTTAACAGTCCTTTGCGTCCATGCGAGTTGTTTCGCAGGTTCACAGTGAACGAAAGGAAAAGAACTAAGCAAACTGGTTATGTTGCTGTTTGAAAAAACGGGAGGGCACCCTGGACAGGCGGTTCACCTGTCCAGGTTACTCTTTTAAGAAGATATTTCAGTGCTTCGCTGCCACAACGAATAGTAGACGCGCCCGGATTTCTGCTCACGGTGCAGGCGCCAGTTGGCCGGCAGGCCGAGCGTCGAGGGTGCTGTTTCGCTTTCGGTGTAAACCCACGCATCGTCCGCCAGCCATTGGCGCTCTTCCAGCAGCGTGCAAACGGCCGGCAACAGGTTCTGATTGAACGGTGGGTCGAGGAACACCACGTCGTAGGCGGTCGCGGTCTGGGTCTCCAGATAGCGCAAGGCATCGGCCGTCTGAATCTGGCCGGTGGTGCAGCGCAGGGTGCCCAGATGTTCCTTGATGCTTGAGACCGCGATGTTGCTGGCGTCCAGTGCCTGGCCCATCGCCGCGCCACGGGACAGCGCCTCAAGGAACAACGCGCCGCTGCCGGCGAATGGATCAAGCACCTTGGCGCCCGCGATGTAAGGCGCGAGCCAGTTGAACAGGGTTTCACGCACCCGGTCCGGGGTTGGGCGCAGGCCCGGGGCGTCGGGGAAGCTCAGCTTCCGGCTGCCCCATTCGCCGCCGATGATGCGCAATTGGTTCACGCCGTTGTGGACGTTGTGAACAGGTTTCTTAGGACGAGTGGCCATCAATGCTCCGGAACCCCGAGCGGCTGCTCGGCAGGTTTATCAGTAGGGGCCGGTAACGGCTTTTGCGGCACGGTCGGGCCAGCGCTCACGATGACCATTTTGTCCGTGCTCAAGTGTTTGTTCAGTGCGGCTTTGACCTGTTCGACAGTCAGGCTCTGCGACTCACGCATGAAGTCATTCAGATAACTCAGCGGCAGGTTGTAGAAACCCATGGCGCCGAGCTGGCCGACGATGTCGGCGTTGCTGGCCGTGGACAGCGGGAAGCTGCCTGCCAGTTCACGCTTGGCGTCGTCGAGTTCTTTCTGGGTCGGGCCGATTTTAAGGTAGTCGGCGAGCACGTCCTGCACCAGTTTCAACGTGCCTTCACTCATCTCGGCGCGGGTTTGCAAGTTGATCATGAACGGGCCGCGTGCCTGCATCGGGGTGAAGCCCGAATAGACGCCGTAGGCCAGGCCACGTTTCTCGCGCACTTCACTCATCAATCGGGTGCCGAAACCACCGCCGCCGAGGATCTGGTTGCCCAGGGACAGTGCGGCGTAGTCCGGATCGTCACGGTCGATGCCCAGTTGCGCAAGCATCAGGTTGGTCTGCTTGGACGGGAACTCGATGTGGCCGATGCTGGCTTTCGGTTCTTCAGGCTGCGCAATTTTCGCCAGTGCCGGGCCTTTCGGCAACGCGCTGGAGACTTGCGCGGCAATCGCCTCGGCTTCGGCGCGGGACAAATCACCCACCAGCGCAATCACCACGTTGCCGGCTGCGTAGGCTTTCTCGTGGAACGCCTTGACTTGCGCCACGGTAATCGCCGGGACGGTTGTCGCCGTGCCGTCGCTGGAATGCGCGTAGGGGTGATCGCCGTACAAGCGGTTCATCAGCTCCAGGCTCGCCAGTTTGCCCGGGTTCTGCTTCTGGTATTCGAAACCGGCAAGCATCTGGTTCTTGATGCGCGCAAAGGAGTCGGCAGGGAAGGTTGGTTTGCCGACGACGTCGGAGAACAGTTTCAGCGCCGGTTCGCGCTTGTCTGCGGCGCTGAGGCTGCGCAGGGAAGCCAGTGCCATGTCTTTAAAGGCGCCGTTGCCAAAGTCTGCGCCCAGGCCCTCGAAGCCTTGAGCGATGGCGCCGACATCTTTTCCGGCCACACCTTCGTTGAGCATCGCGTTGGTCAGCAGTGCCAGACCGGGCGCGTTGCCGTCCTGGCTGCTGCCGGCGGCGAAAATCAGGCGCAGGTCGAACATCGGCAGCTCGCGGGCTTCGACGAACATCACCTTGGCGCCTTCGGCGGTGTTCCAGGTCTGTACGTCGAGCGAACGGTGGCTCGGCGCCTTGCCGTCGAGTTCACTCAGCGATTGCAGCTTCTGGCTGGACTTGGCCTTGTCGAGGGCTTCGCTGGCCGTGGAGTCTTCGCTTTTCGACAAATAGAACGCAGCAGAGCCGATCAGGGCGACTGCGATCAGGCCGATCAGGACCAGACGGGATTTTTTACGCTCACTCATGAGTCGTCTCCAGTGGCAGTACATGGGCGACGCTGAGACGTTCGCGGGTGAAATACAGCTTGGCGGCTTTCTGGATGTCTTGCGGTGTCACGCTTTCCAGGTCGGCGAGTTCGGTGTCCATGAGTTTCCAGGACAGGCCGACGGTTTCCAATTGGCCGATGGAGGTGGCCTGACTGGTGATCGAATCACGCTCGTAGACCAGGCCGGCGATGACCTGGGCGCGGACGCGTTCCAGTTCTTCGGCGGACGGCGCAGTGGTTTTCAGCTGATCGAGCAGCTTCCACAGGCCCGCTTCGACCTGGGCCATGGTTTTCTTTTTCTGGGTGTTCGGCGTGGCCGACAGGGTAAACAGACTGTCGCCGCGAGTGTAAGCGTCGTAACTCGACGAACCACCGGACACCAGTTCTTCGCCGCGTTCCAGTTGCGTCGGGATGCGTCCGCTGTAGCCGCCGTCGAGCAGGGCCGAGATCAGGCGCAAGGCATTCACCGAGCGCTTGTCTTCGGCGGTGGCGATGCTCGGCACGTTGAAGCCCAGCATCAGGCTCGGCAACTGGGTCTGTACGTGAAGGGTGATCTGGCGTTCGCCAGGCTCGGCCAGTTCCAGCGGGATTTTCGCCGCTGGCACATCGCGTTTGGCGATCGGGCCGAAATAGCGCTGGGCCAGGGTTTTGACTTCGTCCGGGGTCACGTCGCCGACCACCACCAGCGTGGCGTTGTTCGGCACGTACCAGGATTGGTACCAGTGGCGCAGCTCTTCGACTTTCATGCGGTCCAGGTCAGCCATCCAGCCGATGGTCGGCGTGTGGTAACCGCTGGCCGGGAAAGCCATGGCCTTGAAGCGTTCGTAGGCCTTGGACATCGGTTTATCGTCGGTGCGCAGGCGACGTTCTTCCTTGATGACTTCGATCTCGCGGGCGAACTCGTCGGCCGGCAGGCGCAGGGTGGCCATGCGGTCGGCTTCCAGTTCGAAGGCCACGCCCAAGCGGTCGCGGGCCAGCACTTGGTAATACGCGGTGAAGTCATCGCTGGTGAACGCGTTCTCTTCGGCACCGAGGTCGCGCAGGATCAGCGACGCTTCGCCGGGGCCGACTTTCTCGCTGCCCTTGAACATCATGTGTTCGAGGGCGTGGGACAAACCGGTCTGGCCCGGCGTCTCGTAACTCGAGCCGACCTTGTACCAGACTTGGGAAACCACCACGGGCGCACGATGGTCTTCGCGGACAACGACCTTCAGGCCGTTATCCAGAGTGAATTCGTGGGTGGGTTGTGGATCGGCAGCCAGGGCCGAGAGGGGCAGACAAACTGTGCTGAGCAGCAGGCCTGCAGCGCGGCGGGCTAAAGCATTCATTCGTTTTTAAACCTGTTGAGCTGCCCGCTTGGCTTAGCGTCGGCGGGCGAGAGGGTGCTAGGATACTGGTCCGTATTACTGGCGGCCACGTCTATCAGGCCTTTGATCGGCCGGACGGTTGCATGGGTTACCTGCGGAACCTTGGTTTTGTCAGCTAAACTCTGCGTTTTCGCAGAAGATGCCGTACCAGTCCTTCGTATTAGTCAACCTTTGAGGTGCTGTTTGCACCTCGACAAAATGTTGCGCGTGAACAAGCTGGGTCAATCGCAGTCTGTTCTGCATCGAATATTTATTTGCCGGGGCGCCCTTTGGCGCGTCGCTACCGTGAGATAGCCGTCCTCCATGTTTGGTTCCAACGACGACAAGAAGACCCCAGCTGCGGCTGGCGAGAAGAAAAGCCTGTTCGGATGGCTGCGCAAAAAGCCGCAGGAACCCGTCGTCGAACAGCCACAGCCAATTCCTGAGCCAACACCCGCGCCGGTAATAGAAGAAGCACCGGCGCCGGTTGTCTTGCCGATGGCCGAGCCGGTGCTGCAGCCGGTCGCCGAGGCTGAACCCGAAGTCATTGCCGAGCATCCGCTGGCACCCGCTCCAGAGCCGTGGCTGACGTTGCCAGTGGCGGAAGAGCCGGTGGCCTTGGTCGAAGATGAGCTGGCGCCGCATGTGACGCCGACGATTCCTGCACCGACTGCTTTTGCACCTGAGCCTGTTCAAACGCCGGTCATTGAGCCTGTCGTTGCGCCGGTTATCGTGGCCGAGCCGGAGCCGGTTGTTCCAGAGTCTGTGATTCCTGCGTTCGTCGCTCCTGTGGTTGAAGCACCTGCGCCTGCGCCTGCTCCTGTCATTGCTCCGGTAGTCGCCGCGCCCGCAGTTCCCGCCGAAGTCCCGGCCGAGCCGCCGCGTAGCGAAGAAACCAAAGCCGGTTTCTTCGCCCGCCTCAAGCAAGGCCTGTCCAAGACCAGCGCCAGCATTGGCGAAGGCATGGCCAGCCTGTTCCTGGGCAAGAAAATCATCGATGACGAACTGCTCGAAGACATCGAAACCCGTCTGCTGACCGCCGACGTCGGGGTCGAGGCGACCTCGGTCATCATCCAGCGCCTGACCCAAAAGGTTGCGCGCAAGGAGCTGGCCGATGCCGACGCGCTGTACAAATCCCTGCAGGCTGAACTCGCCGCGATGCTCAAGCCTGTCGAGCAGCCGCTGAAAATCACCTCGCAGAACAAGCCTTTCGTGATTCTGGTGGTCGGCGTCAACGGTGCCGGCAAAACCACCACCATTGGCAAACTGGCGAAGAAGCTGCAACTCGAAGGCAAGAAAGTCATGCTCGCGGCCGGTGACACCTTCCGCGCCGCCGCCGTTGAGCAATTGCAGGTCTGGGGCGAGCGCAACAAGATCCCGGTCATCGCCCAGCACACCGGTGCCGACTCCGCTTCGGTTATCTTCGACGCCGTACAGGCCGCCAAGTCCCGTGGCATTGATGTGCTGATCGCCGACACCGCCGGTCGCCTGCACACCAAAGACAATTTGATGGAAGAGCTGAAAAAGGTTCGCCGGGTTATCAGCAAACTCGACGCCGACGCGCCGCACGAAGTGCTCCTGGTGCTCGACGCCGGTACTGGCCAGAACGCAATCAGCCAAGCCAAGCAATTCAACCAGACCGTCGAACTGACCGGCCTGGCGCTGACCAAGCTCGACGGCACCGCCAAGGGCGGGGTGATTTTCGCCCTGGCCAAGCAATTTGGTTTGCCGATTCGCTACATCGGCGTCGGTGAAGGCATCGATGACTTGCGTACTTTTGAAGCAGAACCCTTTGTCCAGGCACTGTTTGCCGAGCGGGAGCGTTCATGATTCGTTTCGAACAGGTCGGTAAACGCTACCCGAACGGTCACGTCGGCTTGCATGAGCTGAGCTTTCGAGTCCGTCGGGGCGAATTCTTGTTTGTAACCGGCCATTCCGGCGCCGGTAAAAGCACCTTGTTGCGGCTGCTGCTGGCGATGGAGCGTCCGACCACCGGCAAATTGCTGCTGGCCGGCCAGGACCTCGCCACCATCAGCAATGCGCAGATTCCGTACTTGCGCCGGCAGATTGGCGTGGTGTTCCAGAACCACCAACTGCTATTTGATCGCACGGTGTTCAACAACGTCGCTCTGCCGTTACAGATTCTTGGGCTGTCCAAGGCCGAGATCGTCAAACGTGTGGATTCGGCGCTTGAGCGTGTCGCGCTGTCGGATAAAACCGATCTGTACCCCGGCGACCTGTCCACCGGGCAGCAACAGCGCGTCGGCATCGCTCGCGCTATCGTCCACCGTCCGGCCTTGCTGCTGGCGGACGAACCTACCGGTAACCTCGATCCGCGTCTGGCGGCCGAGATCATGGGCGTGTTCGAAGACATCAACCGCCTGGGCACCAGCGTGCTGATCGCCAGTCACGACCTGGCCTTGATCGCCCGCATGCGTCATCGGATGCTGACCCTGCAACGCGGCCGATTGATCGGCGACGGGGAGGCGGGCGTATGAGTGCGACACGCAGCCCCAAGGTTTCCGAGCGCGTGGCGCCGAAAGCCGCCGATCCGCAACCGCAGAAGAAAAAGCGAAACGATGACGACGGCCCGGATTTCGCCACGTTGTTTCGTGCCTGGGTTGAAAGCCATCGCGCCAGTCTGCTGGACAGCTTGCGTCGGTTGGGTAAACAGCCAATCGGGAGCTTTTTCACCTGCATGGTGATGGCGGTCGCCCTGAGCTTGCCGATGGGCCTGTCACTTTTGCTGAGTAACGTCGAGCGTCTCGGCGGTTCCTGGCAGCGAGCGGCGCAGATTTCCCTGTACCTGCAACTCGAGGCCAACCCGGCTGAAGGCGAGTCGTTGCGCGAGCAGATCAAAGGCATGCCTGGCGTAGCCGATGCTGAATATATCGGCCGAGATCAGGCGCTGGAGGAGTTTCAGCAGCAGTCCGGACTGGGCGAGGCGCTTAAGGAACTGCCGGAAAACCCGCTGCCAGGCGTGGTGCTGGTGACCCCGAACGAAGTCGACAAGCCCGCGCTTGAAGCATTACGACAAAAACTTTCCGAGCTGCCCAAGGTACAACAGGCTCAACTTGATCTAGTCTGGGTCGAGCGTCTGGCAGCGATCCTCAAGCTGGGTGACCGTTTTGTCTTCGGTCTGACCGTGCTTCTGGTTTCTGCATTACTTTTGGTGATAGGCAATACCATTCGTCTTCATATTGAAAACCGCCGCACAGAGATAGAAGTGATTAAACTCGTCGGCGGCACGGACAGCTATGTGCGCAGGCCCTTTCTGTACATGGGTGCGCTTTATGGCTTCGGTGCGGGGATTCTTTCCTGGGGTGTATTGGCGTTTGGCCTTGATTGGCTGAACGACGCAGTTGTCGGGCTGGCCGGTTTGTATGGCAGTGATTTTGCGCTGGCCGGAGTGCCAGTTGCCGACGGTCTGTCTCTCTTGCTTGGCGCGGTGCTGTTGGGGTATATCGGTGCATGGATTGCAGTCGCACGCCACCTGAGGGAGCTTGCGCCTAAGTAGTATCATTTTGCTCGTATTGACCTTTCAGCGTTTATGGGAACTTGTCTTTCGGTTTCCGGTCAATTTTCGCAGTGCTGAACTGCACGAGTTATGTAAGTCGGAGGTTTTTTCGTATGACCAATTCTTTGCAACCTGCATATGCTCTGGTCCCGGGTGCGAACCTGGAGGCCTATGTGCACACCGTGAACAGCATTCCATTGCTGACTCCGGAGCAGGAGCGTGAACTGGCCGAGAGTCTCTATTATGAGCAGGATTTGGGGGCGGCTCGGCAGATGGTGCTCGCCCACCTGCGT
Organism: Pseudomonas mandelii; assembly: GCF_900106065.1. Taxonomy (NCBI): domain Bacteria; kingdom Pseudomonadati; phylum Pseudomonadota; class Gammaproteobacteria; order Pseudomonadales; family Pseudomonadaceae; genus Pseudomonas; species Pseudomonas mandelii. The sequence continues at coordinate 2,697,947 of NZ_LT629796.1, forward strand.
TTTGTTGTACATATCGCCCGTAGCTATTCCGGCTACGGCCTGGCTCAGGCTGACCTGATCCAGGAAGGTAACGTCGGTCTGATGAAGGCGGTGAAGCGCTTCAACCCGGAAATGGGTGTGCGTCTGGTTTCGTTCGCAGTGCACTGGATCAAGGCGGAAATTCACGAGTTCATCCTGCGCAACTGGCGCATTGTGAAAGTCGCGACCACCAAGGCCCAGCGCAAGCTGTTCTTCAACCTGCGCAGCCAGAAGAAACGTCTGGCGTGGCTGAACAACGAGGAAGTCCACCGTGTGGCGGAAAGCCTCGGCGTAGAGCCGCGGGAAGTGCGCGAGATGGAAAGTCGCCTGACCGGCCATGACATGGCCTTCGACCCGGCCGCGGAAGCGGACGACGACAGCGCTTTCCAGTCGCCGGCCAACTACCTGGAAGACCACCGGTACGACCCGGCGCGTCAACTGGAAGATGCCGACTGGAGCGACAACTCCAACCACAACCTGCACGAAGCGCTCGAAGTGCTGGACGACCGCAGCCGTGACATCCTCTACCAGCGCTGGCTGGCGGAAGAAAAAGCCACGCTGCACGACCTGGCGCAGAAGTACAACGTGTCGGCCGAGCGTATTCGTCAGCTTGAAAAGAGCGCGATGAACAAGCTCAAGTTGTCGATCGCCGCCTGACCTGCGAAGCGGCAATAAAAAACGCCCCGATCAGTGATGATCGGGGCGTTTTTGTGTGTGCCTACTAGTGACAAGCCGCCTCCTGTAGGAGCGAGCCTTGCCCGCGAAGGCGGTGTATCAGTCGATGAAGGGGTTGGCTGACATACCGCCTTCGCGGGCAAGCCTCGCTCCTACGGGTGATTTGCGTCGTCTCGGACTCGTTATTGGGACCAAGGTGCCCGGCGTGAATCATTAATGCCAACCAGATAGCTATCGCCACCCAACTGGCTCATCTGCTGCCGAATCCACCCGGCCCGACGCGCAACATAGTTGGTCGGATGACTTGCACTCCACACCCGCGGGTTTGGCAGCACCGCCGCGAGCAAGCTCGATTGCTGGCGACTAAGACCTTTAGCGCTCACACCAAAGTGATGCCGGGCCGCCGCTTCCGCGCCAAACACCCCGTCATCCCACTCGACGCTGTTCAGGTACACCTCAAGAATCCGCTGCTTGGGCCAGAGCACCTCGATCAACCCGGTGAACCACGCCTCCAGGCCTTTACGCAGCCAACTGCGGCCGGACCACAAAAACAGATTCTTCGAGACTTGCTGGCTCAGAGTGCTGGCACCGCGAATCGAACCACCGAGCTCGTTATGGGCCAGGGCTTTCTGGATCGCACCAAAGTCAAAACCCCAGTGTTCCGGGAATTTCTGATCCTCGCCCGCGATCACCGCGACTTTCAGGTCGTCAGAGATTTCATCCCAGGGCTTCCAGGTGCGCTGCAAGTCAATGGGCTCGCCGTCGAACCAGGATTCGACCTTGCGCTCGACCATCAATGCCGTTCCCGGTGGCGGGACCACGCGAAAGATCAGTACCAGCAGCACGCTGCCGCCCGCGAACCAGAGCACGGCCTTGGTAAATCGTCTTAAAAATAAACGCAGCATAGAGATGACTTGGCCGAACCCGTTGAGCGGGCCATTATACAGACCCTGTGGATCGAGTCTGACTGGAGTTCTTCATGCTGCGTGGCTTTCTGATGCTGGCCGCTTTCTTCGGCTTCACCGGCGTTGCCCTTGGCGCGTTCGCAGCCCACGGCCTGAAAAACCGTCTGACTCCCGAGTACCTGGCGATTTTCCATACCGGCGTCACCTACCAACTGGTGCACACCCTGGCGTTGCTGGGTGTGGCGCTGCTGGCCACGCAGATTCCGGGACGCTTGATCACTTGGGCCGGCGCTTCGTTTGCCATCGGCATCCTGCTGTTTTCCGGCAGCCTGTACTTGCTGACCCTGACCGGCGTCAGCAAGCTGGGGATCGTCACCCCCTTCGGCGGCCTGGCATTCCTGGTCGGCTGGTTCTGCCTGGGGCTTGCCGCCTGGCGGTTGAGCTGACCGGGCAGTCCATTTCATGACGAATGGCTTGGGTCGCCAAGACTGATCGGGCTAGAATGCCAGCCCCTAAAAATGATGGCGGCATTCGGTATGCGCATTCAGTTGAACGGCGAATCCCTTGAACTGCCCGACGGTGAAACCGTTGCGGCCCTGCTGACCCGTCTGGAACTGACCGGACGCCGGGTGGCGGTCGAACTCAATCTGGATATCGTCCCGCGCAGCCAGCATGCAGAAACCACGCTCAACGATGGCGATTCCGTCGAAGTGGTCCACGCCATCGGCGGCGGCTAGTCGCCCGGCCCGCAAGGGCACAGAATTCTGCAAGAACCTCACCCCTACAGAGGATTTCCCATGAGCATCGTTCGTAGCGACAAGCCCTTCGTCCTGGCCGGTCGTACTTACCAGTCGCGTTTGCTGGTAGGCACCGGCAAGTACCGCGACATGGAAGAAACCCGCCTGGCCATCGAAGCTTCGGGTGCCGAGATCGTCACCTTCGCCGTGCGCCGTACCAATCTGGGCCAGATCGAAGGCGAGCCGAACCTGCTCGAAGTGCTGTCGCCGGATCGCTACACCTTCCTGCCGAACACCGCGGGTTGCTACGACGCCATCGAAGCCGTGCGCACCTGCCGCCTGGCCCGTGAGCTGCTCGATGGGCACAATCTGGTGAAGCTGGAAGTGCTGGCCGACCAGAAAACCCTGTTCCCCAACGTGATCGAAACCCTCAAGGCCGCCGAAACGCTGGTCAAGGAAGGCTTCGACGTGATGGTCTATACCAGCGATGACCCGATCATCGCCCGTCAATTGGCGGAAATCGGCTGCATCGCGGTCATGCCGCTCGCCGGTCTGATCGGTTCGGGCCTGGGGATCTGCAACCCGTACAACCTGCAGATCATCCTCGAAGAAGCCAAGATTCCCGTGCTGGTGGATGCCGGTGTCGGTACCGCTTCCGACGCCACCATCGCCATGGAACTGGGTTGCGAAGCCGTGCTGATGAACTCGGCCATCGCCCACGCCCAGCAGCCGATCATGATGGCTGAAGCCATGAAACACGCCATCGTCGCGGGCCGCCTGGCCTACCTCGCCGGTCGCATGCCGAAAAAACTCTATGCCAGCGCCTCCTCGCCGCTGGATGGTCTGATCAAGTAAGAGCCATTGATGACTGAATCAAACGACACGCCAATCCAGACGGAAGAAGGCGACGAGCGCCAACACCGCCGCATCAAGAGTTTCGTGATGCGCGCCGGGCGCATGACCGAAGGCCAGCAACGCGGTCTGGACCAGGGCACGCCGCTGTTCGTGCTGCCATTGGCCGACGCGCCGGTAGACTTCGACCAAGTGTTCGGTCGCTCGGCGCCGCGCTCGCTGGAAATCGGTTTCGGCATGGGCCATTCGCTGCTGGAAATGGCCGCGGCCTCGCCAGAACAGGATTTCATTGGCGTGGAAGTGCACCGTCCGGGTGTCGGCGCGCTGCTCAATGGCGTTCTGACGCAGGGCTTGACCAACCTGCGGGTCTACGATTGCGATGCAATCGAAGTGCTCAACCGTTGCGTGGCCGACAACAGCCTCGATCGCCTGATGCTGTTTTTCCCGGATCCATGGCACAAGAGTCGTCACCACAAGCGTCGTATCGTTCAGGCGTCGTTCGCTGAGCTGGTGCGCAGCAAGCTGAAAGTCGGTGGCATTCTGCACATGGCCACCGACTGGGAGCCCTACGCCGAGTACATGCTGGAAGTGATGAACGTCGCCCCGGGTTATCGGAACCTGGCTGAAGACGGCAAATGCGTCCCGCGCCCGACCGAACGCCCGATCACCAAGTTCGAACGCCGCGGCGAGCGACTTGGGCATGGCGTTTGGGACCTGAAGTTCGAAAAACAGTCCTGAGCCCTACGCACTACAAACTGTGGGAGCGAGCCTGCTCGCGAAAGCGATCTGACAGTCAACGATAATGTTGAATGTGACGACGCCTTCGCGAGCAGGCTGCTCCCACATTTGCTTTATGCAGTGTTCAAGATCGGCGTCTGGCCGCCGAAAGCTCTATGCCCCCAATTGTAAAGGAAGACAAGGTTTTGAAATTCATCCTCGTCTGCATCCTGTTGTTCATCGCCCTGCCTTCAATGGCTCACGGACAGACGCTGACGATCGACGACTACTTTCAACGTGCCCAGGATGCAGCTGATCAAATCAAACGTAACGCGGATGAGTTGGTCAGGCTGGAAGCAAGCGGGGAGTTGGATTTCAAGAACAAGCCCGAGCAAATAGGCAACATGGAAGGTGATCTGGAGGCCTTCAAATACAATTTGAAGATGGCGTCTGACGGTGGGCATCCCATCGCGAGCTATTTGCTGGCTAATACCCTGAGCAAACCGGGCCCTACCGAACAACAGCGCAGGGAAACCTGTGAGCTTTATGAAAAAGCCATGGATCAAGGCTTTTTGGCGGCAGCCGTCGCCTACTTCCATCGGTGCGATCAGGACTCGATGAAGTCTGATCGACGCGATGCCGGACACTTGAAATATCTGCAGACGCTTGAGGAGCTGCTTCAGGAGCCAGATATTTTTGCTGATTTTTATCCGATGCCGGCCAAGCGCGCCCTGTGCTTTCAGGACTTGCAGCCAGGCTTGTCAAAAGAACGAGTGATAGGGTCCTTGCAGGCGCGTGCTGTCGCATTGATGCTGACCGAAGATCAGTACCGGGCCGAGGCCAATTACATTCTGGCAATGAGCCGAGTCAATGAGAGTGGCAGGCTCGACCGTCAGAATGTTGTGTATCTGGACAAGGCCGAAGCGTTGGGCTGCCACGACTTTATGGGGATCAGTGCCAGGATCCGAAGCGAAGCCAAGTCCGTGGGCAAGCCATAAAGGGCATTCGCAATACAAAAAATGTGGGAGCGGGCTTGCCAGCGATGGCGTTCTGACAGTCAACGAAGATGTTGAATGTTATGACGTCATCGCGAGCAGGCTCGCTCCCACAGTTGTTTTGGGTGTAGTCAAAGGTCAGCGGCGGTCGGCGACGACGCCGATCAGCACCAGCACCACCAACAACACCGGCGCCAGGCTGTAGTTGTTGAACTGGCTCAGGCCTTTGATGATCCACGGGGTGGCGTAGATCAACGCGACGCCGCTGCCGACCATGCACACCAATGCCATCAGCGGGACGCGCAAGGCGCCGGCGATGCTGCCCAGGCGCTGGTCGACCCAGCCTTTGATATCGGCGCCAAACAACACCAGCAGGCAGCCCACCAGCGCCAGAGAGATTTCCGACAGGTTGCTGCGGCTCCAGCGGGAGACGGTGGCGAGCAGGTCGAGTATCAAATCCATTCGTTTTCCCCTAAGGCTGAAATCAGCTCAGAAATGTTTGCAGCAAGTCATTGAGAAACAGCTGTCCGCGATCAGTCGCCGCCAGACGTGACGGTTCGACCCGCAACAGGCCGCTTTGTTCGGCTTCCCGCCGGCCTTCGGCGAGGCTTTCCAGCGGCAGTCCGGTGCGCTCCGGATACAGGCGCGATTCCACGCCTTCAGTCAGGCGCAGGGCGTTCATCAGGAAGTCGAACGGCAGCTCGTCGTTGGTCAGCGCTTTCTCTCCGGCCTTGAAGCTTTTCGCCGGGTTCAGGTAATCCTTCGGCAGGCGCGTTTTCCAGGTGCGCACGATGCGCCCGTCCGGATGGCTCAGCTTGCCGTGGGCACCGGCACCGATGCCGATGAAGTCGCCGAAACTCCAGTAATTGAGGTTATGCCGCGCCGGGCGACCAGGCTGAGCATAAGCCGAGACTTCGTATTGCGTGTAACCGTGTTCGGCAAGCAGCGCCTGACCGGCTTCCTGAATGTCCCACAGCGTGTCGTCTTCCGGCAGCGTCGGCGGCTGGTTCCAGAACACCGTGTTCGGCTCCAGCGTCAGTTGATACCAGGACAAATGCGTCGGCTTCAGGGCGATGGCCTGGCGCAGGTCGTTCAACGCATCGTCCAGCGACTGATCCGGCAAGCCGTGCATCAAGTCCAGGTTGAAGTTATCGAACCCGGCCTGACGCGCCATGCCGGCAGCACGCACCGCTTCGTCGCCGTTGTGAATCCGCCCCAAGGCCTTGAGCTTCTCTTCCTGAAAACTCTGGATGCCGATCGACAGGCGATTGATGCCCAGCGCGCGGTAGGCGACGAATTTCTCTTGCTCGAACGTTCCCGGATTGGCTTCCAGGGTGATTTCGATGTCGCTGGCGAACGCAATCCGCTGCTCGACGCCTTTGAGCAAACGACCCAGGGCTTCGGCGCTGAACAGGCTCGGCGTGCCGCCACCGAAGAAAATCGAGCTCAGCTCACGACCGTAAACCGCATGCAGGTCCTGATCGAGGTCGGCCAGCAACGCGTCGACGTACTCTTCTTCCGGCAGCACCGGGCTGGCAGTGTGGGAGTTGAAGTCGCAATAAGGGCATTTGCGCACACACCACGGAATGTGGATGTACAACGCAAGGGGCGGCAGCACGGGGAGCGCGGCCCGAGGCGAGGGGGCGGCACCGCCGAAAATCAGCGGTGACGCGGATGAGTCGTGGGTCATATCAGGCCTAGACGCTGGCGCAGCAGATCCATTGCACGGGCGCGGTGGCTGATGAGGTTCTTCTCGCTCGGGCTCAGCTCGGCGCTGGAGCAATCGCGCGACGGCACCCAGAACAGCGGGTCGTAGCCAAACCCGTGTTCACCGCTGGCCGCCGTCAAGATGCGCCCGTGCCACAGGCCTTCGCAGAGGATCGGCAGCGGATCGTCGGCATGTCGCACCAGCGCCAGCACGCAGACGAACTGTGCGCCGCGCTCAGATTCCGGCACATCCTTCAACGCTTCGAGCAGTTTGGCGTTGTTCGCCGCATCACCCTGGCCATCCGCGTAACGAGCCGAATAGATACCCGGCGCACCGCCAAGGAAATCCACCGCTAGCCCGGAATCGTCGGCCAGCGCCGGCAAACCGGAGATGCGCGCGGCGTTGCGGGCCTTGAGGATGGCATTCTCGACGAACGACAGGCCGGTTTCTTCAGGCTCGACGCTGCTGAACTCGCCGATCGAGCGCAGTTGCACCGACTCGCCGAGCATGGCCTGGAGTTCCTTGAGTTTGCCGGCGTTATGGCTGGCCAGTACGAGTTGCGTGAAGTTCATCATTCGCCGGGGAAAAGCTCTTGGTTGAAATTGATGGTGTTGATTTTATCGCCGTTCTGCACCTTGATCTCGAAGGTGCGGACTTCCTGCTGATCCACCGGGAACTGGGCGATGTAGTAGATCGCGCCCTGTTCGGTGATCTGTTTGAATTTCAGCGGCACACTTTGGCTGGTCAGGTCTTTGACCGTCCCGCTGACCTGAGCCATCTGGGGTTTGCCTTCCTTGATTACCGACACGTTGATCACGCCTTGATTCTTGCTGCGGGTGAGCTCCGCGGCTTTAGCGATATCAGGGGTCAGAAAGGTAGAGTTGAAGGTGTTGTAATGCACCGTCACATCACCAAACTTCTCCTGACGATCACCTTTGATGACGTCGGCGGCCATGGCCGTGACGCTCAGGCAGGCAGTAAGTACAAACAGCGCTAGACGACCCATGATCGTTCTCCTTGGAATGTCGTGGTTCAGACCGCGATTTTGTGATCCTGCAACCCTGGGCTGCTGACGCGGTAAATACCGATTTCACCTAATAGATTAGGCCATAGCTTACTGGCCCACCCGTGGCGGTGTTGTTGATCCACGGCCAGCCGATCAATGACCTTGGCTTCACGTTCGCGACACAACGCTTCAAAGTCTTCGAAGGTGCAGAAGTGGATGTTCGGCGTGTTGTACCAGGTGTATGGCAGAAACTCCGACACCGGCATCCGGCCCTTGCTCGCCAGGTACCAGCGGCAGCGCCAGTGACCGAAGTTGGGGAAGGTGATGATGCACTGGCGGCCGACCCGCAGCATTTCGTCGAGGATCCTGTCCGGGTAATGCACGGCTTGCAGCGCCTGGGTCATGACCACGACGTCGAAGCTGTTGCTGGCGAAGTTGCCGAGGCCCTTGTCCAGGTCCTGCTCGATCACGTTGATGCCCTTGGCCACGCATTCGGCGATGTTGTCCGGATCGTTTTCCAGGCCATAGCCCGTCACTTGTTTGTTATCGCGCAGCCAGGTCAGCAGTTCGCCGTCACCGCAACCGAGGTCGAGCACGCGGCTGCCAGCGGGGATCCATTCCTGGATGATTTCCAGATCAGCTCTCATGGCTTTCTCACAACGTAATGCGGTTCATGTAATTGCTGAAGGCCTGCAAGTAACGCGGGATCGGAATCAGGAAGGCGTCGTGGCCTTGCGGAGCGTCGATCTCGAGGTAGCAAACGTCCTTCTTGGCCGCCATTAGCGCATTCACCAGTTCCCGCGAGCGGGCAGGGGAGAAGCGCCAGTCGGTGGTGAAAGACATCACGCAGAACTTGGCCTGGGCATTGGCGAAGGTTTTCGCCAGGTCATCGTCGAAGTTGGCTGCCGGGTCGAAGTAGTCCAGCGCCTTGGTCATCAGCAGGTACGTGTTGGCGTCGAAACGCCCGGAGAACTCTTCGCCCTGATAACGCAGGTAGCTTTCAACCTGGAATTCGACGCTGTGGAAGTCGTAGTTGAGCTTTTCGCTCTTGAGGCCACGACCGAATTTCTCACCCATCGAGTCATCCGACAGGTAGGTGATGTGCCCGACCATCCGCGCCAGCATCAAACCGCGCTTGGGGATCACGCCCGCCTCTTGGAACGAGCCTCCGTGGAAATCGGGGTCGGTGAGGATCGCCTGGCGCGCCACTTCGTTGAAGGCGATGTTCTGCGCCGACAACTTGGGGGCCGAGGCGATGGCCAGACAATGACGAATGCGGTCGGGGTAGGTGATGCTCCACTGCATCGCCTGCATGCCGCCGAGGCTGCCGCCGATTACGGCGGCCCATTGGCGAATGCCGAGCAGGTCGGCCAGGCGCGCCTGGCTGTGCACCCAGTCTTCCACGGTCAGGACCGGGAAGTCAGCGCCAAACGGCTTGCCGGTCTCCGGATTGATGCTGCTGGGGCCGGTGGAGCCGTTGCAGCCGCCGAGGTTGTTCAGGCTGACCACGAAGAATTTGTTGGTGTCGATCGGCTTGCCGGGGCCGATGCAACTGTCCCACCAACCGGGTTTGCGGTCGTCGGGGCTGTGGAAGCCGGCAGCGTGATGGTGACCCGACAAGGCGTGGCAGATCAGCACGGCGTTGCTCGCCGTGGCGTTCAGCGTGCCGTAGGTTTCGTAAATGAGGTCATAAGCTGGGAGCGAACGGCCACAGGCCAGGGCCAGGGGTTCACTGAAGTGCGCCACTTGCGGCGTCACCAGACCAACAGAATCGGCGGGAAAGGCAGTTGGCATCGACCCTGCTCTCGTTGAAATGAGGCGTAAGTCTAAAGACCGGTGGGGTCAGCGGCAAGCAAAGGGCGGGCCTGATTTCATTCAGCTGGACCGAGACGCGGCATTCGCGGGCAAGCCTCGCTCCTACAGGGATTGCGTCAACTTGTAGGCGCGAGGCTTGCCCGCGAAGAACGATGACGCGGTTAACCCGCCGGACGCAGCAGATCCGGCAAATCCGGCAGCTTCTTCGGCGAACAGATCCGCACCCGCTTCTGCCGGTTCAACTCCCCGCTGATCAAACTGACCTGACTCTTGGACACCCCAAACGCCTTGGCCAGAAACGCCATCAAATACGCGTTGGCCTTGCCTTCGACCGGCGGTGCGGTCAGGCGAATCTTCAGCCGATCCCCGTGCAGCCCGCAGAAGTCATCGCTGCGGGCTGCCGGTTGCAGGTGACATTCCAGAATCAGATCATCACCGTCCCAGCGAAAGTAGCTCATCAGATCAGGCCGAGCAGCCCCATCGGCATCAGGGCGAAGTTCGCAAGGCGCGGGATCAGCCAGCTTTGCAGCAACTGGATCACGATAAACGCGAAGATCGGCGAGATGTCGAGGCCACCCAGGTTCGGAATGATCCGACGAAACGGGGCGAGTACCGGTTCAGTGATCTGCGTGACCAGTTCTGCACCTGGGTTGTGGCTGCCTGGGGCGACCCAGGACAGAATCACGCTGATGATCATCGCCCAGAAAATAATGTTCAAGAACAGAGAGAAGAGCGCGATCAGGGCCCATGGCACCAGGAACAGCCAGTCGACCATGAAGCCTTTGAGCAGCAGGATCACCGCGATCAGCAGCATTTGAATGATCAGAGCCAATACCAGTGACGACATGTCCAGCCCGAACATGCTCGGGATGACCCGGCGCAGCGGCTTGAGCAGCGGTTGGGTGGCCTTAACGATGAACTGGCAGAGCGGGTTGTAGAAGTTCGCCCGAACCAGTTGCAGGATGAAGCGCATCAGTACGATCAGCAGGTACAGGCTGCCCAGGGTTTTAATTATGAAAATGGCAGCGTCATTGAGTCCAAGCATCATTAATTCCTTTGTAAGAGCTGATTAGCGGCCAAGTTGCTCAGCCATCTCGGCCGAACGGTGCGCAGCGGCGCCGAGTGCTTTTTCGACCAGCGCTTCAAAGCCGCCGGCCTGGAACGATTTGATTGCTGCTTCCGTGGTGCCCGCCGGGGACGTCACGCGACGGCGTAATTCAGCAGCGTCGACATCACTGGCAACCGCCATGTGTGCGGCACCCAACGCGGTTTGTACCGTCAATTGTGCGGCGATGTCCGCTGGCAGGCCGAGTTTCACGCCAGCGGCGGTCATGGCTTCGATCAGCAGGAAGAAGTACGCCGGACCCGAGCCGGAAACGGCGGTGACCGCGTCCAGTTGCTGCTCTTCGTTCAGCCACAGGGCAATGCCGACGGCCGACAACAGCTCTTCGGCTTGCTGACGTTGCTCAGCGTTTACTTCGGCCGTGGCAAACAAACCGCTCACGCCCTGACGCAGCAGCGCCGGGGTGTTGGGCATGCAGCGCACGATCGGCTGGGCGCCGAGCCAGTTGTTCATGCTGGCGCAGGTGATGCCGGCCGCAATCGAAACCACCAGTTGATTCGGTTTCAGGCTTGGGCGAATCGCTTCGCACACCGCTTTCATGGCCTGCGGCTTGACCGCCAGCACCACAACGTCAGCGTCTTGAATGGCATCGGCATTGTCGGCGAATACTTCAACGCCATGTTCAGCCTGCACCTTGGCGCGGGTTTCGGCGCCCGGATCGCTGGCGCGGATCTGTGCGGCGTCCAGGCCTTTGGCGCGAAGACCGCCGATGAGGCTGGCGGCCATGTTTCCGGCACCGATAAAGGCAATACGAGTCTTGCTCATGTCAGGTCCTTATCAAGAGAGGCGTCAGCCATTGTCATGGTTGACCGTAGTCGCGGGCGCCAAACAGGGCCGTACCGATGCGGACCCAAGTGGCACCCTGGGCGATGGCCGACTCGAGGTCGTGGCTCATGCCCATGGAAAGTGTGTCTAGCGGCAGATTCAGGCTGGCTTGCAGGCTTTGCACGGCAGCAAAAGCGGCATCCTGGGCGGCGCGATCTTCAGTCGGCTCAGGGATCGCCATCAGCCCTCGCAACTTGATGCGCGGCAATTCGCTGATGGACTTGGCCAGGGCCGGCAGGTCGGCCGGGGTGCAGCCGGATTTGCTGGCTTCACCGCTGACATTGACCTGGATGCAGATGTTCAGGGGCGGCAGATCGGCAGGGCGTTGTTCGGACAGGCGTTGTGCGATTTTCAAGCGATCCACGGAATGCACCCAGGCGAAGTGCTCGGCGATAGCGCGAGTCTTGTTCGATTGAATGGGGCCGATGAAGTGCCAGATCAAGGGCAGGTCGGCCAATTCGAGCTGTTTGCCCAAGGCTTCCTGCAAGTAGTTCTCGCCAAAATCGCTCACGCCTGCGGCATACGCCTCGCGCACGGCCTCGGCAGGCTTGGTCTTGCTCACCGCCAGCAGTTGAACGCTGTGCTCGTCGCGGTGGGCGGCAAGGGCGGCGGCGCGGATGCGCGAACTAACCTGAAGAATGTTGTCTGCTATCGTGGACATCAAAGAGGCGCCGGCGGTTTGAAGGTTGGCGGCATTCTACTGGAATTGAGGAGCGCTATGGATATCACTGAGCTGCTGGCCTTCAGCGCTAAACAGGGCGCGTCCGACCTGCACCTGTCTGCCGGCCTGCCACCGATGATTCGCGTCGACGGCGACGTGCGGCGCATCAACCTGCCGGCCCTGGACCACAAACAGGTGCATGAGCTGATCTACGACATCATGAACGACACCCAGCGGGTGGACTTCGAGAAACACCTGGAGACTGATTTTTCCTTCGAAGTGCCCGGCGTGGCGCGTTTCCGGGTCAACGCCTTCAACCAGAACCGGGGGGCGGGTGCGGTATTCCGGACCATCCCGTCGAAAGTCCTGAGCATGGACGACCTCGGCATGGGCGAGGTGTTTCGCAAGATCACCGAGGCGCCGCGCGGCCTGGTGCTGGTGACCGGCCCCACCGGTTCCGGCAAGTCCACCACCCTGGCGGCGATGATCGATTACCTGAACAACCATCGCCATCACCACATCCTCACCATCGAAGACCCCATCGAATTCGTCCATGAATCGCGTAAATGCCTGATCAATCAGCGCGAAGTCCACCGTGATACCCGTAGCTTCGCCACGGCCCTGCGCTCGGCGCTGCGGGAAGACCCCGACGTGATTCTGGTGGGGGAAATGCGTGACCTGGAGACCATTCGCCTGGCATTGACCGCCGCCGAGACCGGTCACTTGGTGTTCGGCACGCTGCACACCACGTCAGCGGCGAAGACCATCGACCGGGTGGTGGACGTGTTTCCGGGGGACGAGAAATCGATGGTGCGGTCGATGCTGTCCGAGTCGTTACTGGCGGTGGTGTCGCAGACCCTGATCAAGAAGATCGGCGGTGGGCGCATTGCGGCGCACGAAATCATGCTCGGCACGTCGGCGATCCGTAACCTGATCCGCGAAGACAAGGTGGCGCAGATGTACTCCTCGATTCAGACCGGGGGCAGCCTGGGGATGCAGACGCTGGACATGTGCTTAAAGGATTTGGTGACCAAGGGCTTGATCAGCCGGGAGCATGCCCGGGAGAAGGCGCGGACGCCGGATAACTTCTGAGGAGGCCAGAAACGCCTTCGCGGGCAAGCCTCGCTCCTACAGGTCAGGCATGTGCCGCAAAAAATGGCACGTGACCTGTAGGAGCGAGGCTTGCCCGCGAAGAGGGCGTCATGACCGAAGCAAGTGCCGGGTCTGACCCCGGGACTTCAGATCAGCGCTGAACAACCTGAAGTGTGTTCTTCTCTTTCGGCAGAACCCGCTTGGCAACCACGTAGTGGCTTTCCCAGTACGGTTTCTTCAAGGTGTCGATGGTCACCGACTTGCCACGGCGCGGTGCGTGGATAAAACGGTCGTTGCCCAGGTAGATGGCAACGTGATTGACCCGACGGCTCTTGATGTTGAAGAAAATCAGGTCGCCCGGCTTCAGATCCTTGCGATCGACTTTCTCGCCATGACCGCTGGCCATGGCATTGGACGTGCGTGGCAGGTCGAACGTGGCGTCGTTGAACGCGTATTTCACCAGGCCGCTGCAATCGAACCCTTTACTTGGGCTGCTGCCGCCCCAACGGTAAGGTGTACCGAGGACGTTGACGGCGCGACTCAGCACGTTGCTGCTTTCCTTGGTCGCCATCGGCGGAACAAGGCTGCTTTTACTAGCCAGCTGTGGAGCACGTTTTTCGGTTTTCTTGTTTTTGCTCGAAGGAGCAGAAACATGGGATTTTTGGGTGTAACCATTAACGTTTGGAAGACGTTGCTCACGATTGGTGGCGTGGGCGGCCAGTGGCATCAAAAGGCAAATGGTTAGCCATGTCTTGAAAAATGGACGCATTAGGCAAGGCTCATATGGGTTAGCGCGCAACTTTATAACAGCTTTTTTTGCCCTTCCGAGGCCGTTGGTCGATTCAACTTGTGGTCAACGGAACCAAATAAGCGGCAAATGGACGCAATTGTCGGACAGAAGTCAGGTGGTATAAGGCTTTGACGCAACCGAAGGTAGCATGTGCCATACGTCGGCAATCTGTAAAAAAGTCACAAAGAATTCAAGAATATTTATCTATCGTGTGAATCGAGGTCCTTCATGAACACCTATCAACAGGCTGGCCAGCAGCAAGATACACACAGCAAAGTGATCGGCTACCTGCTGTGGATTTTTGGTTTTACCGGGGCTCACCGCTTCTATTACGGCAAGCCGGTGACCGGGACGATCTGGTTTTTCACCTTCGGTTTGCTGGGTATTGGCTGGCTGATCGACATCTTCCTGATCCCGGCCATGGACCGTGAAGCGGACCTGCGTTTTACCGCCGGGCCCATCGAGTACAACGTGGCGTGGATTCTGCTGACGTTTCTCGGTGTCTTCGGCGTACACCGGATGTATCAGGGGAAGTGGCTCAGCGGATTGCTGTACCTGGTGACGGGCGGGTTGTTCTTTCTGGGGGTTTTGTATGACTTCTGGACGCTGAATGACCAGGTGTCTGTGCGTAACGCGCAGAATCGCGGCACTTTCCAGTAAGCCATCGCCAGCAGGCTAGCTCCCACAGGGGATTTGTGTTGTTCACAGATCCTGCGTGGGAGCTAGCCCTGCTAGCGATTGGGACAGCTCAGTCTCAAGACTGGTGGCTGATCCGCCCATCCACCAGGGTGTAGCGCACGACGCCTGGCAGGCTATGCCCAATGAACGGGCAGTTTTCACCCTTGGACAGCCAGGTCTCACCGGCCACGGTCGAAGCCGCTGGATCAAACAGCACGATGTCCGCCGGCCCGCCTACGGCTAACTTGCCCGCCGGCAAGCGCAACGCCTCGGCAGGCCCGGTGCTGAGGCGCGCCAACAACGTTGGCAGATCCAGCAACCCATCCTCCACCAGTGTCATCGCCAGCGGCAGCAGCAGTTCAACGCTGCTGATGCCCGGCTCGGTCGCGCCAAACGGTGCCAGTTTGGCATCCCGTTCGTGGGGCTGGTGATGGCTGGAGATGGCCGAAACCACGCCCGACTTCACCGCTGCACGCAAGCCATCGCGGTCGGCGCGGGTGCGCAGCGGCGGCTGGACGTGATAGAGGCTGCTGAAGTCGATCAGCGCTTCGTCGGTCAGGATCAGTTGATACAACGCCACATCGGCGGTCACCGGCAGGCCACGGGCCTGGGCCTGAGCGATCAGCGCCACGCCGCGAGCGCTGGTGAGCTGGCTGAAGTGCGCACGCACGCCGCTTTGCTCGACCAGCAGCAGGTCCCGGGCCAGGGCCACGGTCTCGGCGGTTTCCGGAATGCCCGGCAAGCCGAGGAAACTGGCGGTCGGGCCTTCGTGGGCCAAGCCACCTTCGGCCAGATCATGATCCTGAGAGTTGAAAATCACCGTCAGGTCGAAGGTCGCCGCGTATTCCAGCGCCCGGCACAACGTGCGGGTGTTGCGGAAGCTCTCCAGACCGTTGCCGAAGGCCACGCAGCCGGCATCGCGCAAGGCGACCAGTTCGGCCAGCTGTTCGCCGTCCAGGCCTTTGCTCAGGGCGCCGATCGGGAAGACTTTGGTGTTCCCGGCCTCTCGGGCGCGGTCGAGGATCAGTTCGGCCACGGCCGAAGTATCGAGCACCGGTTTGGTTTTCGGCGGGCAGCACAGGCTGGTCACGCCACCGGCCGCAGCGGCGCGGGTTTCGCTGATGATCGAGCCTTTGCGGCTGTAGCCCGGCTCGCGCAGGGCGACGTTCAGGTCAACCAGGCCAGGGGCGGCCACCAGGCCTTTGGCGTCAATGGTGTCGACGGGCACAAAACCGGCGGGTGCGGCGCCCAGGGCAACGACTTTGCAGGCTTCAATATGAATATCGGTAACTTGATCCAGGCCTGTGGCCGGATCGATGACACGTGCGCCGAGAATGCTGAGCTTCACTGGGCGTTCTCCTGCTCGAATTGACGTTGCGCAGTCTGCCCGCTCATGGCCATGGACAACACGGCCATACGAATCGCGATGCCGTAGGTGACCTGGTTGAGGATCACCGAGTGCGGACCGTCGGCCACCGCCGACTCAATCTCCACCCCACGGTTGATCGGCCCCGGGTGCATGACGATGCAGTCCGGCTTGGCCCCGGCCAGGCGCGCGGTGGTCAGGCCGAACAGGCGGTAGAACTCGCCCTCGCTCGGTAGCAGGCCGCCGGTCATGCGTTCGCGTTGCAGGCGCAGCATGATCACCACATCGACGTCTTTCAGGCCTTCGGTCATGTCGGTGTACACCTTCACGCCGTATTGCTCGATGCCGATCGGCAGCAGGGTTTTCGGCGCGATCACACGGATGTCCGGGCAGCCGAGGGTTTTCAGCGCCAGCATGTTCGAGCGCGCCACCCGCGAGTGCAGGATGTCGCCGACGATGGCCACGGAGAGGTTTTCAAAGCCGCCCTTGTGCCGGCGGATCGTCAGCATGTCGAGCATGCCTTGGGTCGGGTGCGCATGACGGCCGTCGCCGCCGTTGATGATCGCCACTTGCGGGCAGACATGTTCGGCAATGAAGTGCGCCGCACCGGAATCACCGTGGCGCACGACGAACATGTCGGCGGCCATGGCTTCCAGGTTGCGCAGGGTGTCGAGCAGGGTTTCGCCCTTGCTCGCCGACGAGGTCGACACGTTCAGCGTGATGACGTCGGCCGATAGCCGTTGGGCCGCCAGCTCGAAGGTGGTGCGGGTGCGGGTGGAGTTCTCGAAGAACACGTTGCACACGGTCTTGCCGCGCAGCAACGGGACTTTCTTCACCGCCCGGGCGCCGACTTCGAGGAACGAGTCGGCGGTGTCGAGGATTTCCGTCAGCAACTCGCGGCGCAAACCGTCGAGCGAGAGGAAGTGGCGCAGCTGGCCCTGATCATTGAGCTGCAGCGGGCGCTTGGTTTCTAGAGGCGTCATCGCGAGGGGGACTCTCAATAGGGCGGATTAAAGGGCGAGGTCTTGCAGTTCGAGCTTGAGCTCCGGGCCGGACAGCTTTACCCGCTCGTGGGCCGCAAGCGTCAGCGTCGCACCGACCACGTTCGGGCGGATCGGCAACTCGCCGGCGTCCAGGTCCAGCAGGCACACCAGCGTCACGCTGGCCGGGCGGCCGTAGTCGAACAGTTCATTCATGGCGGCGCGGATGGTTCGACCGCTCATCAACACGTCGTCGATCAGCACCAAGTGCTGGCCTTCGATTTCGAACGGCAGGGCGGACGGGCGCACTTGCGGGTGCAGGCCGTTCTGGCTGAAATCGTCGCGGTAGAAGGACACGTCCAGGGTGCCGAGGGGCGCATCACTGCCCAGTTCATCGAGCAACGCCTGGGCGACCCAGACGCCGCCGGTACGAATGCCGATGTAACGCGGTTCGCTGATGCCACGGTGTTCCAGATGTGCCTTGAGACGGATCGCCATCTGGCTGATCAGTTCGGCGGGATTGGGCAGGCTCATGGTTGCTCCTTCTTGGGCCCGAGCCGGTGCGTGCGGGGTTTGGCTCGGGTTCTAGCTAAGAGAGACGCTGTGACGGCGCTTCAGGATTCGAACAGTGCGGTGTTTTCGTCGAGCCAGCCTTGCAATAGCAGGGCGGCGGCGATGGCGTCGACCGGGTTGTCGCGGTAACTGCCTTTTTGCCCGCCGCGATCACGCCGCTCGCCTTTGGCTTCGAAGGTGGTCAGGCGTTCGTCGTGCGTATAGAAGGGCAGGTTGTAGCGGCCATTGAGCCGGCGGGCGAATTTCTCCGCGCGCAGGCACATGTCGCTCGGCGTGCCGTCCATGTTCAGGGGCAGGCCGACGACCACGGCGTCAGGCTTCCACTCTTTAATGAGGGCTTCGACCTGGTTCCAGTCGGGAATACCGTTTTGCGCCTTCAAGGTGCACAGCTCGCGGGCCTGACCGGTAATCACCTGGCCGACCGCAACGCCGATCTGTTTGGTGCCGTAGTCAAAACCCAGAATCAGTCGCAGAGCCATCAGGCGTGGCCCGCCTGGCTGGTCAGCAGGCTGAGATTGACCCCGAGGTGCTTGGCCGCTGCATCCAGGCGCAGTTCGCTGCTGGTGTTGAACAGGATGTCGGCGTCAAACGGACAGGTCAGCCAGGCGTTCTGCGCCAGTTCGGCTTCAAGCTGTCCGGCTTCCCAGCCAGCGTAACCGAGGGCAATGACGCTTTTGGCCGGGCCGACACCGTCAGCGATGGCGAACAGCACGTCCTGGGAGGTGGACAAGGAAAGATCGCCTTCCAGATCAACGGTCGCCTGGAAGGTCTTGCCCGAAGGGTGCAGGACAAAACCACGGTCGGTCTGCACCGGGCCGCCGATGAAGATCGGCACATGCTGGCAGAGCACCGGCGGTTCGATGTCGGGGCGCAATTGCTCGAGGATATCGGCCAGATTCAGGTCTTGCGGGCGGTTGACCACCAGCCCCATGGCACCATTGGCCGTATGCTCGACGATGTAGGTCAAGGTGTGCGCAAAGTTCGGGTCGGCCATGTGAGGCATGGCGATCAGGAAGTGATGCTTGAGGTAGCTGGGGCTGACGTTCTTCATGAGCGCTAGTGTGGCGTTGGAGGGGCGAACTGACAAGCTGGGGATGCACAGGAAATGCCTGGGCGGGTGTCTTTTGATCCGGGTTTTGCTTGAGGGCCTCTTCGCGGGCAAGCCTCGCTCCTACAGGTTCGGTATGTACCGCAAAAGTGGCGCATGACCTGTAGACGCGAGGCTTGCACGCGAAGGCGCCGGCTCAATCACTACAAATCAATTGATCAATTACTGGACAACCGGTCCCCACGGGCGAATTTCCACGTGCGGATGATCTCCAGCCGATCAATGTCCGACAAATCCCCGGTAAACGGTGAAAACGGTGCCGCCAGCCGCACAATCCGCTGCGCCGCCTGATCCAGCAACGGTTGCCCGGAGGATTCCAGCACCAGCACTTCATACAGCGAGCCATCGCGGTTGATCGAAACCATCAGGCGCAAATTGCCGTAGATCTGCTTGCGCCGCGCTTCGTCGGGGTAATTCAGGTTGCCGATGCGCTCGACCTTCTTGCGCCATTCGTCCTTATACCAGGCGCCCTTGTCTTTCATGGTCGAAGCAGCGCTCAGGCGGTGGATGCGCGGGCGCTTGGCGTACAGCTGTTGTTCGTTGGCCAGTTCCGCTTCCAGGCTGGCGATGTCGCTGGACAGCTGTTCAGTGTCGAACGTCGGCGCCGCCACCGCAGGCTTGGTTATCGGCTTGATCTCTTCGTTCTTGGCCGGGGCTTTTTTCGGCTTCGGCGCGACCGTGGTCACGGCAGCCTTGGGCGCAGCTTCCGGCACTGGCGGCTTGGCGGCCGGCGGTGGCGTGACTTTCTGCACCTTGTTGTCCTGGAAGGGCGCGACCTCGGTGGTCTTGGGAATCGCCTTTTTATCCAGGGTGCCGCTGCCTTCCTGATTTTCCTGGGCAAGGAAATCAGCTTTCGCAGGCTTCTTTTCGCTTTTGAAGGTGGCGAGGGTGATTTCCAGGGTTTTGCTGATCTGCTTGGGTTCGACCATCGTGAACCCGACGCCCAACAGCAAGGCCAGGTGAATCAGCGCCGCTAGAAACAGGGTAAATCCGAGGCGATCGGCCGGGCGCACGCCACGATGGGCGAGTTCAGGGGGCAGATCGGACGGAAGTGTCATGACAAAAAAACCAACATCGCGTTTTTACGGGCTCGGCATGATAACGCAATGTTGGTTTTTAGCTTCAAGCTACAAGTATCAAGCGACAAGCTGTAGGGCGTCAGCTTCAAGCTTGCGGCTTGCGGCTTGCGGCTTGCAGCTGCTTCTCTATGGCATCCATCAGCATGCCGCCGATGTCGGTGCCAAACGCATTATCAATCTCGCGAATGCAGGTCGGGCTGGTGACGTTGATTTCGGTGAGGTGCTCACCAATCACGTCCAGACCCACGAACAGCAGGCCTTTCTCACGCAGGGTCGGGCCGACCTGAGCAGCGATCCAGCGATCCTTGTCGGTCAACGGGCGGGCTTCGCCACGACCGCCGGCCGCCAGGTTGCCACGGGTTTCACCGGCGGCCGGGATGCGTGCCAGGCAGTAATCCACCGGTTCGCCGTCGATCATCAGGATGCGTTTGTCGCCATCGATGATTGCCGGCAAGTAACCCTGGATCATGATCTGCTGCTTGCCATGCAAGGTCAGGGTTTCGAGGATCACCGACAGGTTCGGGTGGCCGACGGTGTGACGGAAGATCGACGAACCGCCCATGCCGTCCAGCGGCTTGAGGATCACATCGCCGTGGTGATCGGCGAACTCGCGCAGCACGTCCGGGCGACGGCTGACGATGGTCGGCGGCGTGCACTGCGGGAACAGCGTGGCGAACAGCTTTTCGTTGCAATCGCGCAGGCTTTGCGGCTTGTTGACCACCAGCACGCCAGCGCGCTCGGCTTGCTCCAGCAGGTACGTGGAGTAGACGAACTCCATGTCGAATGGCGGATCCTTGCGCATCAGGATCACGTCAAGATCGCTCAGCAGCGCGTCGGTCTCGGCTTCCAGTTCGAACCATTTTTCCGGGTTGGCGAAGACTTTCAGCGGACGCATCCGCGCTCGGGCTTCACCTTCGGCCTGGTACAAATCGCTCTGTTCCATATAGAACAGTTCCCAGCCGCGCTTCTGTGCGGCCAGCAGCATGGCCAGCGAGCTATCCTTTTTATAGGAGATGCTGGCAATAGGGTCCATGACAATCCCGACGCGAACGCTCATGGGTTTTTCCTCGAATTGGGGTGGTCCGGATGGACACGAAAAAGTGGCGTCAGATTGGCGCCCAGTGTGTTCCCGGTCAAGGAAAAACCACCGTGTCAGTCGCCCGATAGATTGGTGTTGGAGACTGTGCTAAAAAGGCTGCCATGTCGTGCTGGCCCTTGAACATCAAGGGTTTCGAGCCACCGAAGGTCCGTAAACGGACAATTTGATTCGCAAAGGCGACGGTAGAGCATTTATGGAACAGCATTCCAGCGCCTTGAAGGTCATGGTGATCGACGATTCGAAGACGATTCGTCGTACCGCCGAAACGCTGTTGAAAAACGTGGGTTGTGAAGTCATCACGGCCATCGATGGTTTCGATGCCCTGGCCAAGATTGCCGATAACCATCCTGGCATCATCTTTGTCGACATCATGATGCCGCGCCTGGATGGCTATCAGACCTGCGCGTTGATCAAGAACCACAGTGCGTTCAAGTCCACGCCAGTGATTATGCTGTCGTCCAAGGACGGGCTGTTCGACAAGGCCAAGGGGCGCATCGTCGGCTCCGACCAGTTTTTGACCAAGCCTTTCAGCAAGGAAGAACTGCTGAACGCGATCCAGGCCCATGTACCGGGCTTCGCCGCCGTTTTGCCGCAGTAGGACACGCACAGTGACGCTCGGCCAGCGGGCCCGGCGTTGACAAGAATGGGGAAGACCATGGCACGTATTCTGATCGTCGATGATTCGCCGACCGAAATGTACAAACTGACCGGCATGCTGGAAAAGCACGGTCATGAAGTGTTGAAAGCCGAAAACGGCGCCGACGGCGTGGCCCTGGCCCGTCAGGAAAAACCCGACGCGGTGCTCATGGACATCGTCATGCCCGGCCTCAACGGTTTCCAGGCGACCCGCCAGTTGACCAAAGACCCGGAAACCGGGCATATCCCGGTGATCATCATCACCACCAAGGATCAGGAAACCGACAAAGTCTGGGGCACACGCCAGGGCGCCAAGGATTACCTGACCAAACCGGTCGACGAAGAGACCCTGATCAAAACCCTGAACAACGTGCTGGCCGGTTGATCGTCCGGCCATGACCGAGTCGCTGACGGCTTTCGAACTGCTGCTGCAGATTGATCAGCGCTGTCGTCTGCTGGCGGCGGATCTGCCATCCCAGCCAACCCGACAGGACCGCTGGAGCGGCATCGGCTTTCGCTTGGGCGAAAACTGGTACGTCGCGCCCATGGGCGAAGTCAGCGAGGTCCTGCACGAACCGCGTTTCACCCAGTTGCCGGGCGTCAAACCCTGGGTCAAGGGTGTGGCCAACTTGCGCGGACGATTGCTGCCGATCATGGATTTGTGCAGCTTCTTCGGACATGAGCAGTCGACCCTGCGCAAACAGCGGCGGGTGTTGGTGGTGGAGCACGGTGAAGTGTTTGCCGGGTTGATGGTCGACGAAGTCTTCGGCTTGCAGCACTTTGCCCAGGACAGTCTGGAACCGGTGTCGATGGCCGATCTGCACGGGCCGATTGCCGCGTTCGTCCAGGGCCGGTTTCAGCGTGAGCAGACGTGGCAAATATTCAGCCCGTTTACGCTGGCGCAGTCGCAAAGCTTTATGCATGTAGCGCTGTAATCAAGGCGACGCCGCAATCCTGTAGGAGCGAGGCTTGCCCGCGAAGAACGAAAACGCGGTGTTCCCGTAAGACCGTAGCGCCTGCTTCGCGGGCAAGCCTCGCTCTTACAAGGGCGTCGTTGAATCAGGCAGTACAGGCGAGGACCGATGATAAAAACAAAAACAGGCAAGCCAGAAGGATCGCGCAGCCGCTCGCAGATCATCGTGCTGTTCATCGCGCTGATCATCTTCATCATGCTGCTGTTTGCCAACTTCGCTTACCTCAACACGCAAGCCACGTATGACAAACAGTACATCGGCCACGCCGGCGAACTGCGCGTGCTGTCCCAACGCATCGCCAAAAACGCCACCGAAGCCGCTGCCGGCAAGGCGGCAGCGTTCAAGCTGCTGAGCGATGCACGCAACGACTTCGCCCAACGCTGGGGTTACTTGAAGAAGGGCGACCCGGCCACCGGCCTGCCGCCAGCGCCGTCCGCCGTGCGCCCGGAAATGCGCGCCGTTCAGCTGGACTGGGAACGGCTGCTGAAAAACACTGACGCCATCCTCTCCAGCGAGCAGACCGTACTCTCGCTGCATCAGGTCGCCGCGACGCTGGCCGAAACCGTGCCGCAGTTGCAGGTCGAATACGAAAAAGTCGTCGAAATCCTCTTGCAGCGCGGCGCGCCGGCCGCTCAGGTGGCCATGGCCCAGCGTCAGTCGCTGCTGGCCGAACGCATCCTGGGCGCGGTGAACACCGTGCTGTCCGGCGATGAAAATTCACAACAGGCCGCCGACGCGTTCGGTCGCGACGCTGCCCGATTCGGCCAGGTACTCAATGGCATGCTCCAGGGCAATACGTCGCTGCGGGTCAGCCAGGTCGAAGACCGCGATGCGCGGGCCCGCTTGACCGAGATTTCCGAGCTGTTCGAATTCGTTTCCGGCTCTGTGGATGAAATCCTCGAAACCTCGCCGGAGCTGTTCAAGGTTCGCGAATCGGCGACCAACATCTTCACCTTGTCACAGACCCTGCTCGACGAAGCCTCGCACCTGGCCAGCGGGTTCGAAAACCTTGCCGGCGGGCGCGACACCGACACCATTGGCGGCTACGTGCTGGGCTTGTTGGCGCTGATGTCGATCATTCTTATCGGCCTGGTGATGGTGCGCGAAACCAACCGCCAGCTGCGCGAAACCGCCGAGAAAAACGAGCGCAACCAGACCGCGATCATGCGCCTGCTCGACGAGATCGAAGACCTCGCCGACGGCGACCTTACCGTGACGGCCTCGGTGACCGAAGACTTCACCGGGACCATCGCCGACTCGATCAACTATTCCGTCGATCAACTGCGCGACCTGGTGGCGACCATCAACCTCACCGCCGGCCAGGTCGCCGCCGCCGTGCAGGAAACCCAGGCCACCGCCATGCACCTGGCCCAGGCGTCGGAACATCAGGCGCAACAGATCAGCGAAGCCTCCACCGCGATCAACGACATGGCCCAGTCCATCGACCAGGTCTCCGCCAACGCTGCCGAGTCCTCGGCGGTGGCGGAACGTTCGGTGGAAATCGCCAACAAGGGCAACGAGGTGGTGCACAACACGATCCACGGCATGGACAACATTCGCGAGCAGATCCAGGACACTGCCAAGCGCATCAAGCGTCTGGGCGAGTCCTCTCAGGAAATCGGCGACATTGTCAGCCTGATCGATGACATTGCCGATCAGACCAACATCCTTGCGCTCAACGCGGCGATCCAGGCCTCGATGGCCGGTGATGCCGGGCGCGGTTTTGCAGTGGTAGCCGACGAAGTGCAGCGTCTGGCCGAGCGTTCGTCCGCCGCTACCCGGCAGATCGAAACCCTGGTGCGAGCGATCCAGACCGACACCAACGAAGCCGTGATTTCCATGGAACAGACCACCACCGAAGTGGTGCGCGGCGCGCGTCTGGCGCAGGATGCCGGTGTGGCCCTGGAAGAAATCGAAGGCGTGTCGAAGACCCTGGCGGCGTTGATCCAGAGTATTTCCAACGCTGCGCAGCAGCAGACGTCTTCAGCCGGTCAGATTTCCCTGACCATGAACGTGATCCAGCAGATCACCACGCAGACTTCGTCGGGCTCGACCGCCACCGCCGAGAGCATTGGCAACCTGGCGAAAATGGCCAGTCAGCTGCGGCGCTCGGTGTCCGGTTTCACCTTGCCGGCGGCCAAGGCGCAGGCGGCGGATAAAGTGTGAAGCGCCCGCAGGCGTTCGGGTTTTTTTGAGTAGAGCAGTGATTTGGAGTGGTTATGGGTGATCGGCACGACTATGTGGCCCTCGAGTGGGTCAAAGGCGAGATTGCCGAAACGCTGAAAGTGGCTCATCAAGCGATCGAAACCCTGCTTGATGATCCCCAGGCGACGCACGCCCTGAGCGATTGCCTGGCGTGCATCCATCAGGTCCACGGCAGTTTGCAGATGGTCGAATTCTACGGCGCGGCCCTGCTCGCCGAAGAAATGGAACACCTCGCCACCGCCTTGCAGCAAGACCGCATCAACCATCGCGACGAGGCGCTTCATCTGCTGTTGCAAGCCCTCGGGCAACTGCCGATCTACCTCGACCGGGTGCAAGGCGCGCGCCGTGACCTGCCCTTGGTGGTGCTGCCGCTGATCAACGATTTACGCAGTGCCCGGGGCGAAAGCCTGTTGTCGGAAACCAGCCTGTTCAGCCCGCAATTGCTCGACCTGCCGGTGTTGGGCGAAGAATCGCTGGCCCTGCTGGAACCGGCGGATTTTGCCAATGTGCTGCGCAAGTTGCGGCAGATGCTGCAAATGGCGTTGGTCGGGTTGCTGCGCGAGCAGGATGACGAGACTAACCTTGGCTATCTGACCAAGGTTTTTTCACGCCTGGAAGGACTGTGCGGCAACGCGCCTTTGAGCCCGTTGTGGCAAGTCGCCTCGGCGCTGGTCGAAGGCATGCGCGGCGGCTCGATTGCCAACAGCCCGGCGCTGCGCAGCCTGTTCAAGGACGCCGACAAAGAACTCAAGCGCTTGCTCGAACAGGGCATACGCGGCATCAATCAGCCGGCGCCGCCGGAGTTGCTCAAGAGTTTGCTGTTCTACATTGCCAAGGCCGAACATCCCACCGGGCAGATGCTGACCATGAAAGATCGTTACTCACTGGACGACGCGCTGCCTGACAGCGCAATGGTCGACGAAGAACGCGCCCGCCTGGCCGGACCGGACCGTGACGCCATGCGCTCGGTGCTGGCCGCGCTGTGTGAAGAGCTGGTGCGGGTCAAGGAACGCCTGGACCTGTTTGTGCGCAGCGACCGCCAGCACACCTCGGACCTCGAAACCCTGCTGGCGCCGTTGCGGCAAATCGCCGACACCCTGGCGGTGTTGGGTTTCGGCCAGCCGCGCAAAGTCA
Source organism: Pseudomonas mandelii (assembly GCF_900106065.1). Classification (NCBI taxonomy): domain Bacteria; kingdom Pseudomonadati; phylum Pseudomonadota; class Gammaproteobacteria; order Pseudomonadales; family Pseudomonadaceae; genus Pseudomonas; species Pseudomonas mandelii. The sequence goes on from NZ_LT629796.1 coordinate 2,723,698, forward strand.
TCATCGATCAACTGGCGGTGGTGCTGAGCCTCGCCCAGGGCCAGCGTGAACCCAACGACGCCATTCTCATGGACGTTGCCGGGGCCTTGCTCTACGTCGAAGCAACGCTGGCCGGCATGGTCGGCACCGTAGAGCCGGAGAGCCAGGAAGAAAGCCACCTGCCGACCACCGATCTGACGCAGATCCACCAGATCGTGATCAAGGAAGCGCGCATCTGCCTGCAACAGGCCAAGGACATGATCGTCGACTACATCGACGCCGACTGGGATCGCCAGCATTTGCAGGCCTTGCCGGCGTTGCTGACCCAGGTACGCGGTGCGCTGTCGATGATTCCGTTGGGTCGTGCGGCGAGCCTGATCGAAGCCTGCAACCACTTCATTCGCGAGCATCTGCTGCTGGACCCGGGCCAGCCCGGCTGGCAGGAACTGGACAGCCTGGCCGACGTCATCACCAGCATCGAGTATTACCTGGAGCGTCTCAGCGACGACCCCGAGGCACCCGGTGAACAACTGCTCGACGTGGCGGAAAAGAGCCTGGCGTCCCTTGGGTTTTTCCCCAGTGAACAACAGGTGCCGATGCTTGAGGATGTGCTGAGCCCGAGTGAAGCTCAGGTGATGCAGGACCTGCAAGAACTCGATGACCCCGATACCGTGCAGTCGCTGGCCGATGTCCTGGCCAGCCCGGTGTCTTCGGTCAATCCGCCGGCGCTGACCATTCCGGGCAGCCTGCTGCCACCGCCCGCCGGCGAAGAACCGGTGGACGAAGAGCTGCGGGAAGTCTTCCTCGAAGAAACCGATGAAGTCCTGGAAATCCTCCGGGAGTACTTGCCGCGCTGGACGGCCAACCCGGACGATAACGCCGCGTTGAGTGAATTGCGCCGGGCTTTCCACACCTTGAAAGGCAGTGGCCGGATGGTCCGTGCGCTGGTGCTGGGCGAGCTGGCGTGGGCGGTGGAAAACCTGCTCAACCGCGTGCTGGAGCGTAGCGTTGCGCCTGGGGCGGCAGTGCAACAATTGCTCCTCGATACACTGGAGCTGCTGCCGCAACTGGTGGCCGAGTTTGCCGCCAATGCCCAGCGCCAGAACAACCAGGTCGACCAACTGGCCGCTCGCGCCCATGCCCTCGCCAAGGGCGATACGCCCGCCAGCGATGAGGACACCCAGGACGTCGCTGCCCTCGATCCGCTGTTGCTGGAGATCTTCCGCAAGGAAGCCGAGACCCATCTCGCCAGCCTCAACCGTTTCCTCGATCAAGCCGCCGAGCACGTGCCGCTGCAAGCCAGTGACGAGTTGCAGCGGGCGTTGCATACCTTGAAGGGCAGCGCCTCGATGGCCGGCGTATTGCCGATCGCCGAGCTGGCGACGCCGCTGGATCAACTGGCCCGCGAATACAAAGCGCACCTGATCGCCCTCGACCTCGACGAAGTCGAACTGCTGCTGGAAGCCGAAGGTCTGTTCCGTCTCGGGCTGCGGCAACTCAAGACTGATCCGCTGGCCGCAATACCGGATGCCGATTTGCTGATCGAGCGCACCAAGGCGCTGCTCGCTGAGCGTCTGGATGCGCTGTTGAAAGCGCCGAACACCGCGCTGCGAATCAAGCGTGATCCGCAACTGATCAACAACTTCCTGGCCCAGGGCATGGACATCCTGCTGGACGCCGAAAGCCTGTTGCAGCGCTGGCAGCAGCACCCCGGCGAGCGCCAGGAACTCAGCGCGTTGCTGGACGAATTGACCACCTTGGGCGAAGGCGCGCACCTCGCCGATCTGCATCCGGTGGATGAATTGTGCGAAGCGTTGCTCGACCTGTACGGCGCGGTGGAAGAGAGCAGCCTGGCAGTCAGCGACCGGTTTTTCCACGAGGCGCAAAGTGCCCACGAAGCGCTGATCAATATGCTCGATGAACTGGCCGCCGGCCAGGAAGTCAGCCCGCAACCGGAACGCATCCGGGCCTTGCGCGGCCTGCTCGATGAAAGCCTTGATCCATCGTCCATGGGCCTGATCCGCAGCGATGGCAGCCGCACCCTGAGCATCCGCGAACTGGGCAGCGCCACCGCAGAACTGGAACAGACCGCGACTCAGGTCGAGCTGGACGATGAGATCGTTTCGATCTTTCTCGAAGAAGCGGTGGATATTCTCGAGAGTGCTGGCCAGGCCTTGCAGCGCTGGCTGAACGACCCGGACAACGCCGCGCCGCTGTCGTCCTTGCAGCGGGACTTGCATACTCTCAAGGGCGGCGCGCGGATGGCCGAGGTCGAGCCGGTCGGCGACCTGGCCCATGAATTGGAAAGTCTTTACGAAGGCCTGGTGGACCACCGTTACAGCTACAGCGAAACCCTTGCGCAGTTGCTGCAACAGAGCCATGACCGGCTCGCGGTGTTGCTCGAACAGCTGAAAAACCAGCACACCCTGGGCGCCCCGAGCGAGCTGATCGAAGCGATTCGCGAGTTCCGTCAAGGCAATGCCAACACCGCCGAAGTGGCGGAACCTGCGCCGGCCAATGACTCGCCGGGGCATGACCCCGAGCTGCTGGAGATCTTCCTTGAGGAAGGTTTCGACATCATCGAAAACTCCGGCGCGGCGCTGGTGCGCTGGCAAGCCGAACCGTCGAACCGTCAGGAAGTGGAAACCCTGCTGCGCGACCTGCACACGCTCAAGGGTGGTGCGCGGATGGTGGAAATTGCCCCCATCGGCGACCTCGCCCATGAGCTGGAATTTCTCTACGAAGGTCTGTCTGCTGGCGTGCTGCAACCGACCCCGGCGCTGTTCGCCCTGCTGCAAAGCAGTCATGACCGACTGGCGCAAATGCTCGACGCCGCCCGCGCCGGCCAGCCCTTGCCGCCGGCTGATCGGTTGATCGACGCGATCAAGAACTTCAGCCATCCCGCTGTTCTTGATACGCCGGTGATCGTGCCCGCCACGCCGAAACCCGACGCCCCGGTGGCGCAAGCCGAAGTGGGCGTCGACATGGTCAAGGTCTCGGCAGAACTGCTCGACGATCTGGTCAACCTGGCCGGTGAAACCTCGATCTTCCGTGGCCGTATCGAGCAACAGGTCAACGATGCGCGGGTGGCCCTGAGCGAGATGGAAACCACCATCGAGCGGATGCGCGATCAGTTGCGACGGCTCGACACCGAAACCCAGGGACGGATTCTCAGCCGCCAGCAAGTCGAAGCGGAACGTCTGGGCTACGAGGAGTTTGATCCGCTGGAAATGGACCGTCACTCGCAGTTGCAGCAGTTGTCGCGGGCGCTGTTCGAATCCGCCTCCGACCTGCTCGACCTCAAGGAAACCCTCGATCGACGCAATCAGGATGCGGAAAACCTGCTGCAACAGCAGGGCCGCATCAACACCGAATTGCAGGAAGGCCTGATGCGCACGCGCATGGTGCCGTTCGAGCGCATGCTGCCGCGCTTGAGGCGCATCGTCCGCCAGGTCTCCAGTGAACTGGGTAAAGACGTTGAGTTCGTGGTCGGCAACGCCGAAGGCGAGATGGATCGCAACGTGCTTGAGCGCATGGCGGCGCCGCTGGAACACATGCTGCGCAACGCCGTGGACCACGGCCTGGAATCGGCCGAGGTGCGTATTGCGGCCGGCAAACCGGCCCAGGGACGAATCACTCTCGACCTGTCCCGTGAGGGCGGCGACATGATTTTCGACATCCGCGACGACGGCGCAGGCGTGCCGCTGGACGCGGTGCGGCGCAAGGCGATCAAGCGCGGCTTGCTGGCCCCGGACGCCGAGGTCAGCGACCGCGATGTGCTGCAATTCATCCTGCAACCGGGGTTCTCCACCGCCGAGAAAATCACTCAGATTTCCGGGCGTGGCGTGGGCATGGACGTGGTTCACGAAGAAGTCCGGCAGCTCGGTGGCACCATGGTCATCGACTCGACACCGGGGCAGGGCGTGCACTTTCGGATTCGCCTCCCGTTCACCGTGTCGGTCAACCGCGCGCTGATGGTGCAGTGTCTGGAGGATCAATACGCGATCCCGTTGAACACCATCGACGGCATCGTTCGCGTGCTGCCCAACGAGCTCGAAGGGCATTACCGGCTCGATCCGCCGACTTATGAATACGCCGGGCAGCGTTATGAACTGTGTTATCTGGGCGAGCTGCTGAAAACCAGCACCCGCCCGAAACTGTTGGGCCAGAGCCTGCCGCTGCCAGTGTTGCTGGTGCAATGCAACGAGCGGCACATCGCCGTGCAGGTGGATTCCACGGCCGGCACGCGGGAGATCGTGGTCAAAAGCCTCGGCCCGCAATTTGCGTCGGTGCAGGGGTTATCCGGGGCGACGATTCTGGGCGATGGCCGGGTGGTGCTGATTCTCGATTTGCTGGCGCCGATCCGCGCCATGCAGGCCCGAGTGCCGCAACAGTCGGCGACACAGGACGTTGAGGTCGAGCCGCATAAACCGCTGCTGGTGCTGGTGGTCGACGATTCGGTCACCGTGCGCAAGGTCACCAGCCGCCTGCTCGAACGTCACGGCATGAACGTGCTGACTGCCAAGGATGGGGTCGACGCCATGCTGCTGCTCGAAGAACATATGCCCGACGTTATGCTGCTCGACATCGAGATGCCGCGCATGGACGGCTTCGAAGTGGCGACTCAGGTGCGCAGCGACGAACGTTTGCAGCATTTACCGATCATCATGATCACCTCCCGCACCGGCCAGAAACACCGCGACCGCGCCATGGCCATCGGCGTCAACGACTACCTCGGCAAGCCGTACCAGGAATCGGTGCTGCTCGACAGCATCGCGTTGTGGAGCAAAACCCATGCTTGAGCATCGCACCAGCAATCTCACCGGCCTGCTGCTGCCCCTGGCTGACCGCAACCTGATTCTGCCCAACGTGGCGGTGGCGGAGTTGATTGACTATCAACCGGGGGCGTTCGATCTGGACACACCGCCGTGGTACCTGGGGTTGGTGACGTGGCGGGACCGGCAGATTCCGTTGCTGAGTTTCGAGTCGGCGTGCGGCAATAAAATCGTCATCGGCGAGCGCGCGCGCATCGTGATTCTCAATGCCCTCGGTGGGCGGCCGGAGCTGAAGTTCATTGCGCTGTTGGTGCAGGGGATTCCGCGGTCGTACAAGCTCGACAGTCAGTTGAGTTACGTCGATGTGCCGTTGTGTCCGCTGGAGCAGGCGGCGGTGCAGGTGGGGGAGCAAGTGGCGAAGGTGCCTGATTTGCTGGCGCTGGAGGAGTTGTTGGTGAGTGCCGGGCTAGTCTGACCCGTATCCTGTGGCGAGGGAGCTTGCTCCCGCTGGGTTGCGAAGCAGCCCCAAAATCTCCGGCGAACCGATTATTTAGCGACTGCTGCGCAGCCGAACGGGAGCAAGCTCCCTCGCCACAGGGGGTGTGCACTAGACTTTGGCGCGCATCTGCATCTGCAACGCCTCGTTATGATCCAGCGCCCGCTCCACCAACAACTGCACCCCATCGGCCATTCGACTGAGCGCCAAGGCTACCGACCGGCGCGAACCTTCAACATCGTCCGCCAGATCGGCCGCAATGGCGCTGATCGACAGCAAGTCTTCGGAGGCGTTGGCCAAAAGGGCTTCGGTGTCGATGTCGGGGGAGACGGTGAAGAGAGGGTGTTTGCGGCGTTTGGCCGGTTTTTCGTGAGCGGGAGGGAAGTAATGGGCGAAGGCGCGGTCGGCGGCTTCCTTGAGTTTTTCGGCTTCGAGGACTGCCTCGGGATCGGTGTCGGTTTCCGGGGGATTGGGAGTGGCTTTGAACATTGTGAATCTCCGTCAGGGGTTGAGGCTGACCCATTCGGTTTCCACGCGAATAGGTGGCAGCTGTACGCGGCTGGAAACCCGGGGTAACGGAGAAACCCGGCAGACGGTTAAGTCTCCCGCGCACAGCCGCCATAACGGAGTGCACACAATAAAGGTGCGCAAGCATACGTTATGAAGGACGCTTTTGCGCCCCGTCACTTATGGGGTTTCCAGCCCCTATCGCTGATTTGGCAGCGACTCACAAACGATAAAGCTCAGCGCAAAACCCCACCAGTCAGCGGCTTCCGGCATTGCTGTAGGTGGCGACGTCACGCCGTGTAGCCTCCCACCCTTGCAGCGGACAAACTTTTAAACACAAATCTCCAATCGACCGGCAAAAGTTGAAGATTCCCAAAAAGGGACCTATCGTTCCCTTTTTGGGAATCATCGGTTGCCACTGTGAAAAACCTTTCCCTGAGCGAAGCCTTGTTCACGACCACTCAGCAAAAAGTGCTGGGCTTGTTGTTCGGCAAACCCGATCGAAGTTTTTACGCCAACGAAATCGCCCGCTGGGCTCAAGTGGGTAAAGGCAGCCTCATGCGAGAGCTGGATCGGTTGCAACAGGCAGGCGTGTTGACCCTGAGCCGCCAAGGCAACCAGACCCACTATCAGGCCAATCCGCAGTGCCCGATTTATGCTGAGCTGTTGGGCATCGCCCGCAAGACTTTTGGCATTGCCGAGCCTCTGCGTCAGGCGCTTCAACCCTTTGCCGAACAGATCACCTGGGCATTTGTGTACGGTTCAATCGCCAAGGACTCGGCAAACGCATCCAGTGACATTGATCTCATGCTGATCGGTGAAGGCCTGCACTACAGTGAAGTGATGGAGCGGCTTATGCCTCTGGAGGAGCAATTAGGCCGCGTCCTTAATCCGACGCTCTACACCCCCGAAGACTGGGCCGCAAAACTGGCGGCTGAAAACAGCTTCGTCGTGCGGGTAGCGCAGCAGGACAAGATCAACCTGATGGGGGAAAACCCTTTGGAGTCCAAGGATGGGCAGCAACGAGAATCTGGAAAACCTGTTACGTAGCGGTGGGCTGAAAGCCATTCGTGTGCAGCAGCAGATGGCTGGGCTGAAATTATTACTCGTTGAAAACTGCAGTGATCGTTCTGGCCTCTTCGCGAGCAGGCTCGCTCCCACATTGAAATGCGCTCTCCTGTGGGAGCGAGCCTGCTCGCGATGGCGTCGGCATGGTCAACCATTACCCTGATCGTAACGATCCGTCTCTGTGCTTGATTGATGCTCCCCACTCAACCCTCCTAAGGTGACTCCCACGACAGCGAACCCGTGGAGTGGTCATGACAACAACAATATCCCCCGACTCGCGATGGACGCGGCGGCGCAGCGAAAAGCAGCGGCGTCTGGCGTTGGTCAAGGATCTTGCCGACGGTGTGGTCCTGCCCACCGACAACATCGTCGCGGCACTGGAAGCTCTGATCCTGCCCGGCGACCGCGTGGTGCTGGAAGGCAATAACCAGAAGCAGGCGGATTTCCTGTCTCGCTCCCTGGCCAAGGCCGATCCCGCCAAGCTGCATGATTTGCACATGATCATGCCCAGCGTCGGCCGCTCCGAGCACCTGGACCTGTTCGAGCGCGGCATCGCCCGCAAGCTCGACTTCTCCTTCGCCGGCACCCAGAGCCTGCGCATCAGCCAATTGCTGGAAGACGGCCTGCTGGAAATCGGTGCGATCCACACCTACATCGAGCTCTATGCGCGGCTGGTGGTCGACCTGATTCCCAACGTCGTGCTCTCGGCCGGTTTCATGGCCGACCGCGCTGGCAACATCTACACCGGCCCGAGCACCGAAGACACCCCCGCCTTGATCGAGCCGGCCGCCTTCAGCGATGGCATTGTCATCGTCCAGGTCAACCAACTGGTGGACGATGTCAGCGACCTGCCACGCGTCGACATTCCCGCGTCGTGGGTCGATTTCGTGGTGGTGGCGGACAAGCCGTTCTATATCGAACCGCTGTTCACCCGCGACCCACGGCACATCAAGCCTGTGCACGTGCTGATGGCGATGATGGCGATCCGTGGGATCTACGAAAAACACAACGTTCAGTCGCTGAACCACGGCATCGGTTTCAACACCGCCGCTATCGAATTGATCCTGCCGACCTACGGCGAATCCCTAGGCCTGAAGGGCAAGATCTGCCGCAACTGGACGCTCAATCCGCACCCGACGCTGATCCCGGCGATTGAAAGCGGCTGGGTCGAAAGCGTGCATTGCTTCGGCACAGAACTGGGCATGGAAAACTACATCGCCGCTCGGCCGGACGTGTTCTTCACCGGGCGCGACGGCTCTCTGCGATCCAATCGGATGTTCTGCCAACTCGCCGGGCAATACGCGGTGGACCTGTTCATCGGCGCAACCCTGCAAGTCGATGGCGACGGTCATTCTTCCACCGTGACCCGTGGGCGCCTGGCCGGTTTCGGCGGCGCGCCGAACATGGGCCACGACCCGCGCGGTCGCCGTCATAGCACGCCGGCCTGGCTCGACATGCGCCATGACGACGCGCCCGAAGCGTTGCTCGAACGCGGTAAAAAACTCGTGGTGCAAATGGTCGAGACCTTCCAGGAGGGTGGGAAACCGACCTTCGTCGAAACCCTCGATGCAATAGAAGTGGCGAAGAAAAGCGGCATGCCGCTGGCGCCGATCATGGTCTACGGCGACGACGTCACTCACCTGCTGACCGAAGAAGGCATCGCCTATTTGTACAAGGCCCGCTCCCTTGAAGAGCGCCAGGCGATGATCGCCGCCGTCGCCGGAGTGACCGCCATCGGCCTGCGCCACAACCCGAAAGACACCGCACGCATGCGCCGTGAAGGCTTGATCGCCTTGCCCGAAGACCTCGGCATCCGCCGCACCGACGCCACCCGCGAATTGCTCGCGGCCAAGAGCGTGGCTGATCTGGTCGAGTGGTCCGGTGGCCTCTACAACCCGCCCGCCAAGTTCAGGAGCTGGTAATGCACGCATTCAACCTGCAACCGAAAACGCTTTCCCTGGCTGAACGGCTGGCGGACCTGGCGGTGGACGCATTGATCGGCGAAGCGGACCTGTCGCCGAAACCGGCGTTGGTCGACCGTCGTGGCAATGGCGCTCATACCGATTTGCACCTCGGGCTGATGCACGCCTCGGCGCTGTCGTTGTGGCCTGCATTCAAGGAAATGGCGCAAGCGGCCATTGAATCTGGCGAAGTTGGTGTGCCGCTGCGTGAAGCCGTTGGACGGATCGGTCGGGAAGGGGAGCAAGCGATGCTCGCCACGACGGCTGGCGTGAACACCCATCGCGGGGCGATCTGGGCCTTGGGTCTTTTGGTCACCGCCTGCGCGCTTGAGCCTGAATCCAGTGCCGCAGGCCCGATTGCTTTGCGTGCTGCCCGACTCGCGTTAATCGACGACCGTTACGCACCACGTCCACTCAGCCATGGCGCCCAGGTTGCCCAACGCTACGGCGCTCGCGGTGCCCGTGAAGAAGCCCAACTCGGCTTTCCTTCGGTGCTGCAACGCGCACTGCCACAACTCAAACGCAGCCGCGCCTTGGGCCATGGCGAGCAGAACGCCCGGCTCGACGCCTTGCTCGCAATCATGACGAACCTGGCCGACACCTGCGTGCTCTACCGCGCCGGCGAACACGGCCTGCAAACCATGCAGCTTGGTGCCCAAGCGGTACTCGATGCGGGCGGCAGCGCCAGCCTCGCCGGTCGCCGCCGTCTGCACGAATTGGACGAACAATTAATCGCATTGAATGCGTCGCCCGGCGGTGCCGCGGATTTGCTCGCCGCCTGCCTGTTTATCGACCGCATCGAGTCGGGAGCTTTCTGATGGAAACCTTATCCTTTGAATTCACCGCCGGGCAGCCGCCACGGGGCCGCACGCTGGTGGGCTGTGTCGGTTCGGGCGATCTGGAAGTGCTGATCGAACCGGGTCAGGCCGGCAAATTGACGATCAAGGTGCAGACCTCGGTCAATGGCGCCGAACAACGCTGGCAGCACCTGTTTGCACGGATGTTCGACGGCCAGACACCGCCAGCGATGGCCATTGATATCCACGATTTCGGCGCGACCCCCGGCGTGGTGCGCTTGCGTCTGGAACAAGGCTTTGAGGAGATCGGTCATGACTGACAGTAAAGAACTCCTACACAAGCACAGCTTCGTCGAACTCGGCGCCCGGCAAAGGGCGAAAGCCTTGCTCGACCCTGGCACCTTCCGCGAATTGCTCGACCCGTTTCAGCGCGTCATGTCGCCATGGCTGTCGCGCCAGGGCGTGGTGCCGCAAGCCGATGACGGCGTGGTGATCGCCAAGGGCAGCATCGGTGGATTGCCGGTGGTGATCGCCGCCATCGAAGGTGCATTTCAGGGCGGCAGCCTCGGTGAGGTCGGCGGGGCGAAGATTGCCGGTGCGCTGGAACTCGCCGCCGAAGACAACCGCAATGGCATTCCCACTCGCGCCGTGTTGCTGCTGGAAACCGGCGGCGTGCGTTTGCAGGAAGCCAATCTTGGGCTGGCGGCGATTGCCGATATTCATGCGGCGATTGTCGACCTGCGCCAATACCAGCCGGTTATCGGTGTAGTCGCCGGCAGCGTGGGTTGCTTTGGCGGGATGTCGATTGCCGCCGGGTTGTGCAGCTATTTGCTGGTGACTCAGGAAGCGCGGCTTGGCCTCAACGGTCCGCAAGTGATCGAACAGGAAGCCGGGCTTGAGGAATACGACTCCCGCGACCGTCCTTTTATCTGGAGCCTGACCGGTGGCGAGCAGCGTTTTGCCAGCGGTTTGGTGGACCGTTATGTTGCCGACGACGTGGCGCAGATTCAGCAGCAGGTCGGTGAGTTACTCAAGCAAGGTTTGCCGGCACAACAACGCAGCCGTCAGGCCGATCTGTTCCTGCAGCGGCTGGCCCGTCTGGACGCCGAACCGCAAATCGAGCCGTCAGTGGTTCGCGATCTGTATCAAGGAGAGCGCTCATGAGTTCGTATTCCCTGAGAGGTTTGAACTGGTTCAACGCCTTGAGTGCGGGCGCGAAACCGGTCGAAGGTTTGCCCGCTTCGTTGAAGGTCGCCGACGGTGTATTGGGTGATCAGTCTGTACGGTTTATCGCGGTGGTGGCTGATCCCGACAACCGTTTCGTCCGCGCCCGCAATGGCGAGGTCGGTCTGCTGGAAGGTTGGGGCCTTGCCAAGGCGGTGGATGACGTCATCGCCGAAGACACGGATAAACCGCACAAACGCGCCTTGGTCGCCATCGTCGATGTGCCGAGCCAGTCTTACGGTCGGCGCGAAGAAGCGCTCGGCATTCATCAGGCCCTGGCGGGTGCGGCAGACAGTTATGCCCGCGCCCGGTTGGCCGGTCATGCGGTGATTGGCTTGCTGGTGGGCAAGGCGATGTCCGGGGCGTTTCTGGCCCATGGGTATCAGGCCAATCGCTTGATTGCCTTGCGTGATCCAGGCGTGATGGTCCATGCGATGGGCAAGGCATCGGCAGCGCGGGTGACGTTGCGCAGCGTCGAAGAACTCGAAGCCCTGGCTTCCAGCGTGCCGCCGATGGCTTATGACATCGACAGCTATGCGAGTCTGGGATTGCTTTGGGAAACCTTGTCGGTAGAGCAGATCGAGCAGCCGACAGCGGCGGATCTGGCGCGGGTGACTGAATGCCTGAACCTTGCCATTGGCGATGTCGCCACCAGCGGACGTGATCTGAGCAGCCGCTTGGGCGCGACCAACCGTGCGGCATCAAGCACCGTTCGCCAATTGCTGAGAGCGCAGTGGTGAATACGTTTCTGGCCCACGACCTGCTTTGGGGGATGACCCCGGAGCAGCTGCCGGTGGACGCGCCTGCATGGGCGATCGAGTCGGTCAGCGCAGGTCAGCCGGTGGTGGTTCGGCGTGCGTTGAGTGCGCCGGATCACGTCGCGGTCGGGGTACGTGGGCGGTTGCGTGAGCAGCGGTTTGCAACGGTGATGTCGATCGCTGCGATTGCTCGTCGCGTCAGACCGGAAGATCTTTGTCATGCCTTGATCGAGCGGGATCTGCCAGCAGTACGCGCCCTCAATGATTTGCGGCCGATGCTCGATGACTTCGGTTGGGCGTGGGGCGTCAGCGGCAGCGCCGGGTTTGAATTGGCCAGCGGTGTTCAGGCGTTGCACGAGGGCAGTGATCTCGACTTGATCCTGCGCACCCCGCAACCGTTGGATCGATTGAAAGCGCAGGCGCTGGTGAAGATTCTGGACACGGCTGCGTGCCAGGTAGACATGCAGTTGCAGACGCCTTTCGGCGCCGTCGCCCTGCGCGAATGGGCTGGTGCTGCCCGCCGGGTTTTGCTGAAAAACGCCCGTGAAGCCTGCCTGGTGATTGATCCGTGGGAGCAAGCAGCGTGAGCAGTTTGCTGGTGTTCCCAGGTCAGGGCGCGCAGCAACCGGGCATGCTCCACCGTTTGCCTCTCGAAACGGTGAATGAGGCCAGTGAAGTGCTGGGCGAAGACGTGTTGCGGCTGGATTGCGCCGAGGCGTTGAAATCGACAAGGGCCGTTCAGCTTTGCCTGTTGATTGCCGGCGTCGCGGCTTCACGCCAGTTATCAATGGCAGCGGATTACGTGGCGGGATTGTCCATCGGCGCCTACCCGGCAGCGGTGGTGGCGGGCGCCCTGAGCTTCAGCGATGCGCTGCATCTGGTCAGCCTGCGTGGTGAGCTGATGCAGCAGGCTTATCCTCAGGGCTACGGCATGACCGCGATCATCGGTCTGGATCTGGCGACAGTGGAAGGGTTGCTGGCGCAGGTTCACCGCGTCGATATGCCGGTTTACCTGGCCAATATCAATGCCGATAACCAAGTAGTCATTGCCGGCAGCGATGCGGCGATGAAAGCTGTCGCCGAACTGGCCCGAGGTCGCGGTGCAGGTCTGGCAAAACGACTGGCCGTCAGCGTGCCTTCCCATTGCCCGCTGCTGGAAGCTCCGGCGAAAACCCTGGCCGAAGCCTTCGCCAATGTGCAACTGAAAACACCGACATTGAGTTACCTGAGCGGCAGTCGCGCCCGGCCCGTCATCAACACCGAAGCCTTGCGCGATGACCTGGCTTTCAACATGTGCCGCGTGGTGGATTGGCGCGGCACGGTGCAAAGCGCTTACGAGCGTGGCGTACGTCTACAGATCGAACTGCCGCCCGGTGCGGTGCTGACCGGGCTGGCGCGCCGGGTGTTCGAGCAGGGCACCGTCATTGCCTTCGACGGTGCTCGCCTCGATACCTTGCAGGCGCTGTTGCGTGAGGAGGGAAGCCGCCAACCCTAGACCACCGACTCAAGCCTTCGAACAACAAAAACAACATTCGACGATGCACTTTGAGGACAACAACAATGATTATTTATGGTGTGGCGTTTCTCGCCTTTTGTACCCTGGTGGGTATTTTTGTCGGTGAACTGCTCGGCAAGCTGATTGGCGTACCGGCCAACGTTGGCGGTGTAGGTATTGCGATGCTGCTGTTGATCGGCCTCGGCAGTTACCTGAATAAAAGTGGTTGGTTCAAAGGCAAGACAGAGCAGGGCGTGGAGTTCTGGAGCGCAATTTATATTCCGATCGTCGTCGCCATGGCGGCGCAACAAAACGTCTATGGCGCACTCAAGGGTGGGCCGATGGCGATTCTGGCGGGGACGGCAGCGGTGGTTATCGCCTTTGCCTTGGTGCCGGTGCTGGTACGCATCGGCAACAAGGAACCCGCCTCTGTCATTCCTCCGAAGACGGTAGGGTGATCGCCATGTACGAATCGATGATGAAGGTAATTACCGGTTACGGCCTGATCAGTGGCTTTCTGATTGTCGGCGTGACCATGTGGGTGTCCTACTGGATTTCCAATACGTTCACCAAAGGCCGCTTGCACGGCTCGGCCATCGCCATTTTGCTCGGCCTGTTGTTGTCGTATGTCGGTGGTGCGTTGACCGGTGGCCAGAAAGGCGTGGTGGACATCCCGTTGCTGTCCGGGATCGGCCTGCTGGGCGGTGCCATGTTGCGCGATTTCGCCATTGTGGCCACGGCGTTTGGCGTCAGTGTCGATGAGCTCAAACGTGCCGGTTTTGTCGGAGTACTGGCGTTGTTCGTCGGCGTCGGGACGTCGTTCATCGCGGGTGTCGCCGTGGCCATGGCCTTCGGATACACCGATGCGGTCAGCCTGACCACCATTGGTGCCGGGGCTGTGACGTATATCGTCGGTCCGGTGACCGGGGCTGCCATCGGTGCCAGTTCCGAGGTCATGGCGCTGTCGATTGCCGCAGGGTTGATCAAAGCCATTCTGGTGATGGTCATGACGCCGTTCGTGGCGCCGATGATTGGTCTGAACAACCCACGCAGTGCGGTGATCTTCGGGGGCTTGATGGGGACATCCAGCGGTGTGGCGGGCGGGTTGGCGGCCACGGATCCGAAACTGGTGCCTTATGGTTGCCTGACCGCCGCGTTCTACACGGCATTGGGCTGTTTACTCGGGCCTTCGTTGCTGTTTCTGATCATGCGCGGATTAATGGGCTGATGCGCTAGAGGGTAAGCCACGCGCCCACAGGATCTGCGCAATACCTGTAGGAGCGAGGCTTGCCCGCGAAGGGCGCGACAGGGTCTCAGGCCTGGCGATTGGCATACATCCGACACTCCGCCAACAACGCCAGCAGATTCGGATCGCGCTCCTTGGCTTTCAAAAACACCACGCCAATGTGCTGCTGCAACCGATACTTTTCCTGCAACGGAATCAGCTTCACACGGTTCTCATACACCGCCGCAATCCGCCCCGGCAGCAACGCATAACCCACCCCCGAGCTGACCATGCTCAGCAGGGTGAAGATGTCGTTGACCTGCATCGCCACCTTCGGCTCGAACCCCGCCTGCTTGAACACCCGGTTGCCGTCCTGATGCGTGGCAAACCCCTGAGTGAGTGTGATGAAAGTTTCGTCGCGCACTTCGGCCAGGTCGACTTCCGCCCGTTGGGCAAACTTCGAATCCGCTGGCGTGGCCAGGAAGATGTCATCGGAGAACAGTGGAATCTGCTCGCAGTCCGGGTCGTTGACGCTGTCGTCCAGGGACACCAGGATCGCGTCGACCTCCATGTTCTTGAGCTTGTACAGCAGGTCGAAATTCGAGCCGAGGATCAAGTCGATGTTGAGCTCGCTGCGACGTATTTTCAGGCCCATGATCAGCTGCGGCACCGTCTTCACCGTCAGCGAATACAACGAGCCGAGCTTGAAGCGTTCGGCGGAGAACCCGGCCGCTTCGCGGGTCAGGCGCACGGTTTCGACCACGTCCTGAATCAGCTTCTGGGCGCGTTCTTCCAGCACATAAGCGCTTTCCAGCGGTGTCAGGTTGCGGCCTTCGTGCTTGAACAACGGGCAGCGCAAGGCGCTTTCCAGCGAGTGAATGGCGCGGTGCACGCTGACGTTGCTGGTCTGCAACTCGGCGGCGGCCCGGGCCAGGTTGCCGGTGCGCATGAAGGCGAGGAACACCTCGAGTTTTTTCAGGGTCAACTCTTCGTCGATCAGCATGGGCGTGACTCTTGGTCGAATGGCTCGATTGTGCACGTATGCGCGGATTTGTGATCTGAAACATTGCGCTTTTAAGCTCAAGGGCTGAGCCTTGCGCCATGTTGTAACGAATGTTGAGGTGGGCGACACATGTATCACGGGGAACGATTGAACGCCTGGACGCATTTGGTCGGGGCGGTGGCGGCGATGGTCGGGGTGGTGTGGATGCTGGTGATTGCCAGCATGGACGGCAGCCCGTGGAAGATTGTCAGCGTGGCGATTTACGGATTTACCTTGATGGTGCTTTACAGCGCATCGACCGTTTACCACAGCGTGCGCGGGCGCAAGAAAGCGATCATGCAGAAGGTCGATCACTTTTCGATCTACCTGCTGATTGCCGGCAGTTACACGCCATTCTGTCTTGTGACGCTACGCGGGCCGTGGGGCTGGACCTTGTTCGGAATTGTCTGGGGATTGGCGCTGATCGGCATCCTGCAAGAGATCAAACCGCGTTCGGAAGCGCGGATTCTGTCGATCGTGATCTACGCGGTGATGGGCTGGATCGTGCTGGTAGCGGTCAAGCCGCTACTGGCGGCGCTGGGCAGCACAGGTTTTGCCTGGCTGGCATCGGGCGGCGTGTTGTACACCGTGGGCATTGTCTTTTTTGCGCTGGACAGTCGTTTGCGTCATGCCCACGGGATCTGGCATCTGTTCGTGATCGCCGGGAGTCTGCTGCACTTCGTGGCGATTATGTTTTATGTCTTGTAGATCGCATCGCAGCTATATGAAAAACCTGTGGGAGCGAGCCTGCTCGCGAAAGCGCCAGGTCAGTCGACATCATCGCTGACTGATCCACCGCATTCGCGAGCAGGCATGCTCCCTCAGGAACACAGGCGATCCAGTTGCGCCTGCGCCCGTCGGCTGAACACCTGCAACAAATCGCTCAAGGTATGGGGCGGCGGTTCGTCGGCGCGGGTGACCGCATACAACGTGATCGGTAACGCTGGCGCCAGAGGTCGAATCGCCGTGGTGGCGGGGGATGCGCCAAGCGCGGTAAACGGGTCGATCACCGCCAGCCCGGCACCGGATTCAACCATCGCCCGCGCCAGCGAATAGGTCTGCACGGCGATGCGAACCCGTGGTGGTGGCTCGACCGCCTCAAGGTAGCTGTCGAGCCTGGCCGCCAGCGGATCGGCGCTGGACAGGCCGATCAGCGGCGCGCCGGCCAGTTCGATCAAGGGTAATGGCTGGCCCAAGGCGTCGTCGGTCCAATAGCCCAACGGCGCCAGCGCCACCAACACCCCGCAGGCCAGGGGCTGCGCCTTCAGGCCCGGATGATCAGGCGGTTGCAAGGTCAGCGCGACATCCACTTCGCGCATCAACAAATTCTGCATCAACTCACGGCTGTGGGCGCTGGACAGCTCGCAGACAATGTCCGGGTAGCGTTGCGTCCACTCGTTGATGGCCGGCGGCAGCAGCGACAAGGCCAGCGCCGGGATCGCGCCGATCCTCACGCTGTGACCCGGCTCGCGGCGCAGGCTCTGGGCCAGACGTCGCACGCCTTGCAGGCTTTCGGTGACCTTGTCGACTTCGCGCTCAAGCTCCAGCGCTTCGGGCGTGGCCTGCAATTTACCGCGCACCCGCAGAAATAACGGGAAGCCCAGTTGCTGCTCGGCGTGTTGCAGCACTTTGCTCACCGCCGGCTGCGACACGTGCAGCAACTGCGCGGCGCCACTGACCGAACCGGTCTGGCGGATGGCCTGGAAAATCTCGATGTGTCGCAGTCGCATGGCAAGTCCATAACCTTTGTTTATGGGTCAGGCATCTTTATGCATTGTTCAAGGTCTGTCACCTGGTCCTAACCTGAAGCCTGTTTCAACAACGGTTAAGGACAGACATGGCTCAGCGGGTTTGCATCATCGGTGGCGGCGTCATCGGCCTGACGACGGCTTACGCACTGGTTCGCGACGGCATCGACGTGACGCTGATCGAGGCCCGGGATTCGCTGGGCAGCGAGACCAGTTTCGCCAACGGCGGCCAGTTGTCCTACCGTTACGTCGCGCCACTGGCCGATGCCGGCGTGCCGTTGCAGGCGCTTGGCTGGATGCTGCGCGGTGACTCGCCGCTGAAGTTGCGTCCGCGCCTGGACCCGGCGCAATGGCGCTGGATGGGGTCCTTCCTGGCGGCGTGCCGTCGTTCTGTGAATCAGCGCAACGGCGCGCACCTGCTGCGTCTGGCGCTACTGAGCCAGTCCACGCTGCAAGGCTGGCGGGACGAAGACCGTCTCGACGGCTTCGCTTGGCGGCGCAACGGCAAACTGGTGACGTTTCGTGAAGCCGCGAGTTTTGAGCATGCGCGCCATGGCCTGGCCGATCCGCAACAGCAGCACGTGCTGTCGCGTGCCGAATGCGCACAGTTGGAGCCTGCGCTTGCCGAGGCGCCGTTTGTGGGCGCGATTTATACGCCTGATGAAGAAGTCGCCGATTGCCATGCTTTCTGCCAGCAACTGCTGGCTCGGCTCCAGGCGTCGGGGCGTTGCGAGTTTTTGCTGGGACGCAAGGTCACCGGCATTCGCCACGCGGATGGCGCGGTGCAGGCTGTCGAAATGGGTTCACACGTGCTGCCGGTCGAGCAACTGGTGATCGCCGCCGGTCATCGCAGTCCGGCGCTGGCGCTGCCCGGCATGCACCTGCCGCTGTATCCGCTCAAGGGCTACAGCCTGACCTTGCCCGTGCGCACCGAACATCGCGCGCCGGAGCTGAGCATCACCGATTACAACCGCAAGATCGTTTATGCCCGCATCGGTGATCAACTGCGCGTGGCGGCAATGGTCGACATCGTCGGTTTCGACCCGGCGCTCGACCCCAAACGTCTGGCGCTGATCAAGCGCCAGGCGCAGGAAACCTTACCCAATGCCGCCGATTACACCGCCGCCATCGAATGGGCCGGCATGCGCCCGGCCACCCCCAGCGGCGTGCCGTTGATCGGGGCCACGGCGTACCGCAACCTGTGGCTCAACCTGGGCCATGGCGCCCTGGGTTTTACCCTGGCTTGCGGCAGCGCCCGGTTGCTCAGCGAGTTGATCGCCCGGCGCGCACCCTCGATTGAAATGCAGGGCCTCGCCCCCCGCGTCGCCTGACTTGAAAAGGAAAAACCGATGAGCATCAACCGTATCAACAGCAATAGCCGGCTCTCTGGCGCGGTGACCTTTGGCGATCTGGTGTTTCTCTCGGGACAGGTTCCGGGTGACAGCCTCGACGTCACCGGCCAAACCGCCGAGGTGCTGGCGAAGATCGATGCGTTGCTGGCCGAAGCTGACAGCGACAAGGATCATCTGCTCAACGCGACCATTTACCTGAACGACATTGGCCGCGATTTTGCCGCCATGAATGAGGTCTGGTCGCAGTGGCTGTCACCGGGCAAAGCGCCAACCCGCACTACTTTGCAGGCGCAACTGGCCCGTCCCGAGGTCCTGGTGGAAATCACCGTGATCGCAGCGCGCCGCTAATCGCTCAACCCACAACGGAGAATAACAATGCAAAAAATCACGTTGATCGGCTGCACCCTCGGTCTGCTGCTCGCCAGTCAGGTCCAGGCGAACGAAACGCCACTGACCGGTACGCTGAACAAGGTTGCCAATGCCAAGAGCATCACGCTGGGCTATCGCGACGCGTCGGTGCCGTTCTCCTACGTGGGTGATCACACGGGGCAGCCGATGGGCTATTCGGTGGACCTGGCGAGCAAGATTGTCGAGCGCATCAAGCAAAAGCTTGAACTGCCGGATCTGCAGGTGAAGTACAACCTGGTGACCTCGCAAACGCGCATTCCGCTAGTGCAGAACGGCACGGTCGACCTTGAGTGCGGCTCCACCGGCGTGACCGCCGAGCGCATGCAGCAAGTGGCGTTTTCCTACGGGTTTATCTACGTGAAGGGTCAGTTGCTCACGGCGAAGGACAGCGGCATCAAGAGTTTCGCTGACCTGCGCGGCAAGAACGTCGTGACCACCGCGGGCACAACGAATGAACGGTTTCTGAAGAGTTACAACGTCGATCACAAGATCGATATGTTCGTGATCAGCGCCAAGGACCATGGCGAGGCTTTCCAGATGCTGCAGTCGGGTCGGGCGGCGGCGTTCTATATGGACGACGCGTTGCTCTATGGTGAACGAGCGAAGGCCCGCGATCCGCATAAGTGGGTGGTGGTGGGTGAGGAGCAGTCGCGGGAAATCTACAGCTGCATGGTGCGCAAGGATGATCCGCAGTTCCTGGCACTGGTCAACTCCACGCTGGCCGACCTGTACAGCTCGGGAGAAATCAACGGCATCTATAACCGCTGGTTCCAACAGCCGATCCCGCCCAAAGGCTTAAACCTGGAATTCCCGATGACCAGCGAACTGAAAGCAATCATCGCCAAACCGGTGAGTGATCCGGTGCAGTAGTTGCGGACAGATCGTTCCCACGCTCTGCGTGGGAATGCCTCTAGGAACGCTCTGCGTCCAGTGACGCGGAGCGTCACGGGCTGCATTCCCACGCGGAGCGTGGGAACGATCAGAACCTAGAAGTCGCCCCACAGTTGTTGCGCCACCGCTAACGCCACGACGGGTGCGGTTTCGGTGCGCAATACGCGAGGACCGAGGCGGGCGGCGTGAAAACCGCCAGCCTTGGCCTGCTCGACTTCGGCATCGGACAACCCGCCCTCAGGCCCGATCAGAAACGCCAAGGTTGTCGGTTTGGCATGACTCACCAACGGCTCAGCCACCGGATGCAGCACCAGTTTCAACTCGGCCTCGGTCTGCTTCAACCAGTCCGCCAGCAACAGCGGCGGATGAATCACCGGCACCCTTGAACGCCCGCATTGCTCGCACGCGCTGATCGCCACCTGACGCCAGTGCATCAGGCGTTTGTCGGCGCGTTCATCCTTCAGGCGGACTTCACAGCGGTCGCTGAAGATCGGGGTGATTTCGGTGACGCCCAGTTCAGTGGCTTTCTGAATCGCCCAATCCATGCGCTCGCCTCGGGACAAGCCCTGACCGAGGTGGATCTGCAAGGGCGACTCGATTTGCCCGGCGAAGCTTTCATCGATCTGCACGACGACGCGCTTCTTGCCGACCTCCACCAGCGTGGCCCGAAACTCATGGCCTGAGCCGTCGAACAATTGCAGCGCATCACCCTCGGCCATCCGCAGCACGCGGCTGATGTAATGGGCCTGGGCCTCGGGCAATTCGTGTTCGCCGGTGCTCAAGGGGGCGTCGATAAAGAAGCGGGACAGTCTCATCTTGGATCTCTGTAAAAGTCGAATATAGCAGCGTGCTCAATCAGCTTTTGTGGCGAGGGAGCTTGCTCCCGCTGGGTTGCGAAGCAGCCCCAAACCCGGCGACCGCGATTTGTCAGTTAAAACGCGCAAGCCGGAGTACGACTGCTTCGCAGCCGAGCGGGAGCTAGCTCCCTCGCCACAGGGTTTTTCGGTGACTCAGCCCGGATCGCGGAAGCCGGGGTGGAAGTCCTTCGGCACCGACACGCTGATGCCCTCACGGGTCGCGATGTCGATCCCTTCACTGGCCACTTCGGCCAGAAAATCGATCTGCTCCGGTGTAATCACATACGGCGGCAGGAAATACACCACGCTGCCCAACGGTCGAAGTAAAGCGCCGCGCTCCAGCGCGTGCTGGAACACCTTCAAACCGCGACGCTCTTGCCACGGATAAGCTTCTTTTGTTGCCTTGTCCTTGACCATCTCGATGGCCAGCACCATGCCGGTCTGGCGCACTTCCGAAACGTTCGGGTGATCGGCCAGGTGCGCGGTCGCGCTGGCCATGCGCTGCGCCAATGCCTTGTTGTTCTCGATGACGTTGTCTTCTTCGAAGATATCCAGCGTCGCCAAAGCCGCCGCGCACGCCAGCGGGTTGCCGGTGTAGCTGTGCGAATGCAGGAAGGCGCGCAGGGTCGGGTAGTCGTCGTAGAACGCGCTGTAGACATCCTCGGTCGTCACGCAGGCCGCCAGCGGCAGGTAGCCGCCGGTCAGGGCCTTGGACAGGCAGAGGAAGTCCGGGCGGATGCCGGCCTGTTCACAGGCGAACATCGTCCCAGTGCGGCCGAAGCCGACGGCGATTTCGTCGTGGATCAGGTGTACGCCATAGCGATCACAGGCTTCGCGCAGCAGTTTGAGGTACACCGGGTGATACATGCGCATGCCGCCGGCGCCCTGGATCAACGGCTCGACAATCACTGCCGCGACAGTGTCGTGGTTCTCGGCCAACGTCTGTTCCATGGCCGCGAACATGTTCCGCGAGTGTTCTTCCCAGCTCATGCCTTCGGGGCGCAAGTAGCAATCGGGGCTCGGCACCTTGATGGTGTCCAGCAGCAACGCCTTGTAGGTTTCGGTGAACAGCGGCACATCGCCTACCGACATCGCCGCCATGGTTTCGCCGTGGTAGCTGTTGGTCAGGGTGACAAAGCGCTTCTTGTTCGGCTGGCCGCGGTTGAGCCAGTAGTGAAAGCTCATTTTCAGCGCGACTTCGATGCAGGACGAACCGTTATCGGCATAGAAGCACCGGGTCAGGCCTTCCGGCGTCATCTTCACCAGACGCTCCGACAGCTCGATCACCGGCTGATGGCTGAAACCGGCCAGAATCACGTGCTCCAGCTGATCGACCTGATCCTTGATGCGCTGGTTGATGCGCGGGTTGGCGTGGCCAAACACGTTGACCCACCAGGAGCTGACGGCGTCGAGGTAGCGTTTGCCTTCGAAGTCTTCCAGCCATACGCCTTCACCGCGCTTGATCGGGATCAGTGGCAGCTGTTCGTGGTCTTTCATCTGGGTGCAGGGATGCCACAACACCGCAAGATCGCGTTGCATCCACTGATTATTCAGGCCCATGTTCAGTCTCCTCGAGGCGGCTCGCTGGTTTCGCGGGCAAACAATCGCGCAAGCCTATGCAATGCATCGCACGGGGACAACCCATTGTGTCGATTGAGCTACTTTGTATAGGTCGATAGACGTCGCTGGCGGCCTTTTGATGGCTGACGTATTCTTCGCGGTTCTTTGAGTCGTCTGACTCGTAAAACCGCTATTTCCTCGTGTATTTCCGGAGTTCGCTGAATGTCTGCTGGTTGGCTGCGCGCCTTTGCGCTGGTGATGTTGGGGCTGTTCAGCGTGTCTGCGCTGGCCAAGGATAAAACGGCGATCGTGATCGGCGGCGGGCTCTCGGGCCTTACTGCCGCTTATGAACTGCAGAACAAAGGCTGGCAGGTGACCCTGCTGGAAGCCAAGCCGAGCCTGGGCGGTCGCTCCGGTATGGCCACCAGTGAGTGGATCGGCAACGACAAGACCCAACCGGTGCTGAACAAATACGTATCGACCTTCAAGCTGAGCACCACGCCAGCCCCTGAATTCGTGCGGACCCCGAGCTACCTGATCGATGGCGTGTATTACACCGCCGCCGACCTGGCCACCAAGGAACCGGCCACCGCTGAAGCCCTCAAGCGCTACGAAAAGACCTTGGACGATCTGGCGCGTTCGATCGAAGATCCACAGAACCCGGCGGCCAACAGTACGCTGCACGCTCTGGATCAGATCAA
The DNA here is from genome assembly GCF_900106065.1 of Pseudomonas mandelii. Lineage (NCBI taxonomy): Bacteria > Pseudomonadati > Pseudomonadota > Gammaproteobacteria > Pseudomonadales > Pseudomonadaceae > Pseudomonas > Pseudomonas mandelii. The sequence continues at coordinate 2,746,542 of NZ_LT629796.1, forward strand.
CGTTTCCAACTGGCTCGACCGTCTGAGCCTGCCAGCCACGGCACGTCAGTTGGTGAACCAGCAGATTCGTACCCGTTACGACGAACCTTCGCGCCTGTCGTTGCTGTATTTCGCACAGCAGAGCCGTGTTTACCGTGGCGTCTCCGACCGTGACCTGCGCGCTTCGCGTCTGCTCGGTGGTAGCCCGGTACTGGCCCAGGCCTTCGTCAAACAGCTGAAAACCATCAAGACCAGCTCTCCGGTGTCGTCCATCAACCAGGACAAGGACGGTGTGACCGTCAAAGTCGGCAGCGTTGGCTATCAGGCTGACTACGTGGTGGTGGCCGTGCCGTTGCGCGCCCTGAACAAGATTCAGATGATCCCGGCGCTGGACGCCCAGCACCTGGGTGCTATCAAGGGCACCAACTACGGCTGGCGTGACCAGATTATGCTGAAGTTCAAGACGCCAGTGTGGGAAAGCAAGGCGCGCATGTCCGGCGAGATCTACAGCAACACCGGCCTGGGCATGTTGTGGGTCGAGCCGGCGCTGAAGGGTGGCGCCAACGTGGTGATCAACCTGTCCGGCGACAACGCACGGGTGATGCAGGCGTTCGGCGATAAGCAGATGGTCGACCAGGTGCTGATTCGTCTGCACGCGTTTTATCCACAGGCGCGCGGTTCGTTCACCGGTTATGAAATCCGCCGCTACAGCACCGACCCGTCGATGGGCGGCGCTTACCTGGCCTTCGGCCCGGGCCAGATCAGCAAATACTGGCGCCTGTGGGAACGCCCGCTGCAACGCGTAGCGTTCGCTGGCGAACACACCGACACCTTGTACCCAGGCACGCTGGAAGGCGCATTGCGCACTGGTCAACGTGCAGCCAGTCAGGTTGAAGACCTGGCGGCGGGCAAGTCGTTTGAGCCTGCGAAGGTTGTGCCGGCAGCGACCGCTGTAGCGGCCGGCGCGGTGGCGGCGAAGAAAGGCAACTTCTTCACCAACCTGTTCGGTGGTTCGTCCGATGACGACAAGAAGCCGGAACCGGTCAAGGCACCAGAGCCAGTGGCGCCGACACCTGCTCCAACGCCGGCACCGACTCCAGCACCTGCACCGGTTGAAGCGCCGAAGCCTGTGGCCCCGGTGAAAGCCGAGCCGGCCAAGAAAGCCCCGGTGAAAAAGCCTGCTGCCAAGACCGAAGCCAAAAAAGCGCCGGCCAAAGCACCGGCGAAGAAGGCTGAAACCGCGAAGAAACCAGCGGCAAAAACTTCTACGACCCCGGCGACGGAAACCAAAGCGCAGTAAGCTTCTGGCACTCAAAAAAACGCGGCAGACATGCCGCGTTTTTTTATGCCTGAAAGAAACCAATCACAAGAATCGAATAAATCTTGTGGCGCAGGTGTTCCATGGCTGGACTTCATTTTTTATTACACATTGGTCTTTAATCTTTCCTTAACGACTCTATTTCAGACTCTTGATCGTATTTCTCGATATTTCAAAGCGAAATTTTCCGCTTTAATTCGATAGATAACTCGATAGTCTTGGTCGCAGTTCTCACAGGATTTGGGCAATGCAGCTACGTAACTCTTCTTCCCGCTACGGTTGGGTCAGCGTCTTCATGCACTGGGGCGTGGCGCTGGCGGTCTTCGGTTTGTTCGCGCTGGGCTTGTGGATGGTCGGTCTCGACTACTACAGCACCTGGCGCAAAGACGCGCCGGAATTGCACAAGAGCATTGGCTTGGTGTTGTTGGCTGTCATGGTCCTGCGGGTGTTGTGGCGCTTTATCAGCCCGCCACCGCCGACACTGGAAACGTATAGCCGCATGACGCGTCTCGGCGCCAAGTTCGGTCATTCGTTCCTGTACTTCAGCCTGTTTGCTGTGATGATTGCCGGATACCTGATTTCCACCGCAGACGGTGTCGGGATTTCGGTGTTTGGCCTGTTTGAAATTCCTGCGCTGGTTTCCGGACTACCGGACCAGGCAGACACCGCCGGTGTGATTCATCTGTATCTGGCGTGGGCGCTGGTAATTTTTTCCGGTCTCCACGCGTTGGCAGCATTGAAGCACCACTTTATCGATCGTGATGCGACCCTCAATCGAATGCTGGGCCGCAAAGCCTGAAGTTCAACCTCGACTCCAAAGGAATAGAAAGCATGTTGAAAAAAACACTCGCTGCTGTGGCAATCGGTTCGGCTCTGCTGTCCGCTAACGTGATGGCGGCTGACTACGTCGTCGACAAAGAAGGCCAGCACGCCTTCGTTGACTTCAAGATCAGCCACTTGGGATACAGCTACATCACCGGTACCTTCAAGGACATCGACGGCAAGTTCAGCTTCGATGCGGCCAAGCCGGAAGCGAGCAAGATCGAGTTCAACGTCAACACCGCCAGTGTGTTCACCAACCATGCCGAGCGCGACAAGCACATCGCCAGCAAAGACTTCCTGGACGGGTCCAAAGCCAAGTTCGTCTCCACCAGCGTTAAATCCACCGGCAAAAACGCCGCTGGCAAAGACACTGCCGACGTGACCGGCGACCTGACCATCCTTGGCGTGACCAAGCCAGTCGTGGTCAAGGCTACCTTCCTGGGCGAAGGCAAGGATCCATGGGGCGGCTACCGTGCCGGCTTCGAAGGCACCACCAGCATCAAGCGTTCCGACTTCGGCAAGCAGAAAGACCTGGGCCCAGCGTCCGATGCCGTCGAGTTGTACGTTTCGTTTGAAGGTGTGAAGGCGAAGTAATTTTCGCCCCTGACACGAAAACGCCCCCGATCTCGCGATCGGGGGCGTTTTTTATGGCCGAACATAATCTGCGTCGCACCCAAAATCCTGTAGGAGCGAGGCTTGCCCGCGAAGGGGGCAACCGGATTTCTGTGGAGAGGCGGCTGGCGCTTTCGCGGGCAAGCCTCGCTCCTACAGGGGGTTGCGTCAGGCCAAAAAAATGCCCCGGGTCGTGAGAGCCGGGGCATTTTTTATGGCAGTGCTAAATCAGCGATTGCGGGTCAGCAACGCTGGCTTCTCACCGCGTGGACGGCCTGGCAGTTGATCAAGTTGCTCTGGAGTCGGGAAACGATCGGTTTTCGACTCCTTGTGAATGATCTTCGGTGCCGGGCCGCGCGGGTTTTGCACGGCCGGTTCCGAACGCGGCTGGTCGTCGGTGCGAGCCGGACGACGGTTGCGCGACTCTTCACGACGGGCCTGGCCGTCACGTGGAGCGCCGTTACGTGGGCCACTGCGCTTGGCCGGCGGCGTGCCGGTGGTGGCGCCGTCGCTGCTGCGCGGACCGCTTTGGCGACCCTGAGGCTTGCCGCCGGTGCGTGGAGCACCTGCGCCGGCTGCCGCGCCTGGTGCCGGAGCACCCGGACGGCGGCCACGGCCCTGAGCCGGTTTGGCTTGAGGCACGTAGTCAACGCGGTTACCGAAGTTATCCACATCGTCGTCCAGGAACTCATCCGGAGCACGATCAACGGCGGCACGAGGAGCCGGACGCTGTTGCTCGCGAGCCGGGGTGCCTTCGCGTGGCTTGTGTTCACGGGCCGGGCGATCGCCACGGCCAGTGGCAGGCGCTTTTTCCTTGCCGCCCTTGTCCTTGCCCTTGTCTTTACGACCGCCGCCACCGCCGGTGCCGTTCGGGCCGTCGCCGCGCGGGCCACGTGGGTTGCGTGGGTTACGCACATCCGGACGCTCGCGAACTTCCGGTTTCTCGGCTTCTACAGCGCTGGAGTCGAAGCCCATCAGGTTGCCATCGGCAATCTTCTGCTTGGTCATGCGCTCGATGCTTTTCAGCAGCTTTTCTTCGTCCGGGGCGACCAGCGAGATCGCCTCGCCCGAACGACCGGCACGGCCGGTACGGCCGATACGGTGAACGTAATCTTCGTCGACGTTCGGCAGCTCGAAGTTGACCACGTGTGGCAACTGGTCGATGTCGAGGCCGCGAGCGGCGATGTCGGTGGCGACCAGAATGCGCACTTCACCGGCCTTGAAGTCGGCCAGGGCTTTGGTGCGGGCGTTCTGGCTCTTGTTGCCGTGGATCGCGACGGCGCTGAGGCCGTGTTTGTCCAGGTACTCGGCCAGACGGTTGGCGCCGTGCTTGGTGCGGGTGAACACCAGGACCTGTTCCCAGGCGCCAGCGGTGATCAGGTGCGCCAACAGCGAACGCTTGTGGTTGGCTGGCAGGCGGAAGACGCGTTGCTCGATGCGCTCGACCGTGGTGTTCGGCGGCGTAACTTCGATGCGTTCCGGGTTGTGCAGCAACTTGCCGGCAAGGTCGGTGATGTCTTTGGAGAAGGTCGCCGAGAACAGCAGGTTCTGACGTTTGCTCGGCAGGCGAGCCAGGACCTTCTTCACGTCATGGACAAAGCCCATGTCGAGCATGCGGTCGGCTTCGTCCAGCACGAGGATTTCCACGTGGGACAGATCGACGCTGCCTTGGCCGGCGAGGTCGAGCAGGCGGCCAGGGCAGGCCACCAGCACGTCGACACCACGGGACATGGCCTGAACCTGCGGGTTCATGCCGACGCCGCCGAAGATGCAGGCGCTGACGAACTTCAGGTCACGGGCATACACCTTGAAGCTCTCGTGTACTTGAGCCGCGAGTTCGCGGGTAGGGGTCAGGACCAGTACGCGCGGTTGGCGCGGGCCGTGACGCTGGGATTTGTCCGGGTGACCGTTGGGGAACAACCGCTCCAGAATCGGAAGGGCGAAGCCGCCGGTTTTACCAGTACCTGTCTGAGCCGCGACCATCAGGTCGCGACCTTGCAACACGGCGGGGATAGCCCGCTGTTGCACCGGAGTAGGCTCGGTATAGCCCGCTGCCTCGATGGCGCGGACTAAAGCCTCGGAGAGACCGAGGGAAGCAAAGGACATGAGTAATCCTGTTTTAGTTAGGGCTTGGCCCAATGGGAGTCTTGCCTGGCGCGAATGGCGTTTAAGAGGAACGCAATCCCGTCCGGTCCTGCTGGGCCTTGAAAGCTCGTCTGGAGCGCTCGCGCGGGCTGAAAAGCTGCGCTGTAGCGGATCGAGATGCCTTGAACAAGTCCGAGCGTCCGGGCGTGAGCCTGGCGGGAAGGCCGGAGTATAACAGAGCAATCACTGCGCGCCGCTTTCCTGCTGCTCAACGGTTTTTTCGGTGGTGGTGGCGGCGGCTTGCACCCCCGGGCCTGCGCCATAACGGGCGCTGAGCTCAGCGTAGGCGGGCTCGCGCTTGAAGCGCTTGAGTTCGGCACCGAAACGCTGCACCAGCAAATCCATACCGGCGTTACGGCGTACCGCCAAAAACTGGCTCTGGCGGCTGATGACGGTGGGGTTTTCGGTGATCTTGTCGCGGATGCCCAATTCGTCGAGCAAGTGCTGCCCGACCCGGCGATCAGTGATCAGCAGGTCGATCCGCCCGCGCACCAGTTTGCCGAAGTTGGCTTCATGGGTTGGCGCCGGCTCCCGGGTGAACAGAGTCGACTCGCTGAAATCCTTGCTATAGAGGTAGCCCGGCGAGGTGCCGACGGTCAGGCCTTTCAGGTCGTCGAGGGTGCGGAACGGATGGGGCCGCTCATTAGCGTAGAACATCACGAACTCGACTTCCGACAGCGGTTCGCTGGGGTAGAGCAAGGTGGCGTCGCGTTCATCGCTGTGAAAAATGTCCAGCGCTCCATCCGCCTGGCCCGTTTCAAGCATCGACAGGCAGCGTTTCCATGGCAGGAACTGCCAGTCCACTTCGATCCCCAGGCGTTTGAACACGATCGCCGTGGTTTCGTAATCCAGGCCCAGGGATTTGCCGTTTTCCTCATAGACATAAGGCGCCCACGGCTCGGTGACAATGCGCAACTTCTCGCCCCGGGCGGCAAAGCTCAGGCAAGAGAAAAGAAACACGGTGAGTAACTGTGCGATCAGAGGCATGGCTTGAGATTACGACGAGAAGTCATAAAGAGCCAGAAATCGGATCCAGAAGCTCTGGCCCGAGGCGCAATCCATAAAAAAGGCCCTGGATTGCGCCAGAGCCTTCATTGGAGTGCTGCACTGTTTCAGCGCGGCAGCTTCAGGTTGTTCCACACCGCCAGGCTCGCTTCAGCCTGGTTCAGTGTGTAGAAGTGCAGCCCCGGTGCGCCACCTTGCAGCAGACGTTCGCACATTTCGGTGATGACTTGCTCACCAAAGCCTTGAATGCTCTGGGTGTCGTCGCCGTAGGCTTCCAGCTGTTTGCGGATCCAGCGCGGGATTTCCGCACCGCAAGCGTCGGAGAAACGCGCGAGCTTGCTGTAGTTGGTGATCGGCATGATCCCCGGCACGATCGGAATGTTTACGCCCATCGCCCGTACACGCTCGACGAAGTAGAAGTAGCTGTCGGCGTTGAAGAAGTACTGGGTGATCGCACTGTCGGCGCCAGCGTTAGCCTTGCGCACGAAGTTGTTCAGATCGTCTTCGAAATTGCGCGCTTGCGGATGCATCTCCGGGTAGGCGGCGACTTCGATGTGGAAGTGATCGCCGGTTTCTTCACGAATGAACTCAACCAGGTCGTTGGCGTGGCGCATTTCGCCGCTGGCCATGCCCATGCCGGATGGCAGGTCACCGCGCAGGGCAACGATACGCTTGATGCCGGCTGCCTTGTATTGAGCCAGCAGGCCGCGCAGGTCGTCCTTGCTGTCGCCAACGCAAGACAGATGCGGCGCAGCCGGGACTTTGACTTCGCTTTCGAGCTGCAACACGGTGTTGAGCGTGCGATCACGGGTCGAACCGCCAGCGCCATAAGTGCAGGAGAAGAAATCGGGGTTGTACGTGGCCAGCTGACGGGCAGTGGCGAGTAGCTTTTCATGCCCAGCGTCGGTCTTCGTAGGGAAGAACTCGAAGCTGTAGCGACGGTCTTGGGACATGGAGGGAACCTCCAGCTACAAGCTGCAAGCTGCGAGCTGCAAGAGAAGCGGAGGTGCGCTGATCTCTTGTGCCTGGAGCCTGCTGCCTGAAACTGTTTTGGAATAGGGGCAGAGCTCTCGAGCTTCGCGCGGCAAGTTCGGCTTTTGACCTTGCTTGCCGCTTGAAGCTTAAAGCTCGCAGCTGCTTTGTCTTAGTAGCGGTAAGCGTGCGGCTTGAACGGACCTTCGACGGTCACGCCGATGTAGTCGGCCTGGGTCTTGGTCAGTTGAGTCACAACGCCGCCGAAACCGCGGACCATTTCCAGGGCCACTTCTTCGTCGAGTTTCTTCGGCAGTACTTCAACGGTCAGGCGCTCGGCTTTCTGGGCTGGCGACAGGTCGGCGTACTTCTGGCCGAACAGGAAGATCTGCGCCAGAACCTGGTTGGCGAACGAACCGTCCATGATGCGGCTTGGGTGACCGGTAGCGTTACCCAGGTTAACCAGACGGCCTTCGGCCAGCAGGATCAGGTAGTCGTCGTTCTGGGCATCGAATGCGCCAGGGCCGGTACGGTGAATTTTGTGAACCTGCGGCTTCACTTCTTCCCATGCCCAGTTCTTGCGCATGAAAGCGGTGTCGATTTCGTTGTCGAAGTGGCCGATGTTGCAGACAACAGCGCGCTTCTTCAGGGCTTTGAGCATGTTTGCATCGCAAACATTGACGTTGCCGGTGGTGGTCACGATCAGGTCGATCTTGCCCAGCAGGGCTTTGTCGATGCTGGCTTCAGTACCGTTGTTGATACCGTCGATGAACGGCGAAACCAGCTCGTAGCCGTCCATGCAGGCTTGCATGGCGCAGATCGGGTCGACTTCGGAGACCTTGACGATCATGCCTTCCTGACGCAGGGACTGAGCCGAGCCCTTGCCCACGTCACCGTAACCGATGACCAGCGCTTGCTTGCCGGACAGCAGGTGGTCAGTACCACGCTTGATCGCATCGTTCAGGCTGTGACGGCAGCCGTACTTGTTGTCGTTCTTGCTCTTGGTCACCGAGTCGTTGACGTTGATGGCCGGGATTTTCAGCTCGCCCTTGGCCAGCATGTCCAGCAGGCGGTGAACGCCAGTGGTGGTTTCTTCGGTGACGCCGTGGACGCGGTCCAGGATCGCCGGGTATTTCTTGTGCAGCAGCTCGGTCAGGTCGCCGCCGTCGTCGAGGATCATGTTGGCATCCCAAGGCGCGCCATCTTTGAGGATGGTTTGCTCCAGGCACCACTCGTACTCTTCTTCGGTTTCGCCTTTCCAGGCATAAACCGCGATACCGGCAGCTGCGATAGCGGCAGCGGCCTGGTCTTGAGTCGAGAAAATGTTGCAGGACGACCAACGCACTTCGGCACCCAGGGCAACCAGGGTTTCGATCAGCACGGCAGTCTGAATGGTCATGTGGATGCAGCCAAGGATCTTGGCGCCTTTGAGTGGCTGCTCACCGGCGTACTTGCGGCGCAGACCCATCAGGGCTGGCATTTCGGATTCGGCGATGATGGTTTCGCGACGGCCCCAGGCAGCCAGGGACATGTCGGCCACTTTGTAATCGTTAAAATCTGCAGGCGTGATAACAGCGCTCATGATGAGCCTCCATTCGTAATGTATGCGAATGGGCGCCGTTGTGCGTTTAGTGTCCGGCCGATCATGGCCAGTCAACGCCCCATCCGAGCCTGACAGGTCGAACCTGCTGCAGCGCCCCTCGGACAGGTGGCGGGAAAACGGTAGTAGCCGTTTTAAATCGGTGGCGATTATAGCTTCCTTTGTCCGGCTAGTGGCAAGTGACAAGCTACAAGCGGCAAGCAACAGCGAATCTGCATTTACTTGCAGCTTGGCGCTTAAAACTTGAAGCTGGGGGCAGAACCCTATCGCTCAAACGTCTCAATCCTGGAGCCCCCTATGAATTTCCACACCCGCAAATGGGTAAAACCCGAAGACCTCAACCCCAACGGCACACTGTTCGGCGGTAGCCTGTTGCGCTGGCTCGACGAAGAAGCGGCGATCTACGCCATCGTCCAGCTGGGCAATCAGCGAGTGGTCACCAAGTACATTTCCGAGATCAACTTCGTCAGCGCCTCGCGCCAGGGCGACATCATCGAACTGGGCATCACTGCCACCGAGTTCGGTCGTACCTCGATAACCCTGAAATGCGAAGTACGCAACAAGATCACCCGCAAAAGCATCCTGACGGTGGATAAGATTGTCTTCGTCAACCTGGGTGAAGACGGCTTGCCCGCGCCGCACGGCCAGACCGAGATCAAGTACGTCAAAGACCAGTTCAAGGACGACGTCGCCAGCGAGTAATGCGAGCCCCCGTAGGAGCGAAGCTTGCTCGCGAAGGCGTCATTTGTGTCACCAGCAATACCGAGGTGAACCCTTCGCTGGAAAGCCTCGCTCCTACAGAGCCAGTTTCGTTGGACGGTCAGTGAACAGCTCCGAACCGCGCGTGTCGTACCTACATGACACATCACCTGTTCCGGAGCGCTATGGACATCAAGCAAGACGGCAAGACCCCCAACCTGTCGCCGGAAGAACAGCACGACGTCGACAAAAACCAGCCACCGCGGGCCGCGGTGCTGCATGAAATCATCCGCACCCAGGGCGATCAGGAGCTCGAACGCAGCGTCGCCGCCTTGTGGTGGTCGGCACTCGCCGCCGGCCTGACCATGGGCCTGTCGCTGATGGCCATGGGACTGCTCAATTCCCGACTGCCGGACGGTGAAGGCTTCAAGGTGATCGCCAGTTTCGGCTATTGCGCTGGCTTTCTTGCGGTAATCCTCGCCCGTCAGCAGTTGTTCACCGAGAACACCCTGACGGCCGTGCTGCCGATCATGACCAAACCCACACTGAACAATTTCGGGCGATTGCTACGCCTGTGGTCGGTGGTGCTGGTCGGCAACCTTTGCGGCACGCTGCTCGTGGCCTACGTGATGCTCCATCTGCCGATTTTCGACAGCAAGACCGACCTGGCCTTCCTCGATATCGGGCGCAAGATCATGGAAAACGACGCCAGCCAGATGTTCGCCAAAGGCATCGTGTCGGGCTGGATGATTGCCACCATGGTCTGGATGATCCCGTCCATGGAGAGCGCCAAGATGTGGATCATCATCCTCATCACTTACCTGATGGCGCTGGGGGATTTCACCCACATCGTGGTCGGTTCGGCCGAGGTCTCGTACCTGGTGTTTGCCGGCGAGTTGCCGTGGAAGGATTTCTGGCTGGTGTTCGCCGGGCCGACGTTGGCGGGGAACATCATCGGCGGCAGCTTCATCTTCGCGCTGATCAGCCACGCGCAGATCCGCAGCGAGAGCGGCCCGCCGAAGAAGACGGCGGATCAGGCGTCAGAGCCTGATCCGCAGAAGAGCAAAAAGTAATCAGTGATGCTCGGCCTGTGCCGCTGGCGCAGGCTCATCGCGGGTCACGTGCTTGACCAGTTTGCCGATGCTCAAACCCTGCAGCAGGATCGACGACAGCACCACGATGTAGGTGATGCTCAGCAACAAGTCGCGCTCCGGGCCCAGCGGCAGGGCCAGGGCCAGGGCCACCGAAACACCGCCGCGCAAACCACCCCAGGTCAGAATCCGGATTGTCCCGCGCGGCACGGTGCGCCAGCGCCGCAGCAGCACGATGGCCGGCGCGACCGTCAGCAGGCGCGAAAGCAGAATCGCCAGTGCCAGCAAACTCGCCGCCAGCACGTGCAGCCAATTGAACGGTAGCAGCAACAGCTCCATGCCGATCAGAGCGAACAGCAGGGCGTTGAGCATGTCATCGAGCAATTCCCAAATTTTGCCATTCGCATTTTTTTGTCAGTTATTCGGAGTGCCTGTAGAATAGACATTACAGCCAGCTCGCCACGGATTTTGAAAGTGACAATCGTCAAAAAAGGATCGCCCATTGAAACCTATCCCTTCCGAGCTCTGGCGCCTGATGTGGTGGAGTTGTTTCAGCGTTGCGCTGAGCGTAGGAAGGTGCCGTCGACGACGACATTGAAGCTTCTCGAATGCTTTTGTGACATCACCAACCAGCCCTTGTCTTTCTTGAAGCTTTCGTCGTCAGAGCTGACCCACATCGTTGCGGGTTTTCAAGGAGCGCTGTTCGAACAGGATTTGGTCGGCACGTCTGACGTGACGCGCGCGAAGATTTCCGTTTATCTGCAAGACATTCTGCTCGAAGCACGTAATTACGTCCCTTCCATGCCGCCGACAGAATGTGGAAGTGGACTAAGAAAAAAATATAATACGAAGTGGAAAAAAATACTCCTTGGGGTTGACCAGTGTAAAGTCAATTATTGGACTGGATGGCCTGTAGAAAACCGTAAAGGCACCAAGTTGTATTGTCACTTTGCCAATATTCATAACAGTCATGGTCATGACTTTACATCCGGCTTGTATGAGCAGCTACGACTCCATATTTCAGGGTATGGAACTACACAGATAACTATGCCGAATAAGATGGCTGGTTTTCTGAGTCAGAATAGTGATTCCTGGCCTGAATACACGTTTAACGATTCGACAATGATTTACAATTTCTTCTGGGATTTTAGGGAAAGTTTTTTCATGAGTGGCGAAGCCCTGGGGCTGGATATCGACGCACAAATGAAGACTTGGAATAAGTATATTGGGTTTGTCGAGAAGATTTTCATTCTTCCAGGCGTATGGGCCGAGCCATTGGGAGGGAAACTGCCGTTAGCACCTGCTAAGCGAATCGATGGTCAGTCGACTAATGTCAGAAAAAATGATGATGGTGCGGAGGTAAAAGTTAAGCTCGTAATGGAGGTGCCATTACATGTTACTGAGTCTGAAGCTATTGAGATATTATTCATTTCCATATCTAAGCGGCTGAAGATTATTGAAGGATGGGCCAAAGCTCAGATAGCAGATCTATATAGTAGGGTTCTTCGTCGTAAACAGCTCGCTGCGAATGGGGAGTTGGTAGATACGACTAAACGGAAGAAGGGGCACCTACTAATAATCCCCAATATTTGCTGTATTTTCGAAACCTACGGCTACGGAGAGCCTTACAGCCACTACGCTTCCTTGTCAGTGGATACAAAAGATTCTCAGACTCCTGCTTCTGATTTAGCCAGCTATATGGGGATGCCTCTGACGGGGAGTCTAATGCCATTTAAGCTCCTAATTATTCTAAGGCATCCGATAATTACGTCGGAGTTTTTGGGTGATTTCGATCTTTGGAATAAGCAGGGGCAGAGATCTGGATACGTACTGGACGGGTCGGTATATAAGCTGGTGGGGTACAAGGATCGTAAGGGGGCAGGAAGGTCTGAACAAAAAATCACGCTAACCTCAGAAACTAAAGCTTTGGTCGACCAAATTATTGAGATCACTGCGCCCCTACGTGAGTATCTGAAATCACAGGGTGATCCCTCATGGAGGAAGCTATTCATTACATGCGGCAACGCATTTTCACCGCCTGTCAAAAGCACCATAACGCCGTGGTCGAGGTCGACACTTAAACCTGGTACGTATTTGAGAAATAATCTTTTAGCTCAGTTCCGCCCTCATACGGACATGCCTGAAGATGATCTCGTTAAGTTTTTGGAGATGGTGAGTGCGTCTTCCGTACGCGCATCCAGAGTAACCGAGATATTCATTAAGACGCATAGCGCTGAAACTACATCTCAGGCTTTAGGCCATGATAGCTACGATCCTAACCTCATGGATCACTATCTGCCCAAGGTGATTATCGATTTCCTGCATGAAAGGCGTATGCGAGTATTTAACAAGGTCTTAATTTGTCATAGTCTTAAAGATAGCCCGTTTTTATTTCGGGCAAGCAATTTTTCAAGCGTGGATGAATTGGACACTTTCCTAGTAAATCATGCTTTTGGAGATATTCCTGCGTATCTTCAAGATCCAGAGGGTCGTCATGAAAAGCTTGAGAACGACGGGACTGTATATGCGTTAGTGTCTGCCGATATTTTGAGCGTGCTGCTCTCGATAAAATTGGCTGTTGAACAAGCGCCACCCAATCAGAAGGTTAATGCTAAGGCAGTCTACTGGGCGAGTTACGCAGGCTTTCTTGAGGGAGAGATCAGTAAGCATCGAGATGTCACTTATCGGAGCGATCTACACAAGGCGTCACTAACAGCAAGCGCAGCGTCAATGGAGAGGTTTGTTTATGAATGCTCCATCTAAACTTGGGTTCCTCAACGAGCCTCGCATGGCACCGGCAGAAGCGTTCCGTAAGGCTTCTTGGCTAACCACTGATTTTAATGCCTCCATCTGGAGCGTAAATTTCAACGGTGATCCTATCCTGCTCAACTGGAAGGTAGCCCTAGACAATAATTCATACCTTACCGATGACGAAAACTTAGATCTGTTGAACGGTCTTAAATACTCCCTTATTGGCGCCACGCGAAATAGCCTGGTTGAAATGGCCAACTCCCAAAGTGTTGAGACATTAAGGAGGAAATTTCACGCAGCGGTAGGTGTCATTGACTGTCTGCTAATTCACGCGACCGAGCTTAAACTTTTAAGTGCAGGGTTGGCAGGTTTGTCTGAAGGCGATATGAAATGGATACTGAACAAGCTGTCTTCAGAATCCTCCGTGGCCGAAGCGCTGTATGATTGGTCAGGGAAATTGTGTGAGTATGCTCAAGTCCTGTTGAATGAGATCCCAGGCGCGACGATATCTTCCATATTGGAAGTGAATCCGTCGATGTTAGAGATAAGTTCTACTCAGCTCGAGTCTAACGAGCTTGATGTTTCCGTTGAAAATATTCCACGTATCCGGGCCGCTTTATATTATAAAGGCCACTACGACGGACATAGAGGTGCTGGCTATACGGTAAACTCCGTACGTATCTCAAACGAGATTTACAAAAATACGATCCGTGGCAGCATGGCCAAACCGAGGCATGAAATCCTCAGTTTCTATCCGCTTGGAGAATCCTATAAACGTGAGATGGAGGGGGTTAGGGTTACTTCTAGTTCGGGGAGTCTTATGGCTGAGTCCCAGTACAGGCTGTTTTACAATTTCTTATATGGAATGGGGCTGCTTAAAAATCTTGGTGTGCCAGGGCCTAGTGAGCGAGTCTTGGATGGAATCAAAGGTTACACGCCAGAGTTAGCCAAGCCTGGTCGCTTTGTGACAGTGCCTTCCGGCACTATTTTTAAGTTATTCAAAGGAGCTGTCGAGTTTCATTACGAGCTTGGCCCTCTCGTAGTTGAGGGGTTTTGCAGGTTGGCTCGATACTGTGACGAGCATGACAAGTCGCTTACAAGCCTAACAGACGAACAGGTTGTTTCAATTATTGGCAGTGATTTGGAGCGTCACGGCGTAACGAAGCTGGGGCTTGGTTGCAGAAATACAAGTGATGTCGATGGTAGTGGTCTTGAAAATCGCAAGGGAGCGAAAGAGGAATATTTTGGGCGACTAAGATCCAATGTAGGCCTGCTTGAACTTGTCTATGTTTATATTGGTGTTATTCAATTTGTTGTTGGTTTGCTTATGGCGCGGCGAATCGATGAGCTTTTGCAGATCCCATCAGCACAAGCATTCGACTCCACGAGTACCTGGCTGATGTTTAGGAGAGAAAAGAGCACAACAAATACGTATGGTCTCCGTAAGTATGATGCTAGGCCTATAGATCCCCTTGCGGTACAGATGCTTGCGCAATTAGTGCGGCTTCAAGAGGAGCTGATTGATGCGGGCTTCTCGGCTGAAGCTCCTACTATTTTCTCTGTTCCTTCTCTCCATGGAAGAAAGGTACTATATTCTGCCACGAAAACAAGCATGAATACCTGTTTCGACTTCCTTTGTGACTACTTCGAGAGTGAAGTTAATGAGGTAGGTCTACGGTATTATGTCAGGCAACACCAGTTGCGCCGCGTGGCGGCTTTGTTATTTTTTCACGCGTATGGCAAAGGACGCATAGATACACTGCGTTGGATTCTCGGGCATAACGATATTGAGCATGCATGGAGGTACATTACAGATGCCACAGATGGCGCATCCCTCCGTGGGGCGGAAGCTCAAATCATTGCTGAGAACTTCTTCACTGGTGATGTGCATAACTATAAATCGTTACGTGCGTTGATGAAGGAGCAGTTCGGAACGGATGATGTGCGTCTTGTAGATCAAGAATCCTTTTCGGAGCATCTAGAGCATTTGATGAGTAAAGGCATTGTCAAATTTGAGCCTGTATTTGTTCTTGGTGCTTATGGCAAGGAAATGCAGGTTCTTGTTCACGTAAAGGGGGCGTAATCATGGGTAAGCCTAGGTCGGAAATTCAAGTTCACAATCAGTCAATCAAGGCGCGCCAGGTTCTGCTAGAGGACGTACTTGCCGATGTTAAAAAATACGTCTCAAATGAGGTTGTTACTTCCGCTCTAAAAAATCAGGGGGCTTTGGCTTCGCTTTCTTACAAGTTCGATTTGGCTGGCCAGCATTACGCTATCGACTCCACAAGTCTGAACACCCTCAAAAAAAAATCCGATGAATTACTTGGTCATCACGGTTTCGCAGGGCTAGAGCGTCTTAGAGGCGTGGCTAAGGATGCAATTGCCGCGTATGCCGAAAGGGGCAACAAGCCCACCAAGAAGACCAAACATGGGCTGGAGCAAATTAATAGCGAGTTAGAATGTACGGTGGTCGCACTGCGCCGTGCTAATTTCAGATTGCTTCAAGGGCTTTCCACTGCTATCTCCGGAATCAAAGAAACCAGGGATGGTTCTAGTGAGGCTATTAGAAATAAAAGCGCTAGCGAAGCCGTAAATGCACTGTTGGCAATAGTCTCGCTTAATGAGTCTCCTTTTGACGTGATTCCATCTCACGAGAATATCCAGTCTTTAAAGGTAGTACGGAGTGAGTAATTTCCCTGAGCGTAAGCTTTATTCAGTGGTTCCTGAGCTTGAGTTGTTTGACCACAACGCACTGGGGAAGCTCGTGACTAGGGATGCGAGCAATCTGACATTCATCAATTGGCCAAACGGGGCACCCTGTTTTGCCGCGAATCTCTACATGCTTTCCCTTACGGTTCGCCCCAATAGGATGAAGCGTAAAGGGTTAGCGCGTACAGGTAGAAAAGGTGGGACGATAGGTGAGTACGCTCAAAAAATCAGTCAGTTGGTTAGATTCTGTTATGCTTCAAACATTGACTTTATAGATCTATCAGATAACGACTTTACACGGTTTATTCATCATCTAGGTACGGAGGTAGATCCCAAAAATCTTCGTGAGAAGAAGAAGGCCACACTCACCGTTGTAGACGTTGGGACTGTATGTATAGACTTTCTAAAGTATATTGGAGGGCTTTATGAGCAACCTAATTTCGTCGCGATTGGAGGACGAATAAAGATTACTAAAAGCGTTACAGTGAAAAAAGATAAGCGTGGTCGTGATTATGCTGTGCATAGTGTTTGGCACCACGCATTTCCACCTGGTGGTAGGAGGCACGAGCGGAATGCGATTCCTGCTGTTCATGTCGACCAGCTCAGGAGCGCTGTCGATGAAATGGGGGGCTCACGGTTCATCAAGATTCGGCGGCATGCATTCATCTCAACATTGGAAAACTCTGGGGCTAGGCTTTCAGAGGTGGCGAGTCTTAAGGTCGTAGATGTCCTGACCGCGTATGAGATGAAGCACCCTATGCTTAGGTTTATCACGCTGAAGGGCGACGACAGCGAGGAAAGAGAGATACCCGTAAATAAGATGTTCCTCAATGAGCTGATCTCATACATTGAGTTTCACAGAGACAAAGTTGTAAGAAATAAATTCTCTAGTATTAATGATCATGGTTTCGTATTTGTATCATCAGCAACCGGAACTCCGCTTTCAGAAACATCCCTTGGTAACGAGATCGGTTCAGTGCGCAGGTTTGCTGGCATCGAGGAGCAAGCATGCGCACACATGTTTCGCCACTCGTTTATCACGAACTTAGTAATGGAGTTTGTACAGCGGGATAGATATAGGCGCGCAGGAGACTTTGAAGTCAGGTTGCTTTCTGATGAAAGCTATCTTGAGGAAGTTAAGATGTATACCGGCCAGAAATCAATTGCGACTATCATGGGCTATGTACATGCAGCATTCAAGGAGATTGAGGGGTATAGCACTACAGTTAGCAATGTTTTCCTAATTCGAGCCATGGAGCAGTTCGATAAATACTCTCGTAAACTCAGGGCCCAGCTCGGCTCTACCCTTACAATTCAAGAGTATAACGTAGAGATGGAGAAGCTTGAGGCTTTAAGGGATGATGATTTTGCTCGTGAGCTTGCAAGAGAGAAAACGGTCAAAGGAATCGCTCCAATTCTGCCTGGACGCGAATGATTCCGCGAATTCTGGGGCGGGTCTATCATTCACGCAGTAGTGTTGAGATACCATGGTTCATAACCAATGGATTTAAGCCTTGGGCTTTAGGTCAGGAGAACGTTTTGTTGCTGCTTACACGCTTCTGGAACCTTATCAGCTCCGACCTTCGCCCTGAGTGGGAGAAAGCGCGTGAACGCGAGTTCATCCGGCTCTTCGCATTTAAGGGTGTAGAAAAAATCTGACCGGCTGGAAAAGGAGTCGAGGATCTTAGAAAATGTAAGCTCTCACACCAACAAAAACTAAGCCCCCGACGTGAACAATCTTACCTTTTCTAGCCCTGATCTTTCCAGCTTTTGCCAACTGAATAACCTCGGCCTGACTGCCACTGGACAACATCTTTGTGCAGAGCGCGCCGTCATCGAATGTCGTTTAACCAAAGCACCCGAGCCATGCCCCAAGTGCGGGGCTGCTGGTGTTTCACGCGGTACTGTCGATAGGCATCTTGCTCACACACCTTACGGACAACGACCAACCAGATTGCTGCTGCGTATCCGTCGCTGGCGTTGTGCTTGCGGCTGTTTCTGGCATGAAGATACAAACAGTGCAGCACCTCCACGTTCAAAGCTTTCATATGGGGCGATACGCTGGGCATTAGCTGCCATCGTGCTGGATCATCTGTCGGTATCTCGTGTTGCGAGCCAGCTTGATGTTGCATGGCACACCGCTAATAATGCCATTATCAACGAAGGACGGCGCCTGCTTTTTAATGACTCGACACGTTTTGACGGTGTGACCGTGCTGGGCGTGGATGAGCATGTTTGGCGACATACACGCTGTGGTGACAAGTACGTCACCATCGTGGTTGACCTTACGCCCGTGCGTAACAAAAACGGGCCGGCCCGCTTGCTCGATGTGCTGGAAGGCCGCTCCAAACAAGCCTTTAAGCAATGGCTACAGAGTCGCCCCAAATCGTGGCGTGACCAGATCGAAAGCATTGCCATGGACGGTTTTACGGGGTTTAAATCTGCAGCGCAAGAAGCCCTGCCTCAAGCCCAAACCGTGCTGGATCCTTTCCATGTCGTGCGCTGGGCAAGCAACATGCTGGATGAATGCCGCCGGCGTGTGCAACACGACATCCTGGGCCGCAGAGGGCGTAAAAATGACCCGCTCTACAAAAGCCGTCGAACGCTACTGACTCGGATCAGCTACCTGTCTGACGCCAACAAAAAGCAACTGTTCCAGCTGTTTGCAGATGAGCACCACCTCGAAGTGGATTGCACCTGGAGCATGTACCAACGGGTGGTCAGCGCCTACAACGAGCCGGATCGAAAACGTGGTAAAAAACTCATGGAAGAGGTCATAAATATCATTACAGCCAGCGACTTGCCCAAAGCGCTCATCGAGGTGAAAGGCTTGGGGGAAACGCTGAAAAAATACGCTGAGAGCATCCTTGCCTACTTCGACCGGCCAGGAACCAGCAACGGTCCAACAGAAGCTATCAACGGGCGACTTGAGCACTTACGAGGTACCGCCTTGGGCTTTAGAAATTTAACCAATTACATAGCCAGGTGCTTGCTGAAGTCAGGAGGGTTTAGAAATCAGCTACACCCTTAAATGCGAAGAGCCGTTCATCCTGGCGGCGAACTCCTTGAAGACCCTCAGGGTGACACCGGGGGGCGGGATGTCCATCGATCCTGAAGAACTCCGAGATCAGATAATCGCCTCACGTGAGCAGTTGAAGCATCTTGTCCAAAAACCAGAAGTGCCTAGGAGACCTTTCGAGGCAGCGACAGACCTTCTGGTAGAACAGGAAGCGAGTCCCTCCGTAGAGGCTCCAGTAAGTGCCATGGACTGTATCGAGTTGGTAGCTTGGCGTCGCTTGCAGACCGGCGCTGCTGTGCGCTACGTGTGCCTCCAGTCTACAAGTACGGGGCGATCCGCTGTCGCTACAGCCAGTCTGTTCACAGAAGCCATAGAGAGTCTCCCTACTTGGGTCGACGGCAATACCAACAGGCAAGTTGCAAATGCCTTGCAGAGCGGTGGACTCCATTGGTACGCGACTTTGAGCGAGGCGATGGATGCCTGGGATGCGGAGCTTTGATGGCTCCACTAGGAGTTTCACTCACACCAAGGCCCCCACGTTGGCGGGTTGTCCACGATATCGATGGACGTACCGAGCTCGTCTTGCATGTGTTCGAAGACTCTGTCGAGACTTGGATGAGCTTTCGATTCTCGTAGTGCGTTCACTAATTCCAGTAGCTCTCGGCCTTGGGCCACAGGCATTTGGATATCGCAATACACAGTGTCATCGTTGTCTCGTTCCACGTCTATTCTCCGCCTGCATCAATCCAGCTTGGGCTCACTGCAGGCAGCTCTGTGTGCCTTGAGATTCTGCATCTCTGATTGCCAGCAAGCCAGGAATTTATACCAGTCCGAGGCGTATGGCCCATCAAGCAACCTGGTCGAGCCGATACTTGCCTGGTTGAAACGCTCCCTCCAGGGCTGCGGAATAGTCTGCTCCAAAATGATGTCGATTCCGGAATGGTGATGCTGCACCGTGACACAATCCCGAAGCTGGTTGAGCTCAAAGGCCTTGACCGTATGAGGGGAGTTTTTTCGCTCTTGAAGTTCAAGGTCATCAAGGATGGATAAGGCATCGAACGCCTTCGACTCGCCTGGGGATATGCTCGATAGCATCCACAAAGCCTTTCGTCTCTTGGCTTCTAGTTCGCGGAGTTCATCGTCGGGCATGTGAGTTACCTCTTGTTGGCGTTGATGGCATGCCGCCTGCGGCGTCAGGCTGCCGTGAATCGAGCCCCGCCAAGGCGTGTCTCGCCCCTGCGGGCTCGCATCCCTCACGCCTGCGCGCTCCGCTTGCTTGGTGTCTGAGGCTCTATGAAGCATAGATCGCAACGCATCCTACCCTCATGATTCGGAGCTCGGCATCGCTATTAGAAGCGTTCTGTTATCGTTCTAAAAGTAATTTAGTCGCTCTTAGTCATCAGCCTTCTGGGGAGCCGGGAATGGACACAACTCGACGCGTACCAGGCAGAGCCTACCAAACGGTTCGCGATCCTGAGCGTCTGCTCATCGAAGATCGCGCCAAAGCTCTATCTGCTGCAGGCTACCCGCTGCCAGCTGATGACCCGGCTATGTACGCTGAGCGAAGGCTGAAAGAGGCCAGAGCGGCAGCGCGTTCATCCCAGGTAGGTAGCGTTAGCGAAAACACTGCGGCTGAGCTCTCCGCAAGAGAGGTATCCCAGGTACTTAGGGAGGCCATTTTTGGTCGAACCGTTATGAGTAAGGTGGGTCATGAATCGTGGGACGAGATTTATGCCGGCCACTTCCAGATCAATGTAGACGGTTGGAAGGTCTCGATTCACAAAGACTGCGATGAGATCGACTACTGCGCAAACTGCGTGAGCCCAGATGGGCGGCGCTGGTCGTTTGACGCAGGTGATCGATATGGGACTGATCCTGTTGCCCTGCTCTCCGTCTGGGAGCATCAAACACTCGAGATGCTTTTGAAGGAAATCTGACTCAACGCATTCATGGAGCGCCCCTGACGGGGACTGCTGTCGTAGACCATGCCCTGGCTAACGCCAGTGTCATGGCCCGTAGGGCTTCCATCCTCGCGCCTTCGGCCATGTTGGCCTGCGCGCTCCCCCACAGTCTCAAGACGTCGCATAGGCAACCACCGAGCTGAAAAATTTCTACCTGCCCAACCCCATCAGAAACTCGTCGACCCGTTCGAATAAATAAGTATTCGGGTCTCCGCCATCATCCTTCGCGATGAGCAATTTCTCTATTTGGGGCACGGTGAGTGAAACAATCAGCTTTCCTCCTTCTCGCATGGCACCTCGGATAACCTTGTCTGCTGAAGGGGCACACCCTTTGGGCGATATCATGATTGCAAGCTTTCTAAGGGCTGAGGGATACAGATATCGCTCAGTCGTAACCACCTCCTTCTGAGTGATTGGGTCGGTATAATTTTTGAACTCAAAAATCACGTACCGGCTGCCCAAATCATTGAGCATGAGTTTCCAGATTTCAGCGTTAGGAAGTATTCGACATATGAGATCCCTGCGGTGAAGCTCATCATCGGTATTCGACTGCTCATGCCATCCATGAAGGTCGGTTTCAAACAGATACTTCAAAGCGGCGATGCACGCGTCCTCGAAAGCAGCCGCCATCTTTCGTCCAGGTCTAATACCCAGAAGTGTATCGGCCAATCGGCGCCCAGTCTTTTGGGGCATCTCTTTAGTTTCGGAAAGACCGGTTTCTAGCGCCAAGGCTGGCTTGGTGTAGGGAGATGTCGTTGCTTCGAAGAAGTGCTCCAGCTTCCGTGTAAGCCCTGGAAATCCAGCCGCGCGTCTGAATAGTTCCGCAGCATCCCAAATTTCGACCAGAGGGAATTCCTTCGCAGCCTCCGCCAAGCTGGGTGTTAATGGGCACGAAAAAGCAAGGATAGCAACGCGGGCTCCTACCAGCTCTCTTACACTATCTGCCTGTCTGAGAGCCTTCAGAAATAGACTGGGGGTGGGGGGAGATAAATATCTGTAGTGCTTAACTTCAGCTACGCCAACCTCACCGTCCCTTATAAAGGAAACGTCGATCTCATAATGCCTTTCCAAGGCAGTCATGCCTGAGGGTTGTTGCGAACATCCTCGTAACCCAGCGCCCGAAATATCTCGGCTACAAGCCGCTCCAGGTACTCTCCGCTTGAGTTGATATTGTGCACAAAAGCTCCTGTGAGCTACCTGTAGAAGAAAACCAAAAGTCTGCCATCGGTCGTCTAAAATTTTTCGATAGTAAATCCTACTGATGGCGCCCAGGTTGGTGTAGCACACCACATCCACCAAAATCTCATGACTTTGTTTCAGACCTAAAAAACGCCAAGGCAGGCCGCTCATTTGAGGTAGCTTTAAGTCATCAGGGAGCCACCATTATGTTGTGCTCGTACTGTCTCTAAGTTCTCCATCATAAGTTTAAAATCCGCTACGAATTCCGGGTCACGATCCTGCCCGCGATCTCCGAACCGGTTTGCCTTTCTCTTAATCTTGACCACTGACAGCCATCGACTGAGCCTGAGCTGAGAGCGCCACACAAAATGTTTGGCTGAGAGCTTATCTCCGCCGATGGGTACGGGCTCTGTGGTATCCCAATTGCTTTGAAAGAGTGAGTCTGGCTCAAGCCTTTGGCAACTGTCTTTGACATACTGAGCTTGAGAGCTCGAACTAAAAATCACTGACGACGTCCGACTTCGGAACTGCAGAGAGTTCAATAGCCTGACGTCTTCTGTAGAGTTTAACTTGGTAAAGCCATCCCGCCCATTGCCCACCTTATAGGTACGACTATCATAAAAGGTAAGCATTAAGCGATTTGATATGGGTAGAAAAATTTGTACCCCCCGCTTCGTCAGGCTGGTGGCACACATACCAGTTTCGTCTTTTAAATACCAATTATAAAAGCAGGATGGATTGTCTGAAAGTACAAAATCCAAGGGTGTTGAGTTAATAAATACGTGGGGCTCCAGATCTCGAATGAGTGGCCAATTCAAAGCGCTTCCGACTGCTGAGATCCTTAACAGATCCTTCTCATCCTCAAGCACTATCGATACCCCTTCAAATTCCTTGGGATCATGACCAAGGATTTTAAGCTGCTGGGCCACATATGAGTCTGTGTAGCTTTTCAAATTACCTCTTGCCGTCCCGTAAGCGCCGGGTGTTCTGCCTAACTGAACCAAAACAAAACGAAGAAGATCGATGTCCTGACGCGGAACTCTCTCAGTTGGGCTGGCTATTATCTGAGCAATCTTAGGGGCTGCCAGCGCCTCAACGGTACAAAGAAAATTTTCAACTTGGTTATCTTTGTCGTAAAAGAAGTTTTCTGACAAAACACCTTCAGGCTTGGTGGAGCGAAGAATATCGCGAGAGCTATCGTATGTCCAAACCTTGCCTTTGATAGCAAAGTTTCTAATTAATAATCGAGGAACATAATGCTGATTTTTTGTGATGTTAACCATGTAAACTTCCGTATTTAGCCCATGTAGCGATGTTTGCCTACCAGAAACTTCGACAGGAGCATGAGGCTGGACACCCGGCATTCACTCTATGTGCCAAAGCCGACCAACGGTGCTGCGTGGCAGTCCCAACTGCCGACTGACTTCCAACTGGGAAAGCCCAGTATTCTTCAGTTCCCGTACCGCCTTCAGTTTTTCTGCAGCAGCGGCTGATTGGGGGGCTACAAGTTTGTTTGGCTCACTAGGGAGCACCTCGTCGAGAACACCCAAGACGAGCAATTCAGCGAGCGTCTCATTCAAAGCTGAGCGTGCCGTCTTACCCTCATGGGAGGCAGCTACCAGTGTGAGAAATGTAAGTGGTGTTACCCCCAATGCCTGAGCGATATCAGCAGTTAGGTCGACACTGGCTGATCTAGTCGATGCCTCCAATCGGCTGATGTGCCCTTGATCGGTCTGGGCTTGGAGCTCTGTCTGCGATAAGCCCCGCCGCATCCTTAGCCACTGTAATGTTGCTGCGTACGCCTTGCGCAAAGACATCCAGGCTGTTCTCCCCCAAAAGGAGACGGTATGCCGCGTTTGATTGATCCCATTCAAATGTATATAGTCATAGCGATGGGATTTGCAGCCTGCCTGCGCCAATCAACACGTGCGCCGCACGCTGAATTTTGCTGTCGTCATGAGGATCATCAATTTATGGGTAATTCTTCGGAGCACGAGTTGCTCCGGGAGGGTGAGATATCGTCCTTCGGAACAGAGCTACCTCAAGCCGAAATAGAGGCATTGGTGGCGGATCGCTTCGGTCGGAAACCGTACTGTTTGGTCGAGGACTGGCTCATCTTTCACGTGGACGAGCCTCCTGAATCGCTCGCCAGGGTACGCGCCATAGGCCTGCAGACAATGTTCCTTTATTCCCATTGCGTCACCTACGACAGCCAGGGCCGGTTCCCTCCAGGGGGCTGGGTACGCTCGACCCTGTGCAAGTCGTTCGACGGCGTTTGCCTGTTCGAGACCCGGAATACGGTGTACGCCTTGGTAGGCAAAGGGCGCGAGATGACCGCATCGCTCAAGACAATATTCGGCTTATGTTAATCGCAGGCGCTAAGCAGGCCTGCTCCACACGAGATGCACGATGTTCAGGATTAGCATGCAAGACCAGGCCGGCCCGGTGGGTATGTTTGGGGACGGTCTCGCTCACTTTCACGCCTTGTCGCGATCCTTGGTTACTCATTGGTATCACGTCAGTCTCAAGCGCCGGCATGAGGGACGGTTCGTAGCTTATGAAGAGATGCTGAACGATGAGCCTCGCTTGGTAGAGCTGCTGGTCTCCCAAGACGAGAGCATGGTCATTGAAGATGTCCAGGTCGTTACCCCGGCATGGATGAACAAAGGGTCAGGCTGGAAGATGGAAATGCTGAAATCACTTTCCATGGGGTTCAACCAGGCAGAAGTGCCAATCTGTGTTCTGCAGGTCGAGAGTGGTGATGTGTACGTCAATACCCATCAACGCGACCTGGATGTCGATGCCTTGGTTGGGGTCAGGGAGCTATATCGGCGCAGTGCTGCGACCACCGGCGTAGCCTCAGCTTCGAAGGCTGTGTAGCCATGGACGACATCAATACAGTCGCAGTCGATTTACACGAAAAGCGCTACTCGGACTTCGACCTTCTTCGCATCGCCAAAGCAGTGAATCAAGACTACGACGGGCTGGTCACGGCCTACCTGGTGAATGTCCATATTCATGCGTGCAGTGCTGTTGGTGTGGTGTTCGGTCACATTTGCCCTGGGCCGTACCAACGATTTGCAGATGGTAGGCTGATTCGGACATCAGACATTCAGTCCGTAACGAAGGAAGGCAGGTTTTGGGTGATCAACACGGTCAACTCGAAGTACGTCATTGCGACGTTTAGGCGTGACGTCGGGCGGCGTAGCTTGCATGAGTTCATGCGCATAGCGGGAGACAGGTATCTGCCAACGCCGGATCGCCTCCAGTAGTCGCTGATCGGTGTTTTGGGCTTGCCCCGCTTCGGGGACGGCTGTCGTGTACCAATCCCGCTGTTGCGGGACTTGGCCCCTTCGGGCTTCCATCCTCAAATCTCCGGCCCTGATCGGGCCTGCGTGCTCCGCTTGTCATTTCGCACGCCAGCACAATGTTGCCTGCTCGATCCCAGAACCGTTGTCACTGAACCCGGTCTCCGAGATTTTGAACACTTCTTCGGGAGCAGATAGTTATTGGACACTTTCAGCGATATCGTATGCTCGGTTCCCTATGCTTAGCCAAGGACGTGTGGCATGCCGAAGATCAAACCACTGGATATGAAGCTAATCGACCTTCTTTTTGGGATGGAAGGGGGTTACGTGTTGGACTTCTCAGACCGCACCATGTCCCAGTTCTTCCTCGGAGAACTGGAGATCGATATTGATGATCCGCTGTTCACTGCGGATGGTACATCCAAAGCTAAGCGCCTGCGGAGCTTCCTCACGCTTGCCGATACACCGACTTGCGTGCGAGCGCTCAAAGCACTCTGGCAATATCGCCAGGCAGCGCTGGCCAACCAACACAAAGATGAGCCTGTGGTTAACGCCGAGGGGCGCTTTCTGACTTTGATTCAAGGCTTGGAATCCGGCTCATCTGCCGACGTCATCAAGGGCGATCCTTTCGCAGCTGTGCGTCCGGTAAATGTTGATCAGGCAGCTCAGTTGAAGAGGGCCCTATTGGACATTCATAAGCTCGCTCCTCAAGCACGTGGCTACGCATTCGAGACGTTCCTCCAGCAGCTGTTTGAGGCATCCAACCTCCAACCTCGCGCACCATTTCGGAATACGGGGGAACAGATAGATGGAAGCTTCCAATGCCGAGGGGACATCTACCTTGTTGAGGCGAAGTGGGTAGTGAACCCTGTTGGTGCAGGAGAGCTGCACATTTTTCAAGGCAAGATCAGCCAAAAGGCAGCTTGGACACGAGGTGTTTTTATCAGTTACTACGGATTCACTGACGTTGGGCTGGAGGCATTCGGACGCGGCAAGAGTCTGATATGCATTTCGGGAAAAGATATCAACCATGCTTTAGAGAGGCACATCCCATTCGCGGATGTCATAGACCGCAAAGTGCGGGCGGCTGCTGAGACAGGTTCAGTATTCGTACCTTTGGATAAATTGTTCTAAGCCCATGCGGCAACGCGAAGGGAAATTTCATCAGGGGCTCCAATGTACCTAACCATCATGAAGCCCGAAGTGCTTCAGGACGTTGCATCGCTCGGTCGTGGTCTTTGGATTGTAGATGGCCCTGACGGCCCAGTGCTCGTGGTCAAAGCGGGCAAAGAATTTATCCTCGCCGCACGTGAGAAGCGCGAGCTGAAGTTCTATCTTGCGCCATACGAGTCTGATGAGGCGCAAGGCCTGACGCTGTTGACGGCCTGCTTTGATGACCCGATTAGTCCGCTGACTATTAAAACACCCCTGATGGGTAGCGATCCTGTTACAGAGGGGCTGAAAAGCCTTCCTGACCATTTTAGCGTCTGTTTTTTTGATGAACACAATCGCGAGCTTCTTAGTAGTACAGCGCACGCTAGCCTTGAAGAGCTCCGAAAGCATGCAAAGGGTGTCAATCCCTTGGGGAAGGAGCACTGGCATCTCATGATGGAGCAGGCAGATGACTGGTTCAGCTTTACGACTAGGGAAGACGACAGCCGAGCAGTAACGTTGACGCTCTTGGAGGATCTATTTCCAAGCGACTTCCTGATCACCGACCTCACTCGCCAAGGCTTCCATGGTTCCAGGGGTTTCTCAAATACTCACCTTGAGCGACCGGAGCCAGGACACCTACAGGAGCTGGATATCATCTATCTGCTCCAGCGTGCTTACTCGGCGGAGCAAATCATCCATGGGCCAGTGAAAGTCTCCGATGGGGAAGAGCTGACCGATGCTGTTGTTTTGGGGACGGAGGTCACGCTTTTACTACAGGCTAAGGACAGCCCAAACACAGCTGAGATGATGGGGACAAAGCTTGAACGAAAGCGTAAGAAGGCCCTGAGTCAGTTGAAAGGAGGCCTATCGCAGCTACGTGGCGCAGTTTCAACTATCGAGCGTGAGGGGAATCCCGCGCTGCGGCTTGTTGATGGTACGCCCCTCAAAATCGATCTTGCAGCACGTCCCCTTTTAGGAGTCGTGGTGGTAAAAGAGCTGTTTAGCGATACCTATGAAGAGTACGGGGCCATGATCTTGGATTTCATGGATGATGTACGTGTACGTGTAGTGGCATTTGATTACAACGAGTTCGAGGTTATGACGCGGCACTGCCCGTCAGAGCAAGCACTCCTTTCGGCATTCTGGCAAATTTCCGAGTGCGCGGTTGAACAGAGGATCTATCCCAGACTTCGCTTCACTGAGCTGCCCCCACGCTGATTCACCACCATGGCCAGCCCATGAAGCGTAACCTCAACGAATTCCTGCACTGAACTAGAGGTTTAGACGTCACTTCACCGTCGTAAAGGTTAGCGAGCCGCAACAGTACCCTGGCATCACTGAGCAAACATGCCAGCGATAATCCTGGCGTCGAGCAAAGCATGATGGGGCAGCTCCTCGCCCTCGCTAGTCGGAGTAAGTGTCGTTGCGTCAGTAGGGAAATTACGAACGATTCTGGGCCATCGCCCGCCGTCATAGACCAGATCGCAAAAAAGCTCCCAGTCGTACTGGGGAGCATCAGTGACGATCTCGACCTCCTTTTTGAACGACGTCAGAAACCTGAGCAGCGACATCCTGGCTTCAACAATGGGCAATGCGTAGCTTCCACCCCACAGCTGCGGAAGCACGATTTTCTTTACGAAATCACTGCAGTCTTCTACTCGCCATGTGTCGAGCAATTCCACGTAGAATTCGCGTCCATTCTCAGCTACCAGTGCGAGTGATATCAGCTTCGCTGTGGCTGAGAGCCGGGTGAACTCGCAATCAAGAAAGAGCCTCATGCTGCAGGAACTCCGTTATGACTAGGCCTCGCCTGGATATGGTGCAGGAAAGTCAGCTATGGGAAATGGCCCTCGAGCATCTTGGCTCAGACGGACTACTCCAAGCGGTCATCGAAATGTGGAGCCGCGCCTCCGCCCAGACCGTTGGTAGAGCACCTGTCCATCAATCAGGTGAGTCAGGACGTCATGAGCATACTGAAAATTGCCCAGCAGCGGGTAGGTGCCATCGTGCCAGGTCGAACGCCTGATGCAGGCACAATCACGCTGTACACACGTCACGCTAGCAACTTAGTTGACGGGCTCATTACACTGCTGCCAAAGGTGAAGCTTTCGCAAGCCTTACGAGGCTCTTGTCTTGAAATCGAACTGGGGATTTGACGTCCGCGCAGGCTCCTCGAACACCAGTCAGCAACAATCTTATTAAAACTTGCCCAGCGAAACGCGTCCCTTTGAGATGTTCTATGAACTCTGATTTAACTGAAGAAGAAATGCGTCGTGCCCTTTTTGGTACGCCTCAGCCAGAGGAGCAAGTTTCTACTCCGCTAGCGCAGGAGCCTGTGCCAGCAGTTGTTTTAACAAAGCCGGCAGAGGCTCCAATAGCCAAGAAGAAAGTGGCGAAAGCGTTTACGCCCAGGCTGCGGGTCACACTCCGGGTTGGGAACGAGTTTGAGGGGAAAATGATCGAGTTGATTCACGAAGCTGACACCCTGAGCTCGTTGCTTGCTGAGCAAGAGGCTGTGAGGGCTGCAAGGAAGAAATACAAATACGTGGAAGTGGAATCCGTTAAATCGATGTAGCACACGCCTCAAGTTTAGGTCGGACAAGTGCAATGTATTTTCAGATAGTCCGCCGACAAGTCACTGTAGAACCCGAGGGGTAGAAGGTTAAAACTTTCTGAAGCGACTGTTCTTGCGCATTCCACGCCATCCGGCCACCCAGTCCACCAACATCCGGCCACCCGTTCCACGCTCATCCGGCCAGGCAGTCGGAGCGCAGCGACGCAGGTTTGCATTGTTAGTCTGAAGTCCCTGTCGTCGTCAATTTCGTTGCGCGTCTGCGCATCGATTCGCCCTTCAGTTCGATCCGATAAGCGTTGTGCACCAGCCGGTCGAGGATCGCGTCGCCCAAGGTCGGATCGCCGATCAGTGCATGCCATTTGTCCACGGGCATCTGGCTGGTGACCAGCGTCGAGCGGTTGCCGTAGCGGTCGTCCAATAGCTCAAGCATGTCGCGCCGTTGCGGTGCGGTAAACGGCGCCAGGCCCCAGTCGTCCAGGATCAGCAAGTCGGTCTTGGCATAGCCCGCCATCAGTTTCGCGAATCGACCGTCTCCGTGGGCCAGGCCCAGTTCCTCCATCAGGCGCGGCAGACGCAAGTAGCGCACGCTGTAGCCGTCACGGCAGGCCTTGTGGGCCAGCGCGCAGGCGAGCCAGGTTTTGCCTACACCGGTCGGGCCGCCGATGATCAGGTTCAAGCCATCGCGCAGCCATTGGCCGCTGCCCAGTTGCAGGATCAGGGACTTGTCCAGGCCGCGTGGGCTGCGGTAATCGATGTCTTCCAGGCAAGCGTTGTGGCGCAGTCGTGCCAGTTTCAGCCGGCTGCTCAGACGCGTGTTTTCACGTTCGGTCAGCTCGCGGTCGATCATCAGGCCGAGGCGTTCGTCGAAGCTCAGATCATTGATATCGGGCGTGGCGTGTTGCTCGCTCAGCGCCTTGATCATGCCGTGCAGGCGCAGGGTTTGCAGCTTGTCGAGTGTCGGATTGGGCAGCATTTTGGTGCTCCTTTTTCAGGTCAGTGGTAGTAGCCAGGGCCGCGCAGGTTGATGTGTTCGTCGGGCAGTAGCGGCAGGTTTTGCTGGGACAGCGGTAGCTTTTCCAGCCCTTGGCGCAGGATCGATTCAAGGCTTTTGTAGCTGCACGCGCCCAGTGCCAGCGCTCGCTGGCAAGCGGCTTCCAGCCGCTCTTCGCCGTGCTGCTTGCTCAGGCGCAGGATGCCCAGGCAGGCGCGGAAGCCGTGCTGAGGATGGATTCGGCGCTCAAGGATGTAGGCGATAACGCCAGCGGTGTTAGGCCCGGTCTGCTCGGCCCAGCGGATCAGCCGTTGCGGTGTCCATTCGGCGTGCTCCCGGTGGCTCTTGGGCATGTGCTCGGTTTGGGTGGTGTGGCGGCCTTTGTGCAGCGAGCGCAGGTGACTGGCCACCCGCTGGTTGGCGTGGAAGCACTCGACGGTCTTAGCGGTTAGCCGCACTTCGAGTTGGTGCTTCACCAACTGGTACGGCACCGAGTAGTAATGGCCCTCGACCTCGACGTGGTAGTCGATGTGCACCCGCACCTTTTTCCATTCGGCGTAGATGTACGGATGTTCTGGTAGCGGTTGCAGTGCGGGTTGGTCGATGGTCTCAAAGGCCGAGCGGCGTGAGCCGGGCAGCTTCTTGAAGGGCTTTTGATTGAGGCGTTCGAGCAGCAGGCTGATTGCCGTGTTGAGTTCGCCCAGCGAGAAGAACTGGCGGTTGCGCAGCGCGGCGAGGATCCAGCGCTCGACGACTTGCACGCCGACTTCGACCTTGGCTTTGTCCTTGGGTTTGCGCGAGCGAGCAGGTAATACGGCGATGCCGTAATGCTCGGCGAGATCGCGGTAACTGGGGTTGATGTCGGGCTCGTAGCGATGCGCCTTGGTGACGCCGCTGCGCAGATTATCGGGCACCAGGATCTGCGATGTGCCACCGAAAAAAGCAAAACAGCGGGCGTGCGAGCCCAGCCAGTCAGGCAGCTTCTGCGACCAGGTGGCCTCGGCAAAGGTGTAGCTGGACGCGCCGAGAACGGCGACGAAGATCTGCGTTTGGCGGATCTCGCCGGTTCGCCGATCAATGACCGGTACGGTCTGGCCGGCGTAATCGACGAACAGCTTTTCGCCGGCACGGTGCTCCTGGCGCATGACCACGTCGACCTTGGCGGCCCAGAGGCGGTAGTGCTCGCAGAACCAGCTGTATTGGAAGCCTTGCGGGTGGGCGAGTCGGTATTCCTGCCAAAGCAGGGCCAGAGTTACGCCGGGGCGGCGTAACTCCCCGTGTACATGAGCCCAGTCTGGCACCGGCCTTTGATCGCTGGGAACGGTGGGCGGCGGCGGAAAAAGATGCCGTTGTAACTCGGCGTCAGTCAGCGCAGAGGGCCAGGTCAGGCCGCTGGCAGCAAAGCGATTGAGGTACTCACCGACGCTGGCTCGGCCTACTTGCAAGCTGCCAGCGACCTGGCGGGCAGATAGGCCGACCTCGAATTTGAGACGTAGCACTTCTCGAATTTTACGCATGGATAAACGCTCCACGACGACCTCTCTGCTTCGATAAAAGAGGTCGATGGTAGTGAATAATCCTGCGTTGCTGCCTGCCTTAAGGGTGGCCGGATGAGCGTGGAATGGGTGGCCGGATCATCGTGGAATCAGTGGCCGGATGTTTATGGAATAGGTGGCCGGATGGCCGTGGAATCCGCAGTTCTTTGGTATTTGAAAACCACCAAGCCCGAACAGCCGTGATTTTTTAATGATCAGCGGCTGTCTAAAAAATGGCACAGGAGGGTTTCTTGGGGCGCTGCTCGGCGGTATCTCGGCCCACTTCGCCCCCACCAAGTGGTGGTTGACGCTACGGTTTTCGCCAAACCAATGAAGGAATTAGCCGGATGTAAATTAGCTCGCTGACCAGTTCGATCAGCGTTTGGGTGATGACTGCTGCCGCAGCTAGCCCTCTGATTTCTTCGGGTAGAGCGAGTGCCAAGGGCAGAACCACCAACGAGTTCCGCGTCGAGCTACTGAACGCTACTGATCTTGCAGTGATGGCCGGCAATTTGAATGCTCGCGCAACCAGCGCACCAACCAATGGTGCCAAGAGCATGAAACCAATGTAGACAGGAATGACGGGCAGCAGCTTGTCCATGTCTCTGACCACCGCTGAAATCTGAGAGCCGATCACTACGACCAATACAGCCGCCATAGCCGGCACAGGCATCCAAGCCCAAGCATTGTTCCAACCCTCAACGACGCGTGACCTTTTTGCACCGGCAGCTGTTGCTACCGCCAAGACCAAGGGCAAAGCGATCAGCACTACGAAGGCCTCAACAAATGGGCCGACAGATATAACCACTGCCGAGTCATTACCCAGCATGAAGGCCAGATACAGGGGCAGTAGCACAAGCTGAAGCAGGAGTAGTAATGGCGTTGCCGCCAGAGTCAGTTTGGAGTCGCCCTTACCGATATGGGTAAACACCACCACATAGTCGATACAAGGCGTCAGCAAGACCAACAGTGCACCCACCAGAATCGCGGGGTGATCCGTTAGGCCCATGGTCAACGCCCAAACCAACAGGGGGATGGCGACGAAGTTGGCTGTGAGCAGCGCCGTCATGAAACGCTTGTTTGCGAGCCCTTCACGGAGATCCAGGAATGGGATCTGCAGAAACATGGCGTACATCAGCACAGCGATGGCTGGTGTCACCAACGCACCTAACGCTTGAGAAGCATTAGGTGCGAGCAGACCTCCGATAGCAGCGACAATGACCGCGACGAAGTAGACGGGAATCTGGTTCTTCTCTAGCTGTTCTCTGTCCACAAAATGCCCTTAAACGCGTGAAATCAATTTTCGATTGAGCAGGGTAATATCTGTAGCCACTACAGGTTCAAGAAAATGCTTGGGGAATCGCATGTCAGGAATCGGGGCGTTGTCTAAATCAACGGGTTGCCACATTGAGACGATTCGCTATTACGAGAAAATAGGCCTTTTACCTCCGGCCCTGCGGTCGACCGGCAGGCACCGAATCTACACAGAGAAGCACCGTTCAAGACTCGTGTTCATCCGTCAAAATCGTGAGTTAGGCTTTCCCCTCGACGATATACGAGAACTCATCGCGCTCGCAGCAGATGCTGATCGTCCGTGTGCTGACGCACTGTCGGTGGTCAAGAAGCATTTGGCAGAGGTAGAGTTGAAAGTAACCAAACTCCAGCAGATTCGAATTGAGCTGCTTTCCATGGCAGGCGCTTGTGAGTCAACCTGCCTAGGCTCAAACACCACTGATTGCACGATTGTTGAGTCCTTGTTCGAACCCGCAGCGGGGACGCGATCCGGTTGCTGTTCCTAATTAAGAGATGACCAAATGCTCGATGCAAACCGGATGCATAATTATCAGTAAGGATGTTATTTGTGGGATGGATTTTTTTGTTACTAGCCGGTGGCTGTGAGATTTTTTACGCTGCGGCTATGCCGCGTACCGATGGCTTTACCCGCTTATGGCCAAGCGTATTTTGCGCAGTGTTCATTTGCCTGAGCATGTATCTTCTGTCACTAGCCACTCGCACTATTCCGGTCGGTACGGCCTACGCGGTATGGGTTGGCATCGGAGCGTTAGGAACGGCTGTATATGGAATATTTATGTTGGGTGAGGATCGTAGTGCACTGCGAATCTTCTGCTTTTTTCTGATTTTTGCCGGAATAGTCGGGCTGAAATTTCTCTCCGCAGAGAAACACTAAATTGAATCAGGGATGACCCTATGGCTTTGAAAGTTCGTACGGCAATGGTGGCAGACGCAGAGGGCATCCAGCGCATTTATGCCCCTATAGTTTCGAACACGGCTATCTCATTCGAAGAGATCCCGCCGAGCGTTGATGAAATTGCTCAGCGGATAGCGACGACACTTCAAACATATCCCTACCTTGTGGCTGAAGAAAGTGGTGAGATCAAGGGATATGCATACGCAAGCCAGCATCGCGCACGTGCAGCCTACCGATGGGCTGTTGACGTGACGGTGTACATAGCTGAATCAGCTCGCCGCCAGGGTGTTGGCCGCGAACTCTACGAGACTCTACTTCCAATACTAGAGAAACAGCGATTTCGCGCCGCTTACGCTGGAATCGCGCAGCCCAATGAAGGCAGCGTGGGCCTGCACGAGTCGCTAGGATTCACCCATATAGGGACGTATCCAGAAGTAGGCTTCAAGCTTGGGAAATGGCACGACGTCGGCTATTGGCGGCTCGGGCTGTGCCAGGCAACCCCTCCACTGGAACCTATTCTCTTCCCCCAGGTTGAAATCAAGCCAGTGATGGGGTGAAGGCTCGTAGTTTGGTGAATGCGACCAAAGCGCCGATGCCCAATATCCCGGCCATGATCCAAATTAGCCAGTTTGGGCCAAGCTGCACCAGGATGTATGCGCATGCCATGGGCGCTACCGCTTGTGCAACCAACACTGGGCGAGCGATCAGGCCAAGGTGCATGCCCAGGTTGGTGCTGCCCAACAGTGTAAGTGGGACTGTTCCTCTGGCGATGGTCATGATCCCATTTCCACCGCCGAAGGTAATCACTGCGATAAGGGACAGCATCACCATCCCCGGCCCCAAGGCCAACAGTCCGACGATGCAAGCCAGAATCCCTAGCCTTGCTATCCATACCGGATGAGCGCTGCGGCCAAACGCATATTCCAAAAGTCGAGCGACAACTTGAGACGGCCCCATCAGTGCTCCGAGCGTTACTGCCATGGCGGCGGAAATTTCATGGCTACGCAGGAGCGCTATTAGATTGACCGCCAAAGCTGACATCACGAACGCATGTAATGTGAACAGCAAGGCGATCCACGCTAAGCGTGGATCAGCAGGCGCGTACGATGCTTTGGCGATCTTGGCGGACTCAGTTGCTCGCGGCGTAGGCAATGGAACCGTTAGCAGGTGAAGGGGCAAACCTACAGCAAGATGGATTAAAGCGAGCACCCTGCAGGTGGTTTGCCATCCATGGCTCGCATCCATCGACGCCAGGAAAGGCCAAGCGACCGTGCTTGCGAAGCCCGCTATGAGTGTCAGTCCGGTCATCGAGCCTCTCGCCCTTGCCCCCATCAGTCGGCCCAGTGTCGCGAATCCAGCGTCATACAGGCCTACGGCCATGCCCAAACCCAAAACTGTCCATGCGATGTAGTAGACGAACAGCCCTGATGCGAAAGACATGGTGATTAAACCAAGAGCCAGCAAAAGCGAACTGCTGGCGAGCACCCATTTTCCGCCATGCTTATCAATAGTCCTGCCGACTACAGGCGCGCATATTCCAGCGACAAGCAGAGACCACGATAAGGCGCCCACTACAGCGGGAACGGATGTATTTAGTGAGCGCGAAACGGGTTCAGCTAGAACTGCCGGCAGATAAAACGTGGAGCCCCACGCAAGAATTTGGTTACAACCCATTGAGCCAATCAGGGTCGCATGCTGCCTTGTCGTCGGGGCTGCGGTAGACATCAGTCAAACTCAGCGAGATAGCTTTGCACTTGCTTGACTACATCTCGAGCGGTGCGGGTTACTCCGATCAATGTCGCGGAAGCGAGCCCCGTCCAATCGCCGTAACCCACCAGCCACAGATTGGGTGAAGCAACACTCCGGTTTTCGTCCACAGCCACT
Source organism: Pseudomonas mandelii (assembly GCF_900106065.1). Taxonomy (NCBI): domain Bacteria; kingdom Pseudomonadati; phylum Pseudomonadota; class Gammaproteobacteria; order Pseudomonadales; family Pseudomonadaceae; genus Pseudomonas; species Pseudomonas mandelii. The sequence continues at coordinate 2,782,061 of NZ_LT629796.1, forward strand.
TTGCCATCCTGGCCCACAATGCCCAGGCTGTTTAGGTGGTCGAGCGCTGGAGAAAACCCAGTGCACCAGATGACGACATCCACCGCTGTTTCGTCTCCTGATGACCAAACAACGCCTGTTGAAGTGAAGTGCGTGAATGGCCGTACTGCGCTCAATACACCGCGTTCACGAGCGTCCTTCACCGATGGCACCATTACGATGTCGCCCAGCCCCCCAGCAGGTTGTTCAGGCTCCACACCTTCCTGTTGCGCCTTCAATCGAGCAGTAGCTCGTTCGAACAGGACGCGCCCATCAACCTCATCAGGTAGAAACTTTGGGGCCTCTTGAGTTACCCAGGTTGCCTGAGCCACTTTAGAAACCTCGGCGTAAATCTGTGCTCCCGAGTTGCCACCACCCACGACAAGGACGGTTTTACCCTCAAACTCATTCGGCCCAACGTAATGAGCGGAATGAAGCTGCTCCCCTACGAACAACTCCTGTCCGGCATAGCTCGGGGTAAATGGGCGGCTCCAGGTGCCTGTTGCACTGATAACCGCGTTGGCATCCCAGTATCTATCCCCGGAGACAACCCGTAACCCTTCTTCGATTTTTTCGACACGGGTCACCTTGGTGGATCGGATGATGGGGAAGTCGTATCGACGCTCGTACAGAGTCAGATAGTCGATAACATCATCACGGTGAGGCGTTTCTTCTGATGCGGCAGGCATCGGCCAGCCCGCAATCGAGCTCCATGCCGATGGAGAGAAGAGTCGCAGCGAGTCCCAGCCATGCCGCCAGGCTCCTCCTGGTGCCGACTCCGCATCGAGCAGCACGTAAGACAAGCCTGACCGCTTCAAAAAATAGGCGACTGTCAGTGCTGATTGACCACCGCCAATGACCACAACATCAAGTTTCGAATTCTGACTCACCAGCATCCTCCAGGCTAAATCGCGGCACCTCACCGTCGTCGTATCAGACTCTGCGACCGTGCTCATCAATGACGACTTGTCCGTCTTCTTTGATGAAGCTGCCACGCTGCTCTTGCGGTAACAAATCGAGAACTGCTTCTGACGGACGACACAAACGCGTCCCCAAAGGCGTCACGACGATGGGGCGATTGATCAGGATAGGGTGAGCCATCATTGCATCGATGAGGTGTTCGTCCGTCAGCGATGCATCGCCCAATCCCAGCTCTTCGTACGGAGTGCCTTTGATACGCAAAAGAGCCCGCACCCCGATACCCATATCCCCGATGAGCCTGCCAAGTGTGGTGCGATCAGGCGGGGTCTTCAGGTACTCGATAACCGTCGGTTCTTCCCCGCTATTACGGATCAGCTCCAAGGTGTTGCGAGAAGTGCCGCATTCGGGGTTGTGGTAGATCGTGATCTGGCTCATATCGCTTCCTCGTACTGACGTTAGATGGAGCGCTGGTTGACGCGTTTGGAAAGCTCTTCGGCGGACTCTTTACGCTCGGAGTACCGATCAACCAAATAATCCTGGCGATCCCGCAACAACAGGGTGAACTTCATCAGCTCTTCCATCACGTCCACGAGACGGTCGTAGTACGAGGACGGCTTCATACGACCTGCCTCGTCGAACTCGGTAAATGCCTTGGCAACCGAAGATTGGTTTGGGATGGTGAACATCCGCATCCATCGGCCCAGTACGCGCAGCTGATTAACCACGTTGAAAGATTGCGAGCCACCGCAGACCTGCATCACTGCAAGGGTCTTCCCTTGCGTAGGTCGTACAGCACCTATCGCCAGCGGAACCCAGTCAATTTGGGCTTTGAATACTGCGCTCATGGAGCCGTGACGCTCAGGGGAGCACCACACCTGTCCCTCAGACCATTGCATCAGCTCGCGCAGCTCAGCGACCTTTGGATGTGTATCGGGAGCATCATCCGGAAGCGGCAGACCCGATGGGTCAAAGATCTTGGTTTCAGCACCAAACTCATTCAGCAGGCGTGCCGCCTCTTGCGTGACTAACCGGCTGAATGAGCGCTCTCGCGTTGATCCATACAGCAGAAGAATGCGAGGTTTATGGAGCGAAGGCGTGCGAGGCGACAGTTGCTCGAGCGACGGAATGTCGATCAGGTCGGTGTGTACGTTCGGCAATGTGTCTTGCATATAAACTCCTACGGCGGCGCCTGTTTGGGTGCCGGCTCGGTTGATCTTTAAAGCGAACCGATGCGGTTCAGTTCAGCTTTCAACTGTTCAGCGCTGATGGTCTTCAGTGGCAGCGCAAGAAATGCGCTCACGCGCTCGTGAATTTTGGCGAGTGTGGTTTCAAAAGCTGCGGTGATCTCGGCTTCCGAACCGCTAGCGTCAGACGGGTCGGCCAGACCCCAATGCGCCTTCAAAGCTGGCCCAAAGAAGATTGGGCATGCCTCACCCGCTGCCCGGTCACAGACAGTGATCACGATGTCTGGAGGTGAGCCTTCAAAAGCATCCGAAGCCTTGCTGCTCAAGCCCGCCGTGGAGATACCCGCCGCCTCCAGCGTTTGCAATGCCCGTTGATTCACCCGGCCACTGGGAAAGCTTCCTGAGCTGACGGCTTCTACACCCTCGGGCGCCAAGTGGTTGAAAAGCGCCTCGGACAGAATGCTGCGGCAGCTGTTGTGGGTGCACATGAACAAGACTTTCATCAGACGATTCCTTGATTCAAAAACTGAGGCGCAGTGCCAGGGCGGACAATGTGGCGACGAGGATGGGCACGGTCAGCACGATCCCGGTCTTGAAGTAGTAACCCCAGCTGATCGTTATATTTTTCCGGGCGAGCACGTGCAGCCACAACAGAGTTGCCAAGCTCCCAATTGGGGTGATCTTCGGGCCCAGGTCGCAGCCGATGATGTTGGCGTAAACCATCGCTTGCTGGACAACACCATCGACTTCGGCGGCATGAATGGATAAGGCGCCTACAAGAACGGTGGGCATGTTGTTCATGATCGAAGACAGCAACGCTGTCAGCAGCCCTGTACCAAGGGACGCGCCCCAAACGCCATAACCGGCGAACACGTTCAGGATCTGCGCGATGTGGTCGGTCAGGCCGGCGTTCTTCAGGCCATAAACAACCATGTACATACCCAAAGAAAAAATCACCACCTGCCATGGCGCCTCTTTGAGCACCTTGCTTGTGTTGATGGCGTGACCACGAGCCGCGATGACGTAAAGAATGAATGCACAGACCGCTGCAATGGCGCTGATTGGCACCCCCAATGGCTCAATGACAAAGAAGCCGATCAGCAGTAGTGCCAGCACCCACCAACCAGCTACAAAAGTGGCCCGGTCGTGGATCGCCTCGTCCGGATTGTCCAGTTGGTTGAGGTCATAGGTCTTTGGTAGATCTTTGCGGAAAAACCACAGCAACATGGCTAATGTCGCCGCCACGCTGACGATGTTTACCGGCACCATGATCGAAGCATATTCGTTGAAGCCGATATCGAAGTAGTCGGCAGAAACGATGTTTACCAGATTGGAAACCACCAGCGGTAAGCTCGCCGTATCGGCGATAAAACCGGCTGCCATGACGAATGCCAAAGTAGCCGCAGGAGAAAAACGCAACGCCAACAACATCGCGATCACAATGGGTGTGAGGATCAATGCTGCTCCGTCATTGGCGAACAGGGCCGACACCGCTGCGCCCAGCAGGACGATAAATGCGAACAGCTTGCGGGTGCTCCCGCCTCCCCATCGGGCCACATGCAGCGCAGCCCACTTGAAAAAACCTGCCTCATCAAGCAGCAGACTAATGATGATGACCGCGATGAAAGTCCCAGTGGCATTCCAGACAATGCGCCAAACCTCTGGTATGTCGGCAAGGGTAACGACACCTGCCAGCAACGCCACGATGGCACCGAACATCGCACTCCAGCCAACCCCAAGCCCCTTGGGCTGCCAGATGACAAGGACGATGGTGGCGATAAAGATCAATACGGCAATCAGCATTTCATTAATCCGGTTGGGCGTGAATCAGCTACACACGGCTTGGTTGATCGGACGGTCGTTCATGCCGCAGAGGCGCTTAGCCTCGGTTTCCAGCCATTGCTGATTGGCGTCTACCACTTCCTTCAAAACTGCAGTCACCCACGCGGGCAAATCAGGATTCAGTCGGTAGTACACCCATTGGCCTTGGCGACGATCCAACAACAAACCGGCAGAGCGCAGCAGCGCCAAATGACGAGAAATCTTCGGCTGACTCAGGTCGAGTGCTGCCGTTAGCTCGCATACACACAGCTCACCTTCACTCACGACAAGCAGCGAAATTTTTGCTCGGGTGTCATCCGCCAGGCACTTGAATAAGGTGGTGGGGTTCAAGGGTTCTGTCATAGATCCTCCAGGTGTTTGGTCTTGACCAAAACGAAGAGCTTGATGCGCTCGTGGATGTCGTGGAGCGTGTGGCGAAATGCGCCAGGATCATCGCTAGTTACTGGGTCAGGAAAATCCCAGGCAATGACTTCACCTGCATTGGGCATTGGTAGGCACTCGCTTGCGGATTTATCACAAAGAGTGATTACGTAATCGAATCGATCAGCTTGAAACTCGCTGATGGACTTGCTGCGCAGGCCCGTTGCATCGACTCCAACCGCCTCCAATGCTTGAGTCGTGCGCAGATCAACCTCAGACGGTTCAGATCCTGCGCTGAAGGCCTCGAAGCGCGGGTCGGTGTGCCGCAGCAAAGCCTCTGCAAGCAGGGAGCGGGCTGAGTTGGCAACGCACACGAAAAGCACTTTGATAGCAGGGCTCATGGTGGAACTCGATATATATGGAAAATCGAATATACGCTTTGGCGAATATTCGGTAAAGCGAATATGATGTCTGCTGTTTCGGCATGTGCCCTAACGTTCCATGCGTGTAGGCATAACGGAGATGAGAGGATGGAGGGAGATATGATGATCCAGGCAACGGAAATAGCCGGAGGACAGAGGCAGCGCTTTCGCGATGCGCTGAAATTTGCTGACCTTCCAGCAGACGATATTGATCTTCCGGGCCGAACCTTTTTTGAGTTCTCACGGAATGGTGAGACTGTTGGATGGGGAGGGTTTGAAACGCATGGGACAGATGGATTGCTGCGCTCCATGGTCGTAGAGCCGGCGTACAGATCGAAAGGGGTTGGGGCTGAGGTGCTTCGAGTCATTGAAGCAATAGGCGCCGAGCAGGGAATCGCTCGATTTCATTTGCTGACAACAACTGCTTCAGGATTTTTTGAGCAGCAGGGCTATGCAGTAAATCAACGAGGCTCAGCGCCACCTCTGATTTCTCAGACGGAGCAGTTCAGGGGGCTTTGCCCTGGCTCGGCTTGCTACATGTGCAAGGCATTATCTGCGAATGCACGAAAGTAGCTGATCACCTTGGTGATGGCTTTTAGCCTCGATGCCAGCTAGATTTGGAACTTTCTACGATCAAGGATGGATATGAAAAAGCTCATCGCAGTAATGGGGATCTTTGTCGCACTTGGCGGTTGCGCCACGTCCCACTACACCGCAGGGCGAGACTTTCCGTCGGCCAGTGTAGCGAGCATCACCAAAGGCAAAACGACGACTACTGAGTTGAAGTCCCTGTTTGGTGAGCCCTACGCCAAGAGCGCAGTCAGCGAGACTGACGAGAAGTGGATCTACACCTACACCAATGGCTCAGCGCATGCCCAAAGCTACGTGGTCACCATGAAGGTGACGACTACGGGCACTCAGAAGACCCTCGACGTCTTGATCCGAAATGACGTGGTCATCAACTACACGTTCAGCGAAGGCCCCGCTCCAGGCACTACCACTGCGACGAACTGAGACTGCCACCTGCAATAGGCCATCTAATGATCTCAGTCAGTTGGATGGAGCGCGCAAGTCAGAGGAGGTAATCGATAAACCAGGAGAAGCCTCATTTGCCGATGGATTCAGGTATGAGTCGATCACCTAGCGCGTTGAGACAGGTCACTCCCTTTCGCGAGTAACCTGCGATTCATCGCGGTTGACTATTTCTTCCTAGGCTTTCCCGCGTCATCACGCTTATCGCGGACTTGGCCATCTTGATTCCGAGAGCGAGGCTGGACGCCACCTCCCGGCTTCGGAACTGTTACGTTTGGATTCAAAGGTCGTCTATCGGTCATACTGTCTCCTTGGTTACCCACACGGTGAACGATGGCTCAACCATGAACATTTCTTGTGTCGCAGGCATCTCGAAAATCCACAGCGCCGTTGCTGAGCGTAGACCACGAGCACGGCGAGAGAAGAGGTTGTGTTCAAAATTGCTGCCGTCGAATGAGCGATGCTAAAACTCATCGCTTGGCGGGCAGTGGAGCGCTCAGACCTTGGTTATCTGTGCCATCAAGACAAGGCTTAAGCTGAGTCTATTCTTGGTAAAAGTCTTGTAGCGTCCTTCATTTGGCGCGGTCGTAGGAGGCGTGGTTGAAGCCTTCCACATTCCCAGCACAACGACCTCATCGTCATGCTCTATCCCTTTGAACCATGCTGTCTGACGAGACCAAATACTGACCTCGAGGCCTACGCCGTTGTCGGGCTTTTCGGAGTCCGCACGGTACTTGTTCATCCTGAGATTCAAGACATTCTTGTTTTTATCGTCGCCCACACAGCGCCGAACACTTTTGACGTACCCATGGATGGCAATGGGATGCTGGGTGGTGTTTTGGGATACGGCATGGAACGCCTCCATGTGCCGTTCCGTTTCGAAATAGAACTGGCGCCAATTGACAACCGTATTGCCTTCAAACACGAGTTCTAAGTGCTGCTCAACGTCGCTATCACTGGCGCACAGTGCTCGTAGTTTGAGGGCTCGCTTGGCAGAGTTGATATATGCAGGCAGTTTGCCAGGAGTAGATACATAGGTTTTGCTGGATCTGGCGTTGGAGCCCTCGCCACTTTGGTTTGTAGGTGCTGCGCCACCCTCCAGGGCCTCTTTGATCATTACCAGACGCATGCGGTACTGATTACCTTTGACACTCTCGAGAAGGCCTTGCGACTCTTTGGCAATTTCCGAGATTTCCTCCTGCACTCCGTATTTGCAGTTGGCTGCATGCTCGCCACCAGGCAGAAGCCTGAAGTACGCAGAGACAAACACCGACTTGTCGTGTAGCTCTCTTGTGTAAGACGGATTGTGGGTAACACCGATACTGCAAAACCGACATTTGAGCGGCTCTGCTCCCATACCTTTTTGATACGTATCGGCTTGCCACTCACTGCCTGTGCGATCCAGAGCACTGCCCATCTTGATGCCCATACGAACTCCTTTCCTATAGATAAATCTAGTCTACGCAAACTCGTTTTCGCTGCAACCGCAGTCCTGAGGATTAAGGGCTTCGGTTCTTTTTCTGCCCATACTGTCGGGCACTTGAGTCCGGTGCATCCATGGTGTCTACTCGGAGCTTGCTCGATCTTTCCCTCTCGCTTCCGAGCGTCGTCGACACCACTGCCTAAAGGATGATGGCCTTGATAACCCAGATCAAGATTCGTGGTTACCGCATCTATCGAGACTTCACCCTAAGACCTAACGCTCGACTCAACATCCTCGTCGGCGGTAATGACGCGGGAAAATCAACGCTGATAGAAGCTATCGCCCTAGCGCTCAACGGGCGGATCGGCGGACGAGGCGTGCTAGAAGAGTTGAACCCTTACTGGTTCAACACCGACATGGTCGAAGAATTCGTGGCTCTGAGGAAGGCAGGAAAGAAAGTCGCCCTCCCTGAAATTTTGATCGAGCTCTATTTGGATAAGCGAGACGATCTGCAAGGGCTCTGCGGGGCAATCAACACCGATGTTCCGACTAACGCCTGTCCCGGCGTCTCCCTGAGAATCTTCCCAAACGAAGAGTATCGAGACATGCTCGACGAGTGGCTCAAGTCGCCGACTGCGCTGCTGCCCGTCGAATATTACACCTATGAGTGGCGGAGCTTCGCTGACCAAGAGCTTACCAGACGTCCCCGAGCCCTCTCAGTCGCTGTCATTGACTCCCGCACAGTGAGATCCACCAGCGGAGTTGACTACCATCTGCGCCAGATCCTCAGTGATCATCTGGAACCAAGCGAAAAGGCGTCAATTTCGCTGAGCTACCGTGAGGTCAAAGCATCCATGACCGAAAGCGCTCTTTCAGACGTCAACACGCGCCTCGCATTGCTTGAGGCCTCTCTTGAGAATGAGCCTATGGCGCTCGCCATGGATCAAAGCTCCAGATCGTCGTGGGAAGGCTCCGTGACCCCCCATGTAGATGATGTCCCATTTTCGATGGCGGGGCAGGGTCAGCAAGCAGCAATCAAAATATCGCTTGCGATGAAACGCCACTCAGCGAAGGCAAGCATAGTAATGATTGAGGAGCCGGAAAATCACCTTTCTCATACAAGCCTAGCTACGCTGTTGTCTCGCATTGAGGCATTGGCAACAGATCAGCAACAGCTTTTCATCTCAACTCATAGTACCTATGTGCTGAACAGGCTTGGGCTTAATTCGTTGCTTCTTTTGAACCGCAACACGGCCTCCAAAATAACTGAACTGACGCCTGACACCGTTAGGTACTTTCAGCGATTACCAGGTTACGACACGCTAAGGATGGTTCTAGCCAAGAAAGTTGTGTTGGTAGAGGGGCCGTCCGACGAGATCATTTTCGAGCGAGTTTTTAAGGATAAATATCGGCTTACACCAATGGCGTCTGGCATTGACGTCATCAGCATGCGAGGACTCGCACTGGCTCGATGTTTGGAGCTTTGTGCCGCTATCAACAAACAGGTCGCTGTGATGCGCGACAACGACGGAGTAGAGCCAGTTAAGCTGAGAGAGCCAGTGGAGAAATGGCTCGATGGCGCTCGGCGAGAGTTATTTATCGGCGACGTTAGTGACGGTAAGACGCTCGAGCCTCAGCTGATTCATCATAATGGTGAAAAAGGGTTGCGAACGATTCTGGGTATTACTGTTGCAGCCGACCTTGAGACTTGGATGATACGAGAGAAGACCGAGGGGGCTTTGAGAATCGCTGAGTCCACTGATGCACTGATCCCTCCAGCGTATATGGAAGCCGCAGCGAAGTTTATCCATGGCTAACCATCTGACCTTAGCCGTTGCCGGAGGAAGGAAAACTCAGGGGCTGGTGGAACACTGCAAATCTCTGCCAATTGACCGTCGAGTGTTAGTCGTCACTTTCACGCAAACCAACCAGCTGGAGCTTCGCCACCGACTCGCCTCCCAAGCCGGCGACTTGCAAAACTTAGAGGTGATGGGATGGTACACATTCCTACTTCGCCATTTCGCCAAGCCTTTCCTACCATTCATTTTACCTAGCGAAAGGGTTGGCGGTTTCGACTTTGAAGGAAGGCCCTACTTCAAAGCGGTCGGCAAGGCCAGGTATATGAATCGAAAAAACGAGGTCTATGCCTCAGAGTTGGGAAGGCTTGCTTTCGAAGTAATGCAGTCCAGTGGTGGTTTGCTCATGCACCGACTCGAGTGTCTCTATGACGAGATTCTCTTTGATGAGGTGCAGGATCTAAGTGGCTACGACTGGGAAATAGTTCACCAGCTACTTTTGTCCAAAATCGACGTTCGAATGGTAGGTGACGTCCGGCAGTCTGTTTTGTCCACCAACCCTCGCGGTCAAAAGAATAAAAAATATGCCTACGCAGCCGCAATTGAATGGTTCCGGGATCGCGAAACTAAAGGTTTATTGTGCATCAACTACTCGTCGGTCACGCACAGATGCAGAGCTGAAATCGCAACTTTCTCAGACTCAATATTTGATGCCTCGTGGGGGTTTCCGGAAACCACCTCTGAGAACACTGCCTGCACGGGACATGATGGTGTTTTCCTCGTCAGCAGGAAACATGTCGACGATTACGTTGCAAGGTTTCAACCCCAATCTCTGAGGCACTCCATCAGCTCCGGTAAGGAATACTCACTGGATTTCCTAAATTTTAAGGTGTCGAAAGGTGCGACCTATGAGCGTGTTCTCATCGTGCCTACGGTGAATATAGAAAGCTTCCTAAAAAAAGGAATTCATTTGGAAGCAACATCTGCGGCATCTTTCTACGTCGCAGTAACGAGGGCCAAGCAAAGTGTGGCAATTATCGTTGATCAGCCCGGTGACTCGACGCTGCCTTATTGGCATCCATAATTTCGGTGGAGAGCCTTAGCTGGCTGTATCAGAGTCCGCTTTGAATGGCCAGCGTGTAGGCTGGCCACCACCATGTCAGTGTTAGACGTCCGGCAGAATGTCGTCGAAGAAATTCGCGTGCAACTCGTACTCTAAAGAGCCGAATCGCGCGATCAGGTCTGCTCTTAACTCACCCTCGGCTACGGGTTCAAAATTGATCCAGTGACTGTATACGAGGCCCTCATCCGATTCGTTGGCCGTGACCTCCGAATCGGCCAGAAGCTCCGCGTCGTCGAGAGAAATCTCCAGCTCATTCGCCAGGGCCTGGGCCATGGTTTTGCGGTTGCCGCGTTCAGCTTCTTCGACTTGGGCCCAGTGCTCCCATTCAGATCTACGGTCGCGATCAGCATCAGACTCACTGCTGGAGATGACCACGCCTTCGTCAGCAAGTAGCCATATACCATCACGGCGTAGCAATTCGACCGAGGCTTTGAGATAGAACGCTGCACCGTGATACATCCTCTCCTGATCTTGCTGCCCCTGGTAGGTCAGGGAAACTTCCAAAGTAAGCTTCCCAGTTGCGTCGCTGTAGTCAGCGGTTTCCACTTCAAGAGCATCAATAGTGAATCCACTCGCATTAGTATCCGCAATCGCGCCGGAGAGCTGATCCTCCAACTCTAAATCCAGGTCGGCGTAGACATCATCCTCATTGATCGCTTGGGGAAAGTCTTTGATCCCAAATACAGCCACCATCAGGCGCGGATCCTTTGGGTTCCGTTGGGCGACTACAGAAAACTCATGGTAATCAGCGAAGCCCGCTTTTTGCACCAGGACTTCTTGAGCGACAGAAAGCTTCAGGCCCTTATCACGAGCAAGCTGTTTAGCTTGGGATTTGAAGATGTTTAGCGGAGAAAAATCAGACATGGCAAAGGTTCCTAAATCAACGACGCTTAGGTGTCCGATTGCCTGTTCACCGGGCAGCGTCTGGTTAGGGACATGCCGATGTAAAACTGAAGGGTGTCACAGATGGGCTATTGCTTCGCGAAACAGGCGCCAGGCGACCATCACCGCCTAGCCTGATCATAGGTCAGAGGAAATAGCCCCGCAATACCCCGCTGACGGATAAAACCAAACCAGAGCTAAGGAAGAAATGACGCCACTGGATTGTCACTTTTAAACGCTGAGGGTGGCTGTTCTATAGAAAACAGGACATGCGAAAGGAGTGTATTTCAAAATATTTCAAGGAAGAAACGTCGTATCCCGCGATTTAGAAGGGCTGGGCATACATACAGGGGCGAAATGGATCCAACCACTGATTTGCGCACAAGTTATCCACAGGCTTGTTACCTTGCAATGTCATTTTGACCCCATTATCTTGTAGGTCATCTCTACAACAGCACTACATGTTGTGTTTTTGGCGAGAGGCTTAGGTTTCAGTGAACACAGCGGGTATGCGTGCGAAGTTTGGACGCCGAGCACACATACCCGCCAATCCCTGAGCCAATGCGGACACTGGTGGGACGCGCATTAGAGAAAAACCGACTTTGGATGTCAACCATTCAGCTCGGCTTTCCGCTCAAGGGTTGCTCCTGCCTACTCGATTTTTTCTAGATACAGGAGCACCTAATCGTGCCGAAAAATCCTAAACAAACATCGTCTCCTGTGGCCAGCTTGGCCTCCAAAATCCTGCGTAGTGATAGCTCCTCGGCCATCCAGAAGGAATTGGCAGGTTCGGCCATGGCTCAAGCTTCGACCGGCAAGCAAACCGGTGCCGATATGGAGACTAAAGCCAGTCATGTCCTCGATAGCAACAAGTACAACGCCACCACCAAGACCCTAGCGGCCTCGGTACTTGCCCAATCGAACAAAGAGCGGGGTGAGTAAAAATGGCTCAGTATTTCGTGAACCGCAATGCACAGACCAATGGTGACCACGAGGTGCATACCAGTACGTGCATCTATTTGCCGGCACTCCATAACCGCCTTGATCTTGGCTATCACACCACCTGTGTGACCGCTGTTCGCCAGGCTCGCAACACCTACCGGCAATCGAACGGATGCCGGACGTGCTCCTCGGTATGTCATACCCAGTAGTTTTTAAAGTCTCATCGGGCGCGGGCAGCTTTGCTGCTGCCCCTCGTTAAAGTTGATTGGATTCCCGGCATTAAGTCTATTGAAGGTCGCTTTTGATGATTCACGATCATGAATACAGCCTATTGGGCGGGGTTAATCGAGCTTTGATTGGCAGGTATCTGACACTACTAGCAAGCGCGATTTCCGGCATTGCGGTTTTTTTGCTGCTATCAGCTGAAGATTTGGCTAAAAAGTATAATCTGCCTGTAAATCTTCCACCGACAGCCCTGTCGCTAATTGGCGCAGGTATAGTCTTTGCCTTGCTATACGCTTTATTCAATAAGACGGTTTGGAAATGGCGTTGGGCAGTCAAATATCTAAAAGTCCCTGACCTGTCGGGAGAGTGGCACTGCACTGGAACGACACTGGACATCGGAGGAAATCCGATTCGCAGTTGGGAAGCAGATGTATATATCTGTCAAACCTGGGACAAGATCAGAGTGCGCTTGAAGACTCACCAATCGGGCTCAAACAGTATCACTGCGGCCTTGGTTCACGATGAGGCTGACGGATACCGCCTTCTTTATAACTATCAGAATGATCCTAATCCCGGCGAGCCTGAGCTTCGAGGACACGTTGGCAGTGCAAATCTATTATTTACCAAGTTATTAGATAGCGCACAGGGTGACTATTTTAACGGTTACGGTCGGCCCACCTATGGGCGAATAGAGCTGAGGAGAAAGAATGAGCACGTCAATTAATGATCGAATTAACCGTCTACGCTCTAGACGCTCAGGGCTAGATAGATCCTCTGTAATCGCAATGGATGCGAAGGATTTCATCGTAAACCGAAGCCTCACAAAAGAAGCGTGGGAACATAGGGTTAAAGACAAGCCGAATACAACTTTTGCTTTAGGAGCGATGCAGGAGGTAGATCCTACCTACACCCGCATCAGCATCGAAACCGCAGAACGGGTTAGCAACCAGTTGTCGAAGAGGACAAGCGGTAATCTCGAATTTGAGCTACAGGGATCAGTACCACTGAATGTCCATATTCGAGGGGTCAGTGATGTTGATCTTTTAGCAATAGAAGCTGACTTTCATACCTATGATGCGCGTGGGTACATGAGTACATCGGGTCAGTACCGCTCACCGACCTCACGCACTTCAGTTGGGGTGTTAACCGCTCGCAGGGGCGAAATTAGTAAAGCTCTTCGTGATGCGTTTCCCGCTGCGACGATTGACACTTCTGGCTCTAAGGCCATCAAATTGCAAGGAGGGTCATTAGCACGTCCAGTAGACGTCGTGCCCTCCCACTGGCATGACACCATCACTTACCAAGCCTCTGGTCAGAAACATGACCGCGCTGTCACTATCCTAGATTCGCATAAAAGTACCACGATTGAAAACTGGCCTTTCCTGCACATCAAAAAGGTACGAGAACGATGTGAAACCACGGGTGGTGGACTCCGCAAATCAATAAGGTTATGTAAAAACATAAAGGCAGAGCTCGAGGCAGAGGGAAAACCTGTAACAATCTCAAGCTTTGATATTGCCTCAATAATGTACCATGCCAACATGCATAGCCTCTCCGCTGGTGCCTACTACGAATTAGCGATATTGGCCGAGACCCAAAGATATCTGGATTACTTATGGAACAACAAGGAAGAAGCGAGGCGACTGATAGTGCCAGATGGATCTCGCTTTATATTTAACACGGAAGACAAGTTTAACGGCTTGCTGCATCTCTCCGTGGCCATGGACAGCCTCCTTCGGGAGGTCGCTAAAGAGCAAAGCTTCCTGCTGAGCTTATCCGAGAAGCCTATGCTGGATGCCAGCAGGGTAGCTGTGACCAACGCGGTGATTTTCTAAAGGCAGTCATTGGATAATTTTAGAAAACGCTTTAAACCTGCTTGAGGAGTTTTTAGCACCGCTTTTGACGGTGTTAGGCCTTTCTACGGAAGGTGCCAACACTCGCTGGAATACTACATGTCCCACTTTCGCCGTTCACAGATTTCAGTAGTGAAGGAGCTTCAATCTTACTATTGACTGAAGTTGAGACTCGCACCTTGAGTATGAATATAAACATATAGGTAGGGGGCAATTGGCTGCCGTATACCCTAACCAGGATTACTTGCTCGATGGAAGGCTGACAGGTGAGCGTTTTGACTCCTAGACGCGGGTGGTATGCACACAACTTGATGTCTTGATGATGTGGATTCTGATAAAGGGGAGCGATCAGAATAGATAGCTCGGCAGGAACAGAGGCGTATCTCAGCTTTCAGTGGCGCTGCTTAGCCCCCTTCAATGTGACAAAGATGCAGGCCTTTTTGGCGCCTTTGGGAAAACCCAGAAGCCATCCAGGTACTTGCGCGTCATGTCGTTCATCGCCAGGTTGCGGCCCAGGTTACCGATGATCAGACCCGCGACGACCATCGCGATGGGGGCGGACACATGCAGCTCCGACGCCATGGCCGAGCCGCCGATCACCAGCGCCAGGGTCAGCATGACCTCGATCTGATGCTGCTCGATGCTCTTGATCATCAGGTACACCAGATAACCGATCAGCCCACCGAACAGCACGCCGCCAATCGCCTCATGGGCGAACAGCATCGCTGTGGCGCCGACGGTCGGGGTCTCGCCGAGTTGCGCAATGCCCAGCAACACGGTGAACACCACCACGGCCGTGCCGTCGTTGAACAGCGACTCGCCGACGATGGTGGTTTTCAGAGGCTTGGACGCATTGGCAGTCCGTAGCACGCCGAGGACCGCGATCGGGTCGGTGGGGGAAATCAGCGCACCGAACAGCAGGCAATAAAGGAAGCTCACGTGCCAGCCGAACAGGGCAAAAATGTAATAGGCGAGGCTGCCGATCACCGCCGTGGCGATCAATACGCCGAAGGTCGCCAGCAGCCCGATGGGCCAGCGGTAGCTGCGCAGGTCATTGAGGTTGACGTGCAGGGCGCCGGCGAACAGCAGGAAGGAAAGCATCCAGTTCATCAGCAGATCGCCAAAGTCGATCTGGCTGATCAGTTGCTGAATGCGCTCTTCGAGGCCGGGGTAGCCGAGCAAGCTCAGGCCTTGCAGCAGCAGGGAAAACATCAGCGCGGTGACCATGACCCCGATGGTCGGAGGCAGGCCGATGAAGCGGAAATTCACGTAGGTGAGGAGTGTGGTCAGGCAGATAAAGGCAGCGACAAGTTCGAGCATCCGGGGTCCTTGGATGGGGGGGGGTTAAGGCAGTTGCACCGAGTCAGTTTCTTCGCGAGCAGGCTCGCTCCCACATGGAATTCGGTCGTACACAGAATCTGTGTGCACTGGAGATCCACTGTGGGAGCGAGCCTGCTCGCGATAGCGGTGTCAGCAGCGACGCAATGATTCAGCCGGACACATTGACCGCAGTCGCACCGCGGCGTTGCAGATAGATGTAGAACAGCGCGGTCAGCACCGTCAGGCCACTGACCAGCGCACCGGTCCACGGCAGATCCGCCAGGTCCGCACCGCTGGCAACCACCAGCCCGCCGATCCACGCACCTGCTGCGTTGCCAAGATTGAAGGCGCTCTGGTTCAGCGTCGAGCCAAGGTTCGGCGCTTCGTGCGCCTGATCGATGATCAGCAGTTGCAGAATCGGGCACAGGGCAAACGCGAAAGTCCCCCACAGCACCAGTGTGATCGCCGCCGGAATCACCGAGTGACTGGTCTGGCTAAAGGCCGCCAATATCACTGCCACGGCCAGCGCCATGCCCACCAATGAAGGCAGCAATCGGCTGTCCGCCAGGCGACCACCCAGCATGCTGCCCGCCGTCAGGCCGACGCCAAACAACAACAGCATGATTGTCACGCCATGGGGGCTGACACCGGTGATGTCCTGCAGAATCGGCGCGATGTAGGTGAACACGCTGAACAGACTGGTCGACGCCAGCACGCTCATGCCCAATGCCAACAACACATTGACCTTGCCCAGCACTTTGAACTCGCTGGCGAGGTTGGCTTTGTCCATCGCGATGTCCTTCGGCAGCCAGAGCCACTGCGCGAGCGCTGCAATCACCCCGATCACCGAGACCGCCCAGAACGTCGAACGCCAACCGGCGTATTGCCCGAGCGCGGTGCCCAACGGCACGCCGAGCACGTTGGCCAGCGTCAGGCCGGTGAACATCATGGCAATGGCCTGCGCCCTTTTGTTCGGTGCAACCAGGCCCGCCGCGACTACCGAGCCAATGCCGAAGAACGCACCGTGGCACAGCGCGGTGACCACTCGCGCGGCCATCAACGTGGCATAGTTCGGTGCCAATGCGCACAGCACGTTGCCGAGGATGAACATCAGCGTCATGCCCAGCAGCGTGGCTTTGCGCGGCATGTTGGCGGTGCCGATCGCAAGAATCGGCGCGCCGAACACCACGCCCAGGGCGTAGCCGGTGATCAGCAGGCCGGCGTGGGGAATGCTCACGGCGAGGTCGCGGGCGACGTCGGGCAGCAAACCCATGATGACGAATTCAGTGGTGCCGATGCCGAACGCGGCAACAGCGAGGGCGAGCAAGGCGAGTGGCATGCGCAAGGTCTCTGTCGGTAGTCTTGACGCTTTGATCAGGCATACGCATGCCGATGACCGTTCTCGATGAGCGCGGGCAGGGGCAGAAATTATTGGAATTAGTCTGTGCGCAACTGAGTGCGGCGTGGTCGCTTGCAGTATAAACAGCTGCTGACATATGGCGAATCAATTATCCACGCGTGTCCTGTAGGAGCCAGGCTTGCCGGCGAAGGCGTCCTTGAGATTGCCTTCGCCGGCAAGCCTGGCTCCGACAGGGGCGCGGTGGTCAATAAAAGGAGCGTGCCGTGCTTGCGACGGCTTTGGTGTTGGTGGCGGCGCTGTTGCACGCGGCGTGGAATACCCTGATCAAATTCAGCGCCGAACGGCTGCTGGTGGTGGCCTGCATGGATAGCGTCGCGATGCTGTTTGTCGCCCTGATGCTGCCGTTCGTGGCGCTGCCACCGATTGAAATCTGGCCATGGATTCTGGCGTCGGCGGCGTTCGAACTGCTCTATCGCTATCTGCTGATCCAGGCGTATCGGGTCGGCGACCTCGGGTTGGTCTATCCGTTGATGCGTGGGCTGTCGCCGCTGGTGGTGCTGGCACTGACGCTGATCTTCGCTGGCGAAGTGCTGACGAATCAGCAGATCTTCGGAATCCTGTTGATTCCGTTTGGCATGCTGTGCCTGCTCTGGCAGGGCGGCGGTGGTGCGCGTCTGCCGTGGTCGATGTTGCCGGTGGTGGCACTGATCGGCCTGTGCATCGGCTGCTACACCTTCATCGATGGCCAGGCGTTACGGCGCTGGTCGCACCCTCTGGACTATCTGGTCTGGGTCACGTTGCTCAGCGCTTGGCCGTTCCCGTTGCTGGCGCTGGTAAGCAAGCGCACGGCGTTCATGCTGTTCTGGCGTGAACAGTGGCGACTGGGGCTGGCGGTCGGGTTCTGCGTGTTGTTCAGCTACGCTTTGGTGCTGTGGGCAATGCAGCTGGGGTCGATTGCCGAAGCGGCGGCGTTGCGCGAGATCAGCGTGATTCTGGTGGTGCTGTTCGGCATGCGTTACCTGAAAGAACCTTTCGGCAGGCCAAGGCTCTTAGCCTGTGGGCTCGTACTGATCGGTATTTTGGTCATGAAGTTCTAACGGGCACTCAACATTCCAAAACTGAAGAAAGGACTGCTTTATGACGGTTGCTCTGTGGTGCGTTTTGATCGCGATTTTCCTGCCCTATCTCTGCACGGTCATCGCCAAGGTCAGTGGCAGGTTCAGGCTGCAAGACAACCATGACCCCCGGGACTTTCTCGAGTCGCTCAATGGTCTGGGCAGGCGCGCGCATGCGGCGCAACTGAACAGCTTTGAAGTGACCCCGGCGTTTGCGATCGCGGTGATTGTTGCGCATCTGGTGGGCACGGCGCAGTTGGTGACGGTCAACGTGCTGGCGGTGCTGTTTATCACCAGTCGGCTGCTGTACATCATTTGCTACCTGGCGGACTGGGCGATATTGCGGTCGCTGGTGTGGTTTGTGGGGATGGGGTTGATTGCCAGTTTCTTTGTGGTGTCGGTCTGAAAGTATTGCGGTGATTTGTCTGACCTCATCGCGAGCAGGCTCGCTTCCACAGTTGATCTTCAGTGAACACAAATGCTGTGTACAACCGAGATCTACTGTGGGAACGAGCCTGCTCGCGATGACTATCTAACTGCAAATACAAGGCTTACGGGTTGGCCTTCGCCGCATCGGCAACCTGCGGCACTTGCGGCAACGCCGCGCCTTTAGGCCAGAGCATCCAGATCTGCCCTTGCTGTTTCATGTCCCCGGCCAATTGCCCGGCCGCCTCGCCAGTGCCCCAGAACAGATCCGCACGCACTTCGCCGGCAATCGCGCCGCCAGTGTCTTGCGCCGCCACGGGCCGTATCAGTGCAGTACCGTCCGGTTTTGTCGTGGATAACCACAACAGGCTGCCCAGCGGAATGACTTTGCGGTCCACTGCCGCGCTGTAACCGGCCGTCAGCGGAACGTTCAGCGAGCCGCGTGGCCCTTCGTTGCTGTCCGGGTTGCGAGTGAAGAACACGTAACTGGGGTTGCTGCCCAGCAGTTCCGGAATGCGCGACGGATTGGCTTTTGCCCACGTGCTGATGGCGCCCATGGTCACGTCTTCCTTCTTCAACTCGCCTTGCTCCACCAGCCAGCGCCCGATGGGGCGATAGGGATGGCCGTTCTGGTCAGCATAGGCAATGCGCAGTTGGCGGCCGTCGTCGAGCTGGATGCGACCCGAACCCTGGATTTGCAGAAATTGCAGGTTCATCGGGTCGGTCAGCCACGCAACCACTGGCGCCTTTACCCCATTGGTCTCAATCGTTGCCGCATCGTCGTAAGGCTTGAGCACGCGACCTTCGAGGCGTCCGCGCAGGCGTTTGCCTTTGAGTTCCGGGTAGATGCTGTCCAGCGAGACAATGATCATGTCCTCGGGCACGCCGTACACCGGAATGTTCGCCACTTCGGTCTGGGTCAGGCTGCCCGGGTAGACCGGCTCGTAATAGCCGGTGATCAAACCGTTGGGATTGTCATTGGCGGCGCGCAGGCCGTAGACGTCGAGGTTCTGCTTGAGGAAGCCGCGAATGTCGCTGGCGGTCTGCGGCACATTGGCGGAAGCTGCGCAGGTCGATCCCCAGACCGGGTCGGCCTTGAGTCGGGTGCAGGCGCTACGCCACGAGCCGAAGCCGGCGACCAGGTCGGTGTCGGACACCGCCGGCAATGCTTCCCAGCTGGTACTGGAGTAGGTCGCCAGGGCGTGGGTTTTAGGGGTGTCTTTATCGCCGCCGGTGCAGCCGGCGAGCACGGCCACCATTGGAAGAGTCCACACGAGGTGGTGACGCCATGCCTTGAAACGGCTTTTCATGGAGTAATTCCTTTGTCGGTTGCCTGAGTGCTCCATGCGCTCAAACAACCCGTATTGATAATAGGGCTATTGGTCTTTGCCGATGACACGAGGATACTGGCCGCCGTTTCCCGTGACCTGAAGCCACCATGACTCTTAAAAGACTTTCTGTTGTATTGCTGGCCTGCCTGACCTTGTCTGCCTGCGGTGGCGTTGATCCGAATTCGCCGCTGGGACAACGCAAGGCGATCTTCAAACAGATGCTCAAGACCGGTGAAGACCTGGGCGGTATGTTGCGTGGTCGTATCCCGTTCGACGGTCCGAAATTTGCCGAAGGCGCCGTGAAACTCGACACCTTGTCCCGTGAGCCTTGGAAACATTTCCCGCAAGTGCGTGAAGAAGATCACAGCAGCGCCAAGGACAATGTGTGGCAGCAGCAGGCACGCTTCCAGGACATGGCCCGCACCCTTGAAGCCGCCACCGGTGAATTGGTGATTGCCAGCAAGGTTCAGCCTTACAAGGCCAGTAACCTGGGCCCGGCGGTGCAGAAAGTCGAAGATGCCTGTAGTGCCTGCCATAAAGAGTTTCGGGATCATTGATTGGCAATGCATTCCTGTGGCGAGGGGGGCGTTCCGACAAGCCCCTCGTCACAAAAGCTCCCTCGCTCAATTCGGGGGTTACTTGTCCAACTCGTCGAGCGCGTTCTGCAATTCCTTTCGGGACTCGGCAAGTTTGTCTTTGCGCTTGTTGATCTTGTCCGGATCGCCTTTCTTCATGGCCTTGTCCAGATCGGCCTGGCGCTGGCTGACTTCATGCTTGGCATCGAGCACCTTGTTTTCCCGTTCTTTCTTCAGCGAGGCGTCGGTGCAATGGGTGGTGACTTCGCTCAGGGCCGTTTCGAGGCCAGCCTGCTGTTCAGCATTGCCGTGGGATTTGGCCAGTTCGATCTGATTGATGATCCCCTGTTTCTTGGCGGCGCAGCCGGTCAGCCCCGGGGCTTCTTCGGCGGCCATCAGGGGAGCGGCCATCACGCTGCAAAGGGTCAGCAAGGCGAGTGGTGAAAGAAATTTCATAAAAGCTCCAAGTGCGAAGACAATCGGGTCGATGTGGCGATGGGCGTTTGAGCCCGTCGGCCCCTTTGGGTTCCCGGGCTGCCGGGGGCTCGGTGTTTAAAAGCCGTCAATCCCGGCCATACGTAATGTTTGACTCAGTGCCAGGACGTGCGGGTCGCGGAAAAAGGCGCTCAATTGCGCTGCGCGTCCCGGGCCGATACCTGCTTCTGCCTGCCATTGTTCGGTGCTTCTATTCGCCAGTTCCTGCCATGAATCGGCAAGCCGTGCCTGGCCGGTCGGCGGCAACCCCAAGGCTTTGAGCCAGCGAGCGAAAGGGCGTTGCCGGGCGCTGTTGAAGCTGTTTAGAAGACGAGCCGCGCTGCGTTCGCCGAAGCCATCAATGTTAGCAAGCTCTTGAGCATCGAGGGTCAACCAATCCAACAGGCTGTCGAGGCGGCCTGTTTCGAAAAGTTTCTCCCAGGTGCCAGGGCCGAGATGGGGCAAAGCCAGTCCTTGCTTGCCGCTGAGCCAGGTCAGGCGCGCGAGGAATTGGCTCTCGCAGCCTGATGTCGGTTGCCAGCAACTCAAATGGTGAAAGTTTGCTGCCGATGGCACGTTTAATTCAGTGCGTTCGGTACTGCGCAGCACGACGCCATCGAGCCTTGGAATGGTCAGTCCCGCCAGGCTGATGGACACCTGATCCCCAGGGCGGACATCCAGCTCTTCCCAGCGTCGCAGGGAGCTGACGCTTACCCGTTTGATCTGTCGGTCATCCAGCTTCACCGGCGTCAGGTCCAGCACCGGAGTAATCCGCCCTGTGCGACCAATCTTGAAGTGGACCTTGCGCACTTCGGCCAGTGCCTGGGCGAACGGATACTTCCAGGCAACGCTCCAGAAGGAGGGGCGCGCCTGCCAGCGTTCGGCCGGTGGTCGCTGGCTCTGACGCAAAACGACGCCGTCACTGGCGAAGGGCAGTGGCGTGCGATACCAGTGATCGCGCCATCGTTCAGCGTCGGCAAACACCTTGATCGGCTGACTGTAGGGCGCCGTGCCCGGAAAACCCATTTCATCGAGAGCCGCCACGCGCGCCGGCAGGCTTGCCGGACCCTGCGGCCAATCCCAGACAAACAACCCGATACCACCTGCCTGCTCGGCGGTCAGCTCTTTGCGGGCCATCAACCCGGCCACCGTGGAGCGGGCGTTGAGGCTGCCTGCCTTGGCTTGCACATGGTCGTTCAGGCGCCAGTAGAGTTCGCCTTGCACCAGCACATCCAATGGTTGCGGCAGATGCCGGGGAATGGCCGCAATCTGTCGGGCCGAGGCGGTCCAGTCCTGGCCATTGACGCCGTCACCGCGGCTGATCGCCTGATGCAGCGAGCCGTTGCGATAGATCAGCGTCACGGCCACGCCGTCGACCTTGGGTTGTATCCAGATGTCATTGCGCTCGCGTAGCCAATGCTCGACTGCTCCGCCATCACGCAGTTTTTCCAGGCCGGTGTGAGCGATGGGGTGGGCCATCTTGCCGCCCGCCGTGCGCAAGGGGTCGGGCGCCAGACTCAAATCAAAGCACTCACGCCATTCGCTCAATCGCGCGCGGGATTGATCATAGATTTCATCGGCGACCAGCGAGCGTCCATGGCGGTGATAGTTGTCATCCCAGAAATCGATCTGTTTTTGCAGGGCAGTGATTTCGTCCAGGGCGCGGGCGGGTGACCAGTCGGGGCAGTCGGCAGCGTTCGAGCTCAGGCAAAGCAGGGTCAGGAACAAAGCGGAAAACAGGCGCAGAAGCATCGTGAGCGTCCTTGCTCAGGGGGGATGCTTGAAGGTTAGTCAGTATTTTTTTTAGGAAGGAGTGGGTGTTTTGCCTGGTGTTTCCGGGCTGGATCTTCAGTGAGGGCAAAGCTGGCGCATGACAGGACTAATGTGGGAGCGAGCCTGCTCGCGATGGGGGCGATCCGGTGTAAAGCGAAACCAATAAAAAGCCCCGCACGGCGAACCGTGCGGGGCTTTTGGTACCGCCAGGAAAGTCTTACAAGCCGGCTGCAGTACGCAGGTCGTCGGCGCGGTCGGTCTTTTCCCAGGTGAACGTGGTGAAGGTGTCTTCACCCACAGTCTTGGTTGCCGGGGTGCGACCGAAGTGGCCGTACGCAGCGGTTTCCTGGTACATCGGGTGCAGCAGGTCGAGCATGGTGGTGATCGCGTATGGACGCAGGTCGAAGATTTCGCGAACCAGTTTGACGATCTTGTCGTCGCTGATCTTGCCGGTGCCGAAGGTGTTCAACGAGATCGAAGTCGGCTGGGCAACACCGATCGCGTAGGAAACCTGAATCTCGCAACGCTCGGCCAGGCCGGCCGCAACGATGTTCTTGGCCACGTAACGACCGGCGTAGGCTGCCGAACGGTCAACCTTCGATGGATCCTTGCCGGAGAACGCGCCGCCGCCGTGACGGGCCATGCCGCCGTAGCTGTCGACGATGATTTTGCGACCGGTCAGGCCGCAGTCACCCACCGGGCCGCCAATGATGAACTGGCCAGTCGGGTTGATGTGGAACTGGGTGTCTTTGGTCAGTAGTTCGGCAGGCAACACGTGCTTGACGATCAGCTCCATCACGCCTTCGCGCAGGTCTTTGTACGACACTTCAGGGTTGTGCTGGGTCGACAGTACAACGGCGTCGATACCGACGACCTTGCCGCCTTCGTAACGGCAAGTCACTTGCGACTTGGCGTCCGGGCGCAGCCAAGGCAGCAGGCCGGATTTACGGGCTTCGGCCTGGCGCTGCACAAGCTGGTGCGAGAAGGTGATCGGTGCTGGCATCAGCACGTCGGTTTCGTTGCTGGCGTAGCCGAACATCAGGCCCTGGTCGCCAGCGCCCTGATCTTCAGGCTTGGCACGGTCGACACCCTGGTTGATGTCAGGGGACTGCTTGCCGATGATGTTCATCACGCCGCAAGTGGCACCGTCGAAGCCGACATCGGAGCTGTTGTAGCCGATGTCCAGAATGACGTTACGCACGATCTCTTCCAGGTCGACCCAGGCCGACGTGGTGACTTCACCTGCGATGATTGCCACGCCGGTTTTAACCAGGGTTTCGCACGCTACGCGGGCGAACTTGTCTTCAGCAATGATGGCGTCCAGCACCGCATCGGAAATCTGGTCGGCGATTTTGTCCGGGTGCCCTTCGGACACGGACTCGGAGGTGAAGAGGGAGTATTCGCTCATCTCGATTTTTTCCTGAATTTACCGATGGTGAGTGTCGCCAGCCGGTCGCTGAAAATGGCGGACCTGGATCTGGAAACCATTACGTAAGCCTACATAGAGGCTTTCCCCGGGAACGAGTCCCGCAGCGGTGGCCCAACGGGCCAAATCGTCCTGTTCAAACCCCAACCACAGATCACCGCAGGCCTCCCTGGCCCAACTCTGGTTGTGGCTACATAACTCTGTCACGAGCAGGCTACCGCCCGGTTGCAGCAAGTCGGCCATGTGCTTGAGTGCTTCGGCCGGCGCGGCGAAATGGTGCAGCACCATGTTCAGTACAACGCAATCGGCCTTGAGGCTCACGCCATTCAATGCATCGGCCAGTTGCAGGCTGACGTTAGCCAGCGTTTCACGTTCGCAGACCTGGCGCGCCAGTTCGAGCATCGCCGGGCTGTTGTCCAGCGCCGTGACCTCTGTGAAGCGGCGCGCCAGTTCCGGCAAGAATTCACCGTCGCCGGGGCCGACTTCAATGGCCGTCGCGCCGTCTCTGAAACTCAGCTTGTCGAGCAGCGCCACCACGCTTTCGCGGTATTGCGGCAGGCCGGCGATCAAGTCTTGCTGGGCACGAAACTTCTCCGCCACCCGTGAGAAAAAGTCCTGGCTGGCCGCCGCTCGTTGTCCATGGACCTGAGCGATCCGCGACTGCACATCGGCCGGCAACGTCAGGTTGTCCACTTCTTCGAGCAAGGCGGCGTGCAGCTTGCCGCCCAGCAGGTCGGTGTGGGGCAGGGCGCGACGGTAGAAAATCGCGTTGCCTTCACGGCGGGTCGCCACCAGGTCGGCCTGGGCCAGGACCTTGAGGTGGTGGCTCATGCCGGACTGACCGATACCGAAGATCTGCGCCAGTTCCAGTACGCCAAACGAATCGTTGGCCAGCGCGCGCAATACATTCAGCCGCAGAGGATCACCGCCGGCCTTGCACAGGGCCGCCAGCTCATCGCAATCGTCATGTTGAATGGAAGGCACGCGTAAATTCATAAGGCCAGCAGTCTAGTGACGCTCAGAAATCACCGCAAGGGCAATATCAAAAAGTTTTGATATTGGTCGATAGATGGCACTTCCAGACGTTAGGTTCAGTCAACAAACGAACTGCAGAAAGGTTTCATCAGTCGAAACCGCTGTTAACAATTGGAAAAACGCCTCCAGATGACTATCTGTCATTGCCCCGAGGCGGGTGGGTGAGGGAAAATGCTCGCCTTTTTTCCGTTTCGTTTTATTCACTCTCGATACAGAACCCGCAGGAGAACAGCGATGCCCAGCCGTCGTGAGCGTGCCAACGCCATTCGTGCCCTCAGCATGGATGCCGTGCAAAAAGCCAACAGCGGCCATCCCGGTGCCCCGATGGGTATGGCGGATATCGCCGAAGTACTTTGGCGTGACTACCTGAAGCACAACCCGAGCAATCCATCGTTCGCCGACCGTGACCGCTTCGTGCTGTCCAACGGTCACGGCTCGATGTTGATCTACTCGCTGCTGCACCTGACCGGCTACGACCTGTCGATCGATGACCTGAAAAATTTCCGCCAACTGCACAGCCGCACCCCGGGTCACCCGGAATTCGGCTACACCCCGGGCGTTGAAACCACCACCGGTCCTCTGGGCCAAGGCTTGGCCAACGCCGTCGGTTTCGCCCTGGCTGAAAAAGTCCTGGCGGCGCAGTTCAACCGTCCTGGCCACAATGTTGTCGATCACCACACCTACGTGTTCCTGGGTGATGGCTGCATGATGGAAGGCATTTCCCACGAAGTTGGCTCCCTGGCCGGTACATTGGGCCTGGGCAAGCTGATCGCCTTCTACGACGACAACGGCATCTCCATCGATGGCGAAGTCGAAGGCTGGTTCACCGACGACACGCCTAAGCGTTTCGAAGCCTACAACTGGCAGGTGATCCGCAACGTCGACGGTCATGATCCGGAAGAGATCAAGACCGCGATCGAAACCGCGCGTAAAAGCGATCAGCCAACCCTGATCTGCTGCAAGACCACCATCGGTTTCGGTTCGCCGAACAAGCAAGGTAAAGAAGACTGCCACGGCGCCCCATTGGGTGACGCGGAAATCGCCTTGACCCGTGCCGCGCTGAAATGGAACCACGGTCCGTTCGAAATCCCGGCTGACATCTATGCCGAGTGGGACGCCAAGGAAGCTGGCCGCGCGGTCGAAGCCGAGTGGGATCAGCGTTTCGCTGCCTACTCTGCGGCTTTCCCTGAGCTGGCCAACGAACTGGTCCGTCGCCTGGGCGGCGATCTGCCAGAAGACTTCGCGGAAAAAGCCTCGGCTTACATCGCTGAAGTTGCGGCCAAGGGCGAGACCATCGCCAGCCGTAAAGCCAGCCAGAACGCACTGAATGCCTACGGCCCGCTGTTGCCTGAACTGCTCGGCGGCTCCGCTGACCTGGCCGGTTCCAACCTGACCCTGTGGAAAGGTTGCAAAGGTGTTTCGGCTGAAGACGCCAGCGGCAACTACATGTACTACGGCGTTCGCGAATTCGGCATGAGCGCGATCATGAACGGCGTGGCCCTGCACGGCGGTCTGGTGCCTTACGGCGCCACCTTCCTGATGTTCATGGAATACGCCCGCAACGCCGTGCGCATGGCTTCGCTGATGAAGAAGCGCGTGGTGTTCGTCTACACCCACGACTCCATCGGCCTGGGCGAAGACGGCCCGACTCACCAGCCGATCGAGCAACTGACCAGCCTGCGCAGCACACCGAACCTCGACACCTGGCGTCCAGCCGATGCCGTTGAATCGGCCGTTTGCTGGAAACAGGCCATCGAGCGCAAGGACGGCCCTTCGGCGCTGATCTTCTCGCGTCAGAACCTGCAGCATCAGGAACGCAGCGCGCTGCAGATCGCTGATATCGCCCGTGGCGGTTACGTGTTGAAGGACTGTGCAGGCGAGCCTGAGCTGATCCTGATCTCCACCGGTTCGGAAGTCGGTCTGGCGGTTCAGGCCTACGACAAGCTGACCGAGCAAGGTCGCAAGGTGCGTGTTGTTTCGATGCCGTGCACCAGCGTGTTCGATGCCCAGGACGCCGGCTACAAGCAAGCGGTTCTGCCGTTGCAAGTCAGCGCCCGTATCGCCATCGAAGCCGCGCACGCGGACTACTGGTACAAGTACGTGGGCCTGGAAGGCCGCGTGATCGGCATGACCACCTACGGCGAGTCGGCGCCTGCGCCTGCCTTGTTCGAAGAGTTCGGCTTTACCCTGGAAAACATCCTGGGTCAGGCTGAAGAGCTGCTGGAAGACTGATCCAGAAGTAGCGTTATCGGGGCTGAAGTCTTCGCGGGCAAGCCTCGCTCCTACAAGGGGTCGCGTTGTTTTCAAGACAACTGAAGACCTGTAGGAGCGGGCTTGCCCGCGAAGGCGGCAGTCCTGGCAACCTCATTCCCAAGCTTCATCGAGAACCCCATGCCTCAACCGCGTCCTTACAAAGTTGCACTCAACGGCTACGGCCGGATTGGTCGTTGCGTCTTGCGTGCGTTGTTTGAGCGAGGCTCGGCGGCCGGGTTTGAAATTGTTGCGATCAACGATCTGGCTGACATGGCCAGCATCGAATACCTGACACGCTTCGACTCCACTCACGGGCGCTTTCCCGGCGAAGTGCGAGTAGAGGGCGATTGTCTGCATATTAATGGTGACTGCGTGAAAGTCCTGCGCAGTGCCACCCCCGAAGGCATCGATTGGGCGTCCCTGGGCGTCGATCTGGTGCTGGAGTGCTCCGGCGCTTACCACACGCGTGCCGATGGCCAGCGTTTCCTCGACGCCGGCGCACCCCGCGTGCTGTTTTCCCAGCCGATGGCCAGTGAGGCGGATGTCGACGCCACCATCGTCTACGGCGTAAACCAGGATTGCCTGACCGGCGACGAGCTGCTGGTGTCCAACGCGTCCTGCACCACCAACTGCGGCGTTCCGCTGTTGCGTCTGCTGGATCAGGCCATTGGTCTGGAATACGTGTCGATCACCACCATTCACTCGGCAATGAACGATCAGCCGGTCATCGACGCCTATCATCACGAAGACCTGCGCCGCACGCGTTCGGCGTTCCAGTCGGTGATTCCGGTGTCCACTGGTCTGGCACGTGGCATCGAACGCCTGCTGCCGGAACTTGCCGGGCGAATTCAGGCCAAAGCCGTGCGGGTGCCGACGGTTAACGTGTCTTGCCTCGACATTACGATGCAGACCGTCAGCGACACCGACGCCACCGAGGTCAACCGGATTCTGCGCGAGGCTGCCACCAGCGGCCCGCTCAAAGGCCTTCTGGCCTACACCGAGCTTCCCCATGCAAGCTGTGATTTCAACCATGACCCACATTCTGCCATCGTCGATGCCAGTCAGACCCGAGTTTCCGGCCCACGGCTGGTGAACATCCTGGCCTGGTTCGACAACGAATGGGGTTTTGCCAACCGAATGCTGGACGTTGCAGAACACTATCTGCAAACAGCTATTTCCAAAAAACAGTAACCCAGGAATTGCGACCCATGACCGTGTTGAAGATGACCGACCTCGATCTGCAAGGTAAGCGCGTACTGATCCGCGAAGACCTCAACGTCCCAGTCAAGGACGGTGTTGTCACCAGCGATGCGCGAATCCTGGCTTCGCTGCCGACCATCAAGCTGGCCCTGGAAAAAGGCGCGGCCGTGATGGTCTGCTCGCACCTTGGTCGTCCGACCGAAGGCGAATTCTCAGCCGAGAACAGCCTCAAGCCAGTCGCTGACTACCTGAGCAAGGCCCTGGGCCGCGAAGTGCCGCTGGTCGCCGATTACCTGGGCGGCGTTGACGTGAAAGCGGGCGACATCGTGCTGTTCGAAAACGTGCGCTTCAACAAAGGCGAGAAAAAGAACGCTGACGAACTGGCCCAGCAATACGCCGCCCTGTGCGATGTGTTCGTGATGGACGCCTTCGGCACCGCTCACCGCGCCGAGGGTTCGACCCATGGCGTGGCCAAGTTCGCCAAAGTCGCCGCCGCTGGCCCGCTGCTGGCTGCTGAGCTGGACGCACTGGGCAAAGCCCTTGGCGCCCCGGCCCAGCCGATGGCTGCCATCGTTGCCGGCTCCAAGGTCTCGACCAAACTCGACGTCCTGAACAGCCTGAGCCAGATCTGCAACCAGCTGATTGTCGGCGGCGGTATCGCCAACACCTTCCTGGCCGCTGCCGGTCACCCGGTCGGCAAGTCGCTGTACGAGCCGGACCTGCTGGACACCGCTCGCGCCATCGCCGCCAAGGTCAGCGTGCCGCTGCCGGTCGATGTCGTGGTGGCCAAGGAATTCGCTGAAAGCGCGACCGCCACCGTCAAGCTGATTGCTGACGTGGCCGCCGACGACATGATCCTGGACATCGGCCCGCAGACCGCGGCGAATTTCGCCGAGCTGCTGAAGTCGTCCAAGACCATCCTGTGGAACGGCCCGGTGGGCGTGTTCGAATTTGACCAGTTCGGTAACGGCACCAAAGTGCTGGCCCAGGCCATCGCGGAAAGCTCGGCGTTCTCCATCGCTGGCGGCGGCGACACCCTGGCTGCCATCGATAAATATGGCGTTGCCGACCAGATCTCCTACATTTCTACCGGCGGCGGCGCGTTCCTTGAGTTCGTGGAAGGCAAGGTCTTGCCTGCCGTTGAAGTCCTGGAAAGCCGGGCCAAGGGCTGAGGTCATTCATTTGGCCACGCAAAGGAGTGTTCTCATGGTCAAGCCATTAGCGCTGTTGATCGCCGCGGGTATGCTGGTGGCTTGCGGGAGTAACCCGAAAGCCAAGCCGGAACCTGCGCCGCAGTCAGTGGAAAAAGGCTGCTACCAGGCCGACTGGCAAGCGGAAACCAACCCGGTGATCAACAAGCGTTCCGGGCCTGATGGCCTGGAGAAATACGAGACCCAGACCCCGGCCAAGGAACATGGTTGCCCTTGACGGGTCAGACACTTTACTCAGGGCTGGCGGCGTGCGCCGTCAGTCGAGGAACATGGATGAAAGGTTTTATCGCCGTTACGGCGTTGGCATTGCTGGCCGGTTGCTCGAATTTCAACCTGTTCAAGCCTGCCGAATCGACGGACAACTGGACCACCTGGACCTGCGACAGCCAGGCCAAAGTGCTCTGGCGCTACACCGACGACAGCCGCAAGGAAGTCGACGTGCGCCTCGGCGGGGCCGATCAGGTCTACCGCTTGAAGCTTGAACCGGGCGCCGAAGGTTCGCTGTACAGCAACGACATGCTGGCGTTTCACGTAAAAGGTGAGGAAGGCCTGGTGTACTGGGTCGCCACCAATGATTTGATTGGCCGCGGTTGTAAAGCGCAGTAATTGAAGGCCTGTGCGAAACCTGTAGGAGCGAAGCTTGCTCGCGAAGACGTCATCACATTCAACACATGGGGTGCCAGTTAAACCGCTTTCGCGAGCAAGCTTCGCTCCTACGGGAATTCGATGGCTTGTAGAGATTCAGGCAACACCGAATTCGCAGCCCGGGCCAACCCCCGATCTGCAATAACTTGAATAGCCGCCGCCGCTCCGGCAGGCTGGCACGATTAACGACCCAAACCGGGAGAGACACACACAATGGCACTTATCAGCATGCGCCAGATGCTGGACCACGCAGCCGAGTTCGGCTACGGCGTTCCAGCCTTCAACGTCAACAACCTTGAGCAGATGCGCGCCATCATGGAAGCCGCTGACAAGACTGACTCCCCGGTGATCGTCCAGGCCTCGGCCGGTGCTCGCAAATACGCCGGCGCACCGTTCCTGCGTCACCTGATCCTGGCCGCCATCGAAGAATTCCCGCACATCCCGGTGTGCATGCACCAGGACCACGGCACCAGCCCTGACGTCTGCCAGCGCTCCATCCAGCTGGGCTTCAGCTCGGTAATGATGGACGGTTCCCTGGGCGAAGACGGCAAGACCCCGACCGACTACGACTACAACGTCCGTGTCACCCAACAAACCGTGGCCATGGCTCACGCCTGCGGCGTCTCGGTAGAAGGCGAGCTGGGCTGCCTGGGTTCGCTGGAAACCGGCATGGCCGGTGAAGAAGACGGCATCGGCGCCGAAGGCGTTCTGGATCACAGCCAGATGCTGACCGACCCGGAAGAAGCCGCTGACTTCGTCAAGCGCACCCAGGTCGACGCCCTGGCCATCGCCATCGGCACCAGCCACGGCGCGTACAAATTCACCAAGCCACCTACCGGCGACGTGCTGGCCATCGACCGCATCAAAGAAATCCACAAGCGCATCCCGAACACCCACTTGGTGATGCACGGTTCTTCTTCGGTTCCGCAAGAGTGGCTGGCGATCATCAACCAGTACGGCGGCGACATCAAAGAAACCTACGGCGTGCCGGTTGAAGAGATCGTTGAAGGCATCAAGCACGGCGTGCGTAAGGTCAATATCGATACTGACCTGCGTTTGGCTTCCACCGGTGCGATGCGTCGGTTGATGGCGACCAACCCGAGCGAGTTCGATCCGCGCAAGTTCTTCGGCGCGACTGTGACTGCCATGCGTGATGTGTGTATCGCTCGTTACGAAGCATTCGGTACCGCTGGCAACGCTTCGAAGATCAAGCCGATCTCGTTGGAAGCGATGTACCAGCGGTATTTGAAGGGTGAGTTGAACGCTAAGGTTAACTAAGTTTTTAGCGTTTGAGTCGCATAAGAAACCCGCCGAGAGGCGGGTTTTTTGCTTGTAAGGAAGTCGTAATTGATTCGATTTTTCTGTCTCGATAATGTTTATCTTGTACGAGCTTGATTTTTGGAATAGTTCCTAAGTGGTCGCGTTGTCTTGGTATTGTTGCGATAGCATGTGTTTCGCGCTTTTTGTTATTTCGAAATTGTATAAATAACTGTAATTTGTTACAGGTGATCCGCAAGTTATTTTGATATATCGTTCATATGCCGTATCCAAGGGGCAAGCGATGTGAATGAACTCATTTCGCTAGCTCTGTTGATTTGCAATTATGGAGATTAATATAATGTTGAATGGAGCATACGAAGGCGGAGATGGTGACACCAAAGCTATTCTGAAGATCACAGACTCAGATGCTAGTCGTGATATTATAAATGGCGGAACATATGAGTATGCGGGGAAGGTCTATGATGTAAGGGGTAATTTTTATTATATGAGTCAGCCCAATACAAAGGTTGTTATTAATCTGGTATTGGCATCTCGTGACGACTCTCCGAGTTATGAGATGAAATTAATGTCGCCTGATAAAACTTATTCACTGCTGCAAGGTACTGTTTCGTATTTTGGCGGCGGTGCCACGGTGTTTAGTGCAAGTCTTGGAAAGACAGCATAAATGAAGATCTGAAAAAAAGGGGGCGGATCTATTTGACCGTCCCTTTGTTTGCTCTCTGAAAGTCGTTTTCTTTAACTTAAAGGGGACAGATTTATTTAGTAATCGTCCCCGGCGTTCTTCTGTTCGAGTCGTTTTGCAGGTCTGCCTTGAACTCGATGTGAGATTCGCAAACCGGTGATTTTTTCAATCTCATCTGTGAATCGGGGATTGCC
Source organism: Pseudomonas mandelii (assembly GCF_900106065.1). Taxonomy (NCBI): domain Bacteria; kingdom Pseudomonadati; phylum Pseudomonadota; class Gammaproteobacteria; order Pseudomonadales; family Pseudomonadaceae; genus Pseudomonas; species Pseudomonas mandelii. The sequence continues at coordinate 2,814,385 of NZ_LT629796.1, forward strand.
CGTCAGCTGTCCGCGCTGAAGGGCGCCTCTGATCAACTGCAACTCTGCGGAAGGAATCGTTTGTTCCATAAATGAGGTATAGCGGGCAAGGCGCTCGGCGTGAGTGTTGCCCAGTTCGGTAAAGCAAAGATCTTCATCAAGCCAATGATTTCCGGCTGCTTCGTTGAGGCGAAGGTGCAGACTCGACCAAGGGTAATCCTGTGCACGCTGTACCATTTGCGCTCGCGCCGGATTTAGCTCGATGTATCGAATACAAGCCAGCAAATAGGTATCGGATTGAACCACGCTGGATTTGTATCGACTCTCCCACAAGGTTCCGGAGCGTCCTTCCAGCTTGTTGCGATAGCGCGTCATGCGGCCTGCCAGGCCTTTCATCAATTGTCCGAGACTCGCAACGGAGTTACCTGGTGCGAGTAGTAGATGGACATGATTGGTCATCAAGCAGAAGGCATAGACTTTAACGTCGTATAGCGTTTTGAGCTCTCGGAGGTCGTCGAGATAGCGTTGGAAGTCGCCCGGCTCGGCAAACACTACCTGCCTATTGTGGCCTCGTTGCACGACATGATGCGGATAATTGGGTAAAACAACTCGTCCCATTCTGGGCATATAGCCTCCTACGTCCTTGTAGTGATGGGTGAAGCATAGCAGCAAATAATCGATTAAATAAATCTGTCCCCTTTGTTTGCTTCGAGTTGTCGCTTGCTTTTTAGTTAACTCCGTTATCGCAAAAATGTATAAAAAACTGTCATTTATTACAGGTGATTTAATGCTGGCTGCCGCCTATTGTTTAATGCGTAACCGAGAGAAAAGGAAGGGAGGTGTTAAATAAATCTGCCCCCTTTCTTTGAAACATAAGGCTGGTCGGTTTCTTTTTACTATTATTGAAGGAGAGCAGGGTCATGGAAAATAGTAAATTTGGCGGGAGTAATACTCAACTTTCTATTCCGGCTCGATTGAGTTTGCTGAATGGCGGGGAGCGGATTGATGTAACTCTGAAAGATGGCACCACATTGTCAGGTGTTTTTGTTTCGTATGAAGATAATAAGCTGAAGTTGACGTTGGTTGGCACTGGTCATGATAAAGAGATCTTAGGAGGAACTATAAAGGACCTGCGTGTTCCGCAGATAACAGCAAAAGCGAGATGAAAGTCAGGGCGCGCTGCGGGCCGGCTGTGAGTATTTCGGTCCGCCATGATTTTTATCTTGATTTAAGTAAAAACCCGCAGTGGTGCGGGTTTTTATTGCCTGATTTTTACTGCTGCTTAGGTGTATCAAATCCGCGCTGTTCAATGACCCCAAAAACGTCGGCGACGTCCTGAACCATGATCCGGGCAATGTTGGTGACGGTGTTGATGTCGTTCTCGGCGTAGTCCGGCAGGCCGGTGCACGCCATCAGATTCAAATATTTGAGGACGGCGTTGAGGCGTTCGCTGACGCAGTTGTGGAGTTCGCGTAATGGGGCGTCGTTGTCGATGAGCAGGACGGGGTAGTCGGGTTCGCAGACCGAGGATACGAGGAACCCGGCAGACCCGAAGGTCTCCCACACACAGCCACCATAACAAAGGAGGACGAGCGTTTACGTGCCCCTTTTTTCGAGGCGCTAGGTTACTACACGTATCGTCAGGGCTGCGAAACCCTATCGCTAACAATGTCAGCGACAGGCCAACTTTAGAGGACAGCGATTCGGGTAGCCGCAACCGGGCTGTAGGACGTGTATGCGGTCATTGTGGCAAGGGCACTCGTTCCCATTCGGCGACGTGGGCGCCGTGAATCGGTGGCGTGGTGTGTCTGTGGGAATCAGGTGGCAGGATTTGGGGCTACTTCGTAGCCCAGCGGGAGCAAGCTCCCTCGCCACAGTCAGAGGCGTCCTACGCGTTTTTCGGACGATGTAGCAGCTGTCGAGATTGAGAGGACTTCATCCTCGAACGCAGCCTCGCGTTGCTCGACAACTGCTACAGGGGCAGAGGTGTTCTTACTTATCGTGATCAATATCCAACTTGCTGAACGTCACTTTCCCACCTTCGCTGGTGTACCCGGTGTGGTCTTGCACATAGACCCCGGCCTTGAAATACAGCGGCTTGTCCCGCCACGTCGCGCTGATGTCGGTGTCCCACTGATACCCCGCCGCACTGATGCCCAGCGCGCCGCCCGGGCTCAGGTGGATGAGGTAGGAGAACTCCCGGTCAAGTTTCACCCCGGTGGCGATGGTGATGATCCGGCCTTCGTCGTCATCCGGGCGCATGCGCACCTTGGCGACGATGTTGCCCGATTGCGTGCTGGTCTTGTACTGATACTCGAGCTTCACCATGGGTTTTTGGCTTTCATAGGCGTGGATCTGGCCGATGACGATTTTGCCCGTGCTCGGTACCTGGTTGACTGCGAGGGTGGCGCGCAGGGAGTTGTCGGCGTCCGGGTAGAGCCAGTTTTTCAGGGTGCCGTTGCTGTAGGTTTCGCGCAGTTCGGTGCGGGGGTATTTTGCATTTGCAGTTTTGGAGCCGGTGACCGGGGACCAGAAAAACAGGGTGCCGGTGTCGGAGTGGAAGTATTGATCCTTGAAGCCGTTCACCAGTTTGGGGGTGTCAACGGTGTACGGCGGACTGCCGACAGGAACACTAAGGTTCCAGGTTGCGAGATCGATCATAGTCAAAAGCTTCCACGATTTTTTTTGCTGCACGCCCGTGCCAGAAGCTCTGGCGCGCGCCTTGGGGGCCATCCTTATAAGCGTAGAAGTTCAATTTGTTAATGCGAAAATGACAGATGGATGGCGTCAAAATCCTGTCAAAAGGCCATCTTCCCCGGTTTCAGGGGGCTGTAGAAGCGACCGTTAGTCGGCAAATGTACGTGATGGTTAAATGATGGCGCACTGGCAGCTTCTGCTTTTGCGGATCCCGGTCTAGAGTGAAGGCTCAGTATTTGGCCGGTTTTCACGAGAGACTGGCCTGACGCCCCGAAATAAGAGAAGCAGCATGGAATGCGCGCACCCCACGCCAGCTGAAGGCAGCTCGATCCTTTTAATCGTCGATGATTACCCTGAAAACCTGATCAGCTTGCGCGCGTTGCTCCAGCGCCAGGATTGGCAGGTCATTACCGCAGCTTCCGGTTTCGAAGCGCTCAGTCTGCTGCTCGAACACGATGTCGACCTGGTGCTGCTGGATGTGCAGATGCCGGGCATGGATGGTTTTGAAGTGGCGCGCCTGATGCGCGGCAGTCAGCGAACCCGTCTCACACCGATTATTTTCCTGACCGCTAACGAACAGTCCCAGGACGCCGTGATCAAGGGCTATGCCAGTGGTGCGGTGGATTACCTGTTCAAGCCGTTCGACCCGCAAATTCTCAAGCCCAAAGTTCAGGCGTTGCTCGAGCATCAACGCAATCGCCGTGCCTTGCAGCGCCTGAGCCACGATCTGGAGGTCGCTCGCGCGTTTAATGCCTCGGTGCTGGACAACGCCGCCGAAGGCATCCTGGTGGTGGGTGAGGACGGTGTGATCCGCTTTGCCAACCCGGCGATGTCCCGGTTGCTCAATGCCACGGTGCAAGACCTGCAAGGCAAAGAGTTTCTGGATTTTCTGCAAAAGCCGCACATCCCGGTCTGGGCGGACTCTGACTTTTATACCGGTTACCGGCGCGGCGAAACCCTGCGCCTGCACGACGCGTTGCTGCGAACGGCGCCCGGCCAGCAAGTGCCGGTGGCGCTGTCTTGTGCGCCATTGCCTAGCGAACAACATGCGATGGTGGTGACGGTGCTGGATATGTCGGTGGTGCGCCATCTGCATCAGCAACTGGAATTCCAGGCGGTGACGGATCCGCTGACCGGGCTGCTCAATCGTCGCGGTTTCTACCAGACGGTGGAGAATCTGCTGTTGCGCGGTGAACGGTCCGACAGCGCCTGGGTGCTGCTGTACCTGGACCTCGACGGCTTCAAGCGCGTCAACGATTCCCTCGGCCACGATGCCGGCGACCGGGTGCTGCGCTGGGTGTCCGAGCAATTGAAAGCCTGTCTGCGGCCCTTTGACATTCTGGCGCGCATGGGCGGCGATGAGTTCACGGCGCTGCTGGATCTGGAGTTCCCGGAGCAAGCGGCGAAGATCGCCGAGAAGCTCATTGAGCGGGTGTCGATCTGTCAGCAGATTGATGGTCTGGATATCGCCTTGGGCGCCAGCATCGGCATCGCCACGTACCCGGATTGCGGTTCGAACCTCGACGGCTTGCTGCGTGCGTCGGACATTGCCATGTACGAAGCCAAACGGGCCGGCCGTCAGCAATACCGTTTCTACGATCACGACATGAATGGCCGGGCGCGCTCGCGGCTGATGCTCGAAGATAGCGTGCGCACCGCCATTGAGAACCGTGATTTCAACCTCGTGTATCAGCCGCAGGTGGCGATAGACAGCGGGCAGATTCGTGGTTTCGAAGCGCTGCTGCGTTGGCAGCACCCGAGCGTCGGTGACGTGCCGCCGGGGCTGTTTTTGCCGTTGCTGGAAGAGGCGCGGCTGATCAGTCGTCTGGGCAGCTGGATTTACCATCGCGGGGCCGGCCAGCGCAAAGCGTGGGAAACCTTGTTTGCCGAAGACCTGGTGCTGGGCGTCAGTTTGAGCAGCACCCAGTTCGGCATGCCCAACCTGGTCACTGAATTGCGCCAGGTGCTGGAGCGTCACGGCTTGCAGCCGCGTTATCTGGAAGTCGAAGTGACGGAAGAAGCGTTGATGCAAAACCCCGAAGAAACCCGCAAGACCCTGCGCTTGCTGCGCAATCTTGGAGTGCGTGTGGCGCTGGATGACTTCGGCTCCGGACCGTGCTCACTGGCGCATCTGCGCGATCTGGAACTGGACACGCTCAAGTTTGACCGGCATTTGATCGCCCGATTGCCGGCGTCAGAACGGGACGCGGCGCTGGTGCGCAATGTGATCGACCTGTGCAAGCAATACGGGATGCTGGTGATTGCCGAAGGGGTGGAAACCATCGCGCAATATGAATGGCTGCAAGCCAACGGCTGCCAGTACGTGCAAGGTTTTCTGGTGGGGCGGCCGATGATGGCCGAGGATGCCGGCGACTTTGTGACGCCGTTTGACTGGAGCGCGCTGATCCGCTGAATTCGCTACACTGGCGACCTTTTCGTTATTCGTGTTGCCGACCCTGATGACCGCGTTGAAATACCTCCAGGCCTATCCCGCTGCGTTGCAGGACCAGGTGCGCCAGCTGATCACCGAAGGTCGGCTGGGCGACTACCTGAGCAAGCGCTACCCGGAAAAACACGCGGTGCAGAGCGACAAGGCGCTGTACACCTTCGCGCTGGACCTCAAGCAGGAATACCTGCGCAACGCGCCGGCCATCGACAAGGTGCTGTTCGACAACCGCCTCGACCTGACCCATCGCGCCCTTGGCCTGCACACCACAATCTCGCGGGTGCAGGGCGGCAAGCTCAAGTCCAAGAAGGAAATCCGGGTGGCCTCGTTGTTCAAGGAAGCACCCTCCGAGTTTCTGAAAATGATCGTCGTGCATGAGCTGGCGCACTTTAAAGAGTCGGATCACAACAAGGCGTTCTACAAGCTCTGCGAACACATGTTGCCGGGGTATCACCAGGTGGAATTTGATCTGCGGGTGTACCTGACGTGGCGGGATATGCAGTAAAGGGAGTGTTTGAATGGATGTAAGCAAGACCAAGAGCAGCTTTTATCGCCGGTTGTACGTGGCCTACCTGATCGACAGCGGGTTGGCCAGCAGCGTCCCGGCGCTGACCGAAGCAACCGGCATGCCCCGGCGCACGGCGCAGGACACAATTGCCGCATTGGCGGACCTGGACATCATTTGCGAGTTCGAGCAGGAAGAGGGCGCGCGCAACCATGCGGGGCGCTATCGGATTCGCGAGTGGGGGGCGATTGATCGGGGGTGGATCGAGCGGAATCTGCGGCAGATTAAAGCGGTGCTCGAGTATCCCTGAGTTCTTCGATGATACAGCTGACGCCATCGCGAGCAGGCTCGCTCCCACATTTGACCGCGGTCCCCTGTGGGAGCGAGCCTGCTCGCGATAGGGCCCTTAAGGGCGACGCATCCCGATATGCGGAATGTCATCCTCCAGAAACTCCTCACCCGACACCACAAACCCGTACCGCCCGTAATACCCCTGCAAATGCGCTTGGGCCGAAAGATAGATCGGCACCTCAGGCCAGCGTTTCGCGGCCTGCTTCAACGCCTGGGCCATCAACTCGTGCCCCAGCCCGGTGCCACGGGCGCCAGGCGCGATAATCACCCGCCCGATCACCACGTCGCCGCCCTGCGTTTCCGGGTCGAGCAAGCGCAGATAGGCCACCAGCCGATCCCCATCCCACGCCATCAAATGGCAGGTGTCCCCTTCCAGATCCTGGCCATCGACATCCTGATAAGCGCATTTCTGTTCGACGACGAACACTTCTGCGCGCAACTGGAGAATGGCGTACAGCTGCTCTTTCCCCAGATCGCTGTGGTGTTTGCAGACCCAATCGATTGTCATCTTCACTTTCCTTGAGCAACGTCCTTCGGATACTAAGCGTCCCGGCGATATATGTCTTTATGACGGAGCAATCTGTGACGAAGGCCAAAATGCCATCATTCATTTCTCGCGGCACTGTCTTCTTTGTGTAATCTGCGATTGAGCGCAGTGCAGTGGCTTCAATGAGCTAATGTTGAGTACTTGGGTGCTGATACATGTGTCTTGGAGTTTTGGCAGAAAAATGCGTCGGGCAGCCCGCCCGCTAAGGATTTTCTAGCATGCCGCGATTGCATCGAGCGTTTGCTTTGATCGTGCTGCTGTTGCTGACACAGAGCGCGGCAGCGGAGAAGCTGCGTCTGGTCGCCGACGCCTGGCCACCGTTTACCGACGCCACGCTGGTCAACGGTGGCTTGGCCACTGACATTGTCAGCACTGCGCTGGCACGGGCCGGTTACGCCAGTGATTTCGAGCAGGTGCCCTGGGCGCGAGCGTTGCTCGGCGTCGGTGAAGGCCGTTACGACGTGCTGGTCAACGCCTGGTACACCGACGAGCGCACCAAGCTGGGCCAGTTTTCCGGCGAATACCTGCTCAACCGCGTGCGTTTTCTCAAGCGCAAAGACGCGCCCATCGAATACAACAACTTGCAGCAATTGCACACTTACCCGATTGCAGTGGTGCGTGGTTATGCCTATTCACCGGAATTCGATGAGGACGTGTCGTTGCAGAAAGTCCCCGTGCATAACTTCGCCATGGCCGTGCGCATGGTCGCGGCAGACCGGGTCAAGTTGACGCTGGAAGACGAATACGTCGCCCGTTATTACCTGGCTCGGGAATCATCCAAGGTGCGCAATGCCGTGGAGTTCCTGCCCAAGGCATTGAGCGAGAACAGCTTGCACATATTGGTCAGCCTGAAAAATCCGCAGCATGAACAGATCGTCGCCGGTTTCGATCGCGAGATTGCGGAGATGAAGGCTGATGGCAGTTATGAGCGGTTGATGAAGCAGCATGGGATGTAAGCTTCGGTGTGGCTGATGGCCCTATCGCGAGCAAGCCTGTCACTACAGATCTCAGGCTTCACTGGTGTCCTTGATCAGATGCGCCGCCAACGTCCGCAACGGCCCCAACTGCCGGCAGATCAACGCCAACTGCGTCTGTACCAGCCGCTGCCCTTCATCGATCTCATCCGGCATTTGCTCCAACTCATTGGCCAGCGCCTCTTCGGCATCGCTCTGAATCGCAATTGGCTGTTTGCTCGCCAACCCTTGGGCGATCTCGTCGATGCTGGCCGCCAGGCTCACGCCCGCGCCGTCGATCAAATGCTCGCGAACATCCGCCGGTAACTGGGTTTCACGGTGCGCACCCAATCCCGACAAGTAGCTGAGCAACGTGTGCGACAGCACCAGGAAGCGAAACCCGACATCCGCTTCCTTACGGAAATGCCCTGGCTCCATGAGCATGTTGGCCAGTGTCGTCGACAATGCCGCATCAGCGTTGTGCGCATTGCGTCGCGCCAGGCGATAGGCCAGGTCGTCGCTTTTGCCGGCGGCGTATTGCTGCATGATCTGGCGCAGGTAAATGCTGTTGCAGGTCAGGGTATTGGCCAGCACTTTGTTCAGGCGTCGGCCCTGCCAGTCCGGCAGGAACAGGAACACCGCGAGCCCGGCGATCAAGCTGCCGAGCAAGGTGTCGAACAGCCGCGGCAGGAACAGCCCGTAACCATCACCGACCTGATTGAAGCAGAACAGCACCATCAACGTAATCGCGGCGGTCGCCAACGTGTAGCGCGTGGTGCGGTTGATAAAGAACACCACTCCGGCTGCGATCGCGAAGCACGACTGGACCAGCGGATTGGGGAACAGATCGAACAGCGCCCAGGCCACCGTCAGGCCAATCGCGGTGCCGATGATCCGTTGGCCCAGTTTGCGTCGAGTGGCGCCGTAGTTTGGCTGGCAGACAAACAGCGTGGTGAGGATGATCCAGTAACCTTGCGAGGGGTGAATCAAGTGCACCATCCCGTAGCCGATGCTCAAGGCCAGGGGCAGGCGCAGTGCATGGCGGAACAGCAGCGAGGTCGGTGTCAGCTGCGTGCGCAAGCGAATCCACACATCCTTGAGGTTGCGCGGCGAGCGGTCGAGCAGGCTGCTGTCGGTGGCGTCGGCCAGGGCGTCGAGGTTGCTGGCATCGCTGAGCAAACGGTCGAGGGTGCCGAGGTTGGCGGCCAATGCCCGCAAAGAGCGCAACAGACCGCGCCAGGCCGGGTTGCTCTGGATGCGCAAGTGTTCGATGGAGGCGTGCAGGTCGCTCAACGCTTCGGCGAAGCTGGCGTCATAGATGAACGGCTGGCGCATCTGGATCGATTCCGCCAGCGCCCGGCAGGCTTTGCCTTGCTGGCGTAGCAGACGCTGGCAACGGAACAGCACGTCGCTGTGAAAGAACGCCTCGGCCAGCGCGTTGTAAGGGTAGTGCGAAGAACTGGCGCGCTCGTGGATGTCCTGAGCGAGGAAGTACAGCTTGAGGTAGCGGCTGACTTTCGAACCCGGTCGTCCATTGCCGACCCGGTGCAGGATAATTTCCTTGGCAGCGTTGAGTGCCGCGACAACTCGACCGTTTTGCTGCGCCAGTTCCAGTCGGCGTGCTTCCACGTCCATCTGCCGAATCGGCTCGAACAGCGACGATTTCAGCTTCAAGTAAAAACCCAGTTCACGGAACAACCGAGCCAGGCTCTGCTGCACCGGCTGGTTGGAAAACATCGCCTGCCACAGCACCGAGAGCAAGCCGTACCAGGCGGCGCCGGCCACCAGCAGCACCGGTTCGTGCCAGAAATCGGTGACCGCGCCGCCGCGCTGATCCACGCCGATCATGGTGTAGACCGACAGAATCAACGTCGCGGAGGCAATCGCGCCATAGCGTTCGCCGAGGGCGCCGAGCATGGTCAGGCCGAAACTGGCGAGGGCCAGGGCGATGACAAAAACGATGGGGTAGGGGAACAGCAATTCGACGGAGAGGGCGGCGACGCTGAAGCACACCAGCGTCACGGCCAGCGCGTTGAGGCGGCCCTGCCAACTGTCGTCGGTCTCGGCCAGGGCGCTGGCGATGATCCCCAGGAACAACGGGATCAGAAGCCCCATTTCATCCTGATACCAACAGACGGCCATGCTGCCGGTCAGGGCGATGAACACCCGCACGCTGTAGCTGAATTTATCCAGCGCCCAGAGACGGCGCAGCGACTGACGAAATGAGGTCGATGACATGAAGTGCGAAGGCCTTCCGAGGCAATGCCGCTAAATTGAGCCAGTAATGACGCCGACGCAATGGCGCCGATCACATCTGACAGCAAAATCTGTTCCTTGATTGTTCAGTGTTGTCTGTTCGGACGCCTTCGCGATCCGACTTGCCCGCGAAGAACGATGACGCGGTATATCAGACGTACTGCGCAGCGGCATAACCCGAGGCCCAGGCCCACTGGAAGTTGAAGCCGCCCAGGTGTCCGGTGACGTCGAGCACTTCACCAATGAAATACAGGCCAGGGCTTTTCAGCGATTCCATGGTCTTGGATGACACTTCATGAGTGTCGACACCGCCCAAAGTCACTTCCGCAGTGCGATAGCCCTCGGTGCCGGCAGGAACCACTTTCCAGCTCGCCAGTTTTTCGGCGATGTCGGCGATTTCCGCGTGGGTGTATTGCTTCATCGGTTTGGAGACGAACCAGTTGTCCGCCAGCAAGTTGGCCATCTTCTTGGTGAAGATTTCACCGAGCAGGGTTTTCAGTTCGCTGTTCGGGCGTTCGGCTTGCTGCTGTTGCAGCCAGCTCGGCACGTCGTGGTCCGGCATCAAGTTGATCTCGACCGTGTCGCCGGATTCCCAGAACGAGGAAATCTGCAAAATCGCCGGGCCACTGAGGCCGCGATGGGTGAACAGGATGTTCTCGCGAAAGCTCTGGTCGTTGCAGCTCACCAGGCAATCCACCGATGTGCCGGACAGCTCGGTGCACAGTTCCTTGAGCTGATCGGTGATGGTGAACGGCACCAGGCCGGCACGGGTCGGTAGCAGGTCGTGACCGAACTGCTTGGCGACCTGATAACCGAAACCGGTGGCGCCCAGGGTCGGAATCGACAGACCACCCGTGGCGATGACCAGGGATTCACAGGTCAGTTGACCGAGCGTCGTGTCGAGCAAGTAACCGCTTTCGAGCTTTTCGATGGTCTGGATCGAGGTGTCCAGGTGCAGGCTGACGCCGACCTGATCGCATTCGGTGAGGAGCATCTCAAGGATGTCGCTGGATTTGTTATCGCAGAACAGTTGGCCGAGTTTCTTCTCGTGATACGGCACGCCGTGTTTGGCGACCATGCCGATGAAATCCCACTGGGTATAGCGCGCCAGTGCGGATTTGCAGAAGTGTTCATTTTGCGAGAGGAAATTGCCCGGTTCTGTGTACATGTTGGTGAAATTGCAGCGGCCACCGCCCGACATCAGGATTTTCTTGCCGGCCTTGTTCGCATGGTCGAGCAACATGACCTTGCGCCCACGTCCGGCGGCGGTCAGCGCACACATCAACCCTGCGGCGCCAGCGCCAATGATCACGACTTCGGTAGAGCGCAAAACGGTGTCCTCACACAGGAGCTTATATTGATCGTTCCCACGCTCTGCGGGGGAATGCCGCCATGGACGCTCTGCGTCCGCTCTGTGACGCGGAGCGTCACGGGATGCATTCCCACGCGGAGCGTGGGAACGATCAGGCAGGGGGGAGTTGCGGCGTTCTTAGAGGATACGAACGCGCAACGAACGGCCTTTGATCTTGCCGTCGTTCAGACGCTGCAAGGCTTGCTTGGCGATCCCGCGTTCAACAGCCACATATGCCTGGAAGTCGAAAATCGCGATCTTGCCGACCTGAGCGCCCGGAATACCGGCATCGCCCGTCAGTGCACCCAGAATGTCGCCCGGACGCACTTTGTCTTTACGGCCTGCGCCGATGACCAGCGTGCTCATCACTGGCAGCAGCGGTGCGCCGCCCTGGGATTTGAGGTTGTCCAGCTGATCCCAGCTCAACGGCGACTTCTGCAGGAGCTCGATGGCCTGGGCGCGGTGCGCTTCGGACGGCGCGACCAGGCTGATCGCAATGCCTTTCTCGCCAGCACGACCGGTACGGCCGACACGGTGAATGTGGATTTCCGAGTCACGGGCCAGCTCGACGTTGATCACCATGTCCAGCGCATCGATGTCCAGGCCACGAGCGGCAACGTCGGTGGCGACCAGTACCGAAGTACTGCGGTTGGCGAACATGGCCAGCACCTGGTCACGGTCACGCTGTTCCAGATCGCCGTGCAGGCCGACGGCGGAAATGCCTTTGGAGGTCAGGTGATCGACGGTTTCCTGAACCTGCTGCTTGGTGAAGCAGAAGGCGACGCAGGACGCCGGACGGTGATGCGCGAGGACTTTGACCACCGCGTCCATGCGCTCTTCCGGGGAGATTTCGTAGAAGCGCTGCTCAATCTGCGTGTCGTCGTGGAACGCTTCGGCCTTCACGATCTGCGGGTTGCGCATGAATTTCGCCGCCAATTGCTTGATGCCCGTCGGATAGGTGGCGGAGAACAGCAGGGTCTGGCGACGTTCGGGGCTCTGGGCGATGATTTCTTCGATGGAATCGTAGAAACCCATGTCGAGCATGCGGTCGGCTTCATCGAGGATCAGCGTGTTCAGGCCATGGAGAATCAGCGAACCCTTGCGCAGGTGCTGCTGAATCCGACCAGGGGTGCCGACGATGATGTGCGCACCGTGCTCCAGCGAGCCGATCTGTGGGCCGAAAGCCACGCCGCCGCACAGGGTCAGGACCTTGATGTTGTCTTCGGCGCGGGCCAGGCGACGGATTTCCTTGGCGACCTGGTCGGCCAACTCGCGAGTCGGGCAGATGACCAGCGCCTGGCAACCGAAGAAGCGCGGATTGATCGGGTTCAGCAGGCCGACACCGAAGGCGGCGGTCTTGCCGCTACCGGTCTTGGCCTGGGCGATCAGGTCCATCCCCTTGAGGATCACCGGCAAGCTTTGCGCCTGGATCGGCGTCATCTCGGCATAACCCAAAGAGTCGAGGTTAGCCAGCATGGCGGCGGATAGCGGCAAAGTATTAAAAGCGGTGGCAATGGTGGTCACGGGACTGGCCTGCAAAACAAAATGTCGCGCAGTGTATCAGTCCCATGGCCATTCGCCCGTAGTTTCCAGACGAGAAGTCGCCGAGCGCAGGCACTTATCGTCTGGAAACTAAGGCTCTATGTGTTCTTCCGGGCTTCTGACGCGCCGTCCGTCTTCCTTTGAGAGCTGGGAGAAGATCGTCGCGGCCAGCATCGCCATGATTCCGACCGTCACAAACGTCAGCTGGAACGCACCCAGCACCGTGTCCACGCCATCGTTACCGATCTCTGCGGTAAAGCCGCCGAGCAACGCGCCGGCACAGGCAACGCCAAGGCTCAGGGACAATTGCGCGACCACCGACAGCAGGCTGTTGCCGCTGCTGGCGCTGGCGTCGTCGAGGTCGATCAGGGTCACGGTGTTCATGGCGGTGAACTGCAAGGAGTTGATCGCGCCGAGAATCGCCAGCATCCCCAGCAGCAGCCAGTACGGCGTCTGCTCGCTGACCAGGCCCATGCTCGCCAGCATCAGCCCCAGCGCCAGGGTGTTGCCGGTGAGCACGATGCGATAGCCCAGGCGCTCAATCAGCGGACGCGCCACCGATTTGGCGACCATCGCCGCAGCGGCCAGCGGCAACATGCTCATCCCGGCTTGTGACGGCGAATAACCCAGCGCCACTTGCAGCAACAACGGCACGAGGAACGGCAGGGCGCCGCTGCCCAGGCGGGCGAACAGGTTGCCGAGGATGCCCACGGCAAACGTCCGGGTCTTGAACAGCGACGGCGCGAACAGCGGATTATCGATGTGCCCGGCGCGCAGCCAATACGCCGCCAGACACGCCATGCCGCCGAACAGCAGCAACATCACCCGCAAGTGCGGCAGGTGCAGTTCACCGAGGCCTTCCATGGCGATGGTGATCAGAATCATCGCCGCGCCGAACAGCAAAAAGCCCAAGCTGTCGAAGCGCGTGCGTTCAGTGCCGCGCAGGTCGGGAATGAACTTCCACACGGCGTAGCAGCCGATGGCGCCCACCGGCAGGTTGATCAGGAAGATCCAGTGCCAGGTCAGGTATTCGACCATCCAGCCGCCCATGGTCGGGCCGATCAACGGGCCGAGCAGGCCGGGAATGGTGATGAAGCCCATGATCCGCACCAGCTCCGAGCGCGGATAGGCGCGCAGCACCACCAGCCGCCCGACCGGCAGCATCAACGCACCGCCCAGGCCTTGTATCACTCGTGCACCGATCAGCATGCTCAGGGTGCTCGACAAGGCGCAGAGCAATGAGCCGAGGCTGAACAGCAGGATTGCGCCGAAGAAGATTTTCTTGGTGCCGAAGCGGTCGGCGATCCAGCCCGAGGCGGGGATCAGCAGCGCGACGGTGAGCATGTAGGCAATGATCACGCCCTGCATGCGCAGCGGATCTTCGGCCAGATCCCGGGCCATGGCGGGCAGGGCGGTGTTGAGGATGGTCCCGTCGAGGGACTGCATGAAGAAGGCGATGGCGACGACCCACGGCACCCAGCGGGCGGTGACAGCGTCGAGAGGCGGGCGGTTGGGCATGGGACCTCGTGTGAGTCGGAGTTAATGATCGTTCCCACGCTCCGCGTGGGAATGCAGTCCGGGACGGTCCGCGTCCCTGCCGAAGCGGACGCGTAGCGTCCATTGAGGCATTCCCACGCAGAGCGTGGGCACGATCGGTGTCAGAGGGTCAAGGTCAGCTTGCTGATCAGCGCCCCCGGCAACAACGCCGAGGCTGTGGCCCGCTGGCTGTAGGTGCTGGCCGACAACATAAGCTCACGCTCCTCGGTCAACGCTTCCAGTTGGGAACCAAGCAGACTGTACGCACTGTCATCAAAGCGCATGGTGCTCACCGGCGCCTGAATCTCGCCGTTCTCGACCCAGAACGTCGCGAATCGCGTCATGCCGGTCAGGCGTGCCGCCGGTTGGTCCGAGTAGTTCAGGTACCAGAGGTTGCTGATGTACAGACCGGTTCCCAGTTGCTTGAGAATCTCTGCATCGGGCAGCGTACCGGCGGCCATGTTCACAGCACTCGGCATTTCACCGCCGCTGGCGCCATTGGCGGTCAGGCCGTATTCGGCGGCACTGCGTGAACTGACCATCTGCGCGCCCGCCTTGCCTTCGACGATCAAGCCAAGATCGCTGCGCGGATAACCTTCGCCCGAGAACGCCGGGCTCAACGAACCGCTGACCTTTTCATCAACCGACACCAACGGGCTGAACGCACTGTCGCCCGCATACAGCTTCTGCAACGGGCTGCTTTTGGTGGCAATCGACTGTGCCGAGAAACCGCCCCAGCCCAGCATGTCCATTATTTCTCCCAGGGCTGCCGGTGCCAGATAGGCGCGGTACTGACCGGGCGCCAGGGTGCGTTGCGGTCTGCCGAGGAATGCCAACTGCTCACGCGCCTGCGCAAAGCGCTTGGCAAAACCCTCGCTGTTCCAGTCGTGCCCGGCGTAACTGGCTTTCACCGCTTGGCCGTTTTCATGGACCAGACTGAAATCAAAGTTGAAGCTGTTGGCCTGATGCCAGCCAAGCGCCCCCGAAGAACTGGCGAAACCACGACTGATCGGGCCGGCGGCGTAGAAGCCGACCAGATCCAGCCCCTCGGCGGCCTGGGTGATTTCGGCCACGACCTGCTCGGTGTCCGGCAGCGGATGCTCCTGCACGTTCTTGCTCTGCCAACTGTTGTGGTTGAGCAGCAGGTAGGGATCCTGCGGCAGCAGCGGCAAGGTTTCGCGCAACTGTTGCAGACCTTCGGCCAGGCGCTGAAGGTCGACTTCCTGATCGCCGGCCAGCGTGATGTTGAGGTCAGCATGCCGACCCTCGTTGATCAGCTTGAAACCGACGCTCGCCTGCTGCACCTGGCCGGCCTGACGCACCTTGGCGTGGTTGAAGCGCACGAAGGCCGAGGATTCGGCGGCGTAACTTAGAGTGAACTGTTCCGGCTCGCGAATCGCATCACGCAGCCAATTGACCAAGGCCTTGAACGCATCGGCCTGACTTTTTGAAGTACTCATCAGGCATCCCCCCCAAACACATCAACGTTGCTGAACACACAGGCCGGCGAGGCATGGCCGACGCGGATCACCTGGTTCGGTTCGCCCTTGCCGCAGTTCGGCGTGCCCAGGACCTTGACGGAGTTGGCATCGCCAACGGCGCTGAGGTTTTTCCAGAACTGCGCGGAAATCGCCCGGTAGTTCGGGTTCTTGACCACGCCTTTGAGTTCGCCGTTTTCGATCAGTTGGCCCCATTCACAGCCGAACTGGAATTTGTTGCGGGCATCGTCGATGGACCAGGACCGGTTGGTGCTCATCAAGATGCCGTGCTCGATGTTGCCGATCATTTGCTCCAGCGGTTGATCGCCGGCCTCGATGTTCAGGTTGGCCATGCGATCGATCGGCGGACGGTTCCAGCTGCAGGCGCGGCTGTTGGCCACGCCATCCATGCCCGCGCGAAACTGCGACAGCGCGCCGCCCAATGGGCGCAGCAGCAAGCCTTCTTTAATCAGGAATTGTTTGCTGGCAGCAGTGCCGTCGTCGTCATGGCCATAGCTGGCCAGCTGTTCGGGAATCTCCGGGTCGAAGGTCACGTTCAGCAGTTTCGAGCCGTACTGCAGGCTGCCGAAGTCTTCTGCCTTGACGAAACTGGTGCCGGCGTAATTGCGCTCGTCACCGAGGATGCGGTCCAGTTCCAATGGGTGGCCAATCGATTCGTGGATTTGCAGCATCATCTGGTCCGGCATCAGCAGCAGGTCACGCGGGCCTTTCGGGGTGTTCGGCGCCAGCAGCAATTGCAGCGCCTGATCGGCGATTTTCGGACCGGCGCCGACCAGGCCGCAGCGGCTGATCACATCAAAACCGCCCTGTTGACCGAAGTTCTCGCGGCCCAGGGTTCGGGTCTGGCTGTCGTTGCCGTCGTAGGCCGTGACTTCCAGGCTCGGGTAGACGAACCGCTGGGCCTGGCGCAGTTCGGCACCGGCGTTGCTGAGGTAGATCTGTTCGACATGGGTGATGCCGATGCTCACTTCCCAGTTCACCAGTCGCTCGTCCTTGGGCACGGATGCGGATTCGGCGCCGAGCAGTTGGTAGCAATCGCTCAGGGAAGGGAAGGGCTGGTCGAGGTTCGGCGAAAAGTAGTCGGCGCGGTCGCTGGAGACCACCTGTGCGCTCAGGTCGAGCAGGGCGTGGGGCTTGAGTCGGCGGGCTTGTTGCTCGGCCTTCTCCAGTGCGGCTTGCAGGCCTTGTTGCGACAGGTCGTTGGTCGCGGCGTAGGCTTCGACGCCGTTGACACGCACGGTCAGCATCGCGCCTTCGTCACGGCTCAGGCTCGGAGGTTCGGCGACATTCTTGCGCACCGACAGGTACTGGCCGGACTCGCGTACATAACGCAGCGAAAAGAATTCAGCGCCCGTGCGCAAGGCAGCGAAGCGCTGCTTGAGCTGGGGGTGGAAATCGAACATTCGGGAACCTCCTTGGTCTGGAGTGGCGGTGCAGCGGTGTTGCGAAGGGGGGGGTGAAACGTTTGCGTGGCGCTAGATTAGGCCTGGGCGGGGGGTAGGATCAAGGGTGGAGCGGTGTAGGAAGGGATTACCGGTATGTGTCAGTTAGAGATGTGTTGCTTGGTCGGGCCCCTTCGCGGGCAAGCCTCGCTCCTACAAGTAATTGCGTTCCCTTGTAGACGCGAGGTTTGCCCGCGAAGGGCGCACCTCGGTATTAAGTCTTACTGAGCGGTAAGGCTCACTTCCCGCAACGGCTTGCCACGCACCGGCGCATCGCCGGCCACGTAGTAATCGGCCTTGCTGCGCGGTAACGGCTGGCGACCACGGATCTTGTCGGCGATTTTCTCGGCGATCATGATCGTTGGTGCGTTCAGGTTGCCGGTGGTGATGATCGGCATGATCGAGGCATCGACCACACGCAGGGCTTGCAGACCATGCACTCGACCTTCGCCATCGACCACGGCCATCTCGTCGGTGCCCATCTTGCACGAGCAGGAAGGATGGAACGCGGTTTCGGCGTGTTCGCGGATGAACTTGTCGAGCTGCTCATCGGTTTGCACGTCGATGCCCGGGCTGATTTCGCGACCACGGAAAGCGTCCAGTGCGGGCTGTTGCATGATTTCACGGGTCAGGCGAATGCCGTCGCGGAATTCCTGCCAGTCCTGCTCGGTGGCCATGTAGTTGAACAGGATGCTCGGGTACTCGCGCGGATCCTTGGACTTGGCCTGGATGCGACCACGACTCGGCGAACGCATGGAACCCATGTGCGCCTGGAAACCGTGCTCTTTCACACCGTTGCTGCCGTTGTAGTTAATCGCGACCGGCAGGAAGTGGTACTGGATGTTCGGCCAATCGAATTCTTCGCGGGTACGAATGAAACCGCCCGCTTCGAACTGGTTGCTGGCGCCGATGCCGGTGCCGTTGAACAGCCATTCGGCACCGATGGCCGGCTGGTTGTACCAGAGCAGCGACGGGTACAGCGAGACCGGTTGGGTGCAGGCGTATTGCAGGTACAACTCGAGGTGATCCTGCAGGTTTTCGCCGACGCCGGGCAGGTCATGGACCACCGGGATGTCGAGCTTGTTCAGCAGTTCAGCCGGGCCGACGCCGGAGCGTTGCAGAATCTGCGGCGAAGCGATGGCGCCGGAGCACAGCAGCACTTCTTTGCGGGCACGGGCTTCAACGCGCTCTTCAGCGGCACCGATCAGGTAACGCACGCCAACGGCACGCTTGCCTTCGAACAGGATCTTGTCGGTCAGGGCGTGGGTGACGATGGTCAGGGTCGAACGCTTCTTGGCGATGTCCAGGTAACCGCGAGCGGTGCTGGCGCGGCGGCCGTTCGGCGTCACGGTGCGGTCCATCGGGCCGAAGCCTTCTTGCTGGTAACCGTTGAGATCTTCGGTGCGCGGGTAACCGGCCTGTACGCCTGCTTCAACCATCGCGTGGAACAGCGGGTTGTTGCCGGCTTTCGGCGTGGTCACGCTGACCGGACCGTCGCCACCGTGGTAGTCGTTCGGGCCGATGTCGCGGGTTTCAGCCTTGCGGAAGTACGGCAGGCAGTTCAGGTAGTCCCAGTCTTCAAGACCTGGAAGCTTGGCCCAGTTGTCGTAGTCCATCGCGTTGCCGCGGATGTAGCACATGCCGTTGATCAGCGAGGAACCGCCGAGGCCCTTGCCGCGACCGCATTCCATCTTGCGACCGTCCATGTGTGGCTCTGGATCGGTTTCGTAGGCCCAGTTGTAGCGACGGCCTTGCAGCGGGAACGCCAGGGCGGCCGGCATTTGCGTGCGGAAGTCCAGACGGTAGTCCGGGCCACCTGCTTCGAGCAGCAGGACGGTGACGCCTTCGTCTTCAGTCAGACGGGTCGCCAGGGTGTTACCGGCCGAGCCGGCACCGATGATGATGTAATCGAATTCTTGGGACATAGGCCCTCCGGGAGTTTCAAGCTTCAAGCTTCAAGCTGCAAGAGAGCAGCGAGCGGTGTTGAGATGGAGCGGCAAACCAAACTGCTTTTACTTGCAGCTTGAAGCTTGCCGCTTGTCGCTGGATCAGCTAATCAAAATACCGAAACGTACTCACCCAGTTCGACTTGCACGGACTTGATGCGCGTGAAGTTATTGAGAGAGCTGATCCCGTTTTCACGACCAACACCGGACTGCTTGTAGCCGCCGACCGGCATCTTCGCGTCGGACTCGCCCCAGGCGTTGATCCAGCAGATACCGGCTTCCAGTTGATGAATCACGCGGTGAGCGCGGTTCAGGTCCTTGGTGACGATGCCGGCGGCCAGGCCGAAGTCGGTGTCGTTGGCACGACGGATCACTTCTTCTTCGGTGTCGTAGGTCAGGATCGCCATCACCGGGCCGAAGATTTCTTCGCGAACGATGGTCATCTCGTCGGTGCAGTCGGTGAACACGGTCGGGGCCACGAACGCGCCTTTGGCGAATTCGCCTTCGGTCAGACGATTGCCGCCGCACAGCACGCGAGCACCTTCTTCCTTACCTTTGGCGATGTAACCCAGCACGCTTTCCATGTGGGCGAAGCTGACCAGCGGGCCGAAGTTGGTGTTCTCGTCTTCCGGGTTGCCGATGCGGATGCGCGCAACGCGCTCAGCGATCTTGGCTTCGAAAGCGGCTTTCAGGTGAGTCGGCACGAACACGCGAGTGCCGTTGGTGCAGACCTGGCCGGAGCTGTAGAAGTTGGCCATCATCGCGGTGTCGGCGGCGCGATCGAGGTCGGCGTCGTCGAAGATGATCAGCGGGGATTTGCCGCCCAGTTCCATGGTCACGTCTTTCAGCGACGAAGCGGAAGCGCTGGCCATGACCTTCTTGCCGGTGTCGGTGCCGCCGGTGAAGGAGATTTTTTCGATGCGTGGGTGCTCGGTCAACCAAGTGCCGACTTCACGGCCGCTGCCGGTCAACACGTTGAACACGCCGGCTGGCAGGCCTGCCTCGGTGTAGATCTCGGCCAGTTTCAGCGTGGTCAGGGAAGTGACTTCGCTTGGCTTGAAGATCATCGCGTTACCGGCCGCCAGGGCTGGCGCGGATTTCCACAGGGCGATCTGGATCGGGTAGTTCCACGCGCCGATACCGGCCACGACACCCAGTGGCTCGCGACGGGTGTAGACGAACGACGTGGTACGCAGCGGGATCTGCTCGCCTTCGATGGCGGGCACCAGGCCTGCGTAGTACTCCAGCACGTCGGCACCGGTGACGATGTCGACATACTTGGTTTCGGAGAACGACTTGCCGGTGTCCAGGGTTTCCAGGGCGGCCAGCTCATCGTTGCGCTCGCGCAGGATGTCAACGGCACGACGCAGGATGCGCGAACGCTCCATGGCGGTCATTGCGGCCCAGATTTTCTGGCCCTTTTCGGCGCTGACTACCGCGCGCTCAACGTCTTCCTTGGTCGCACGCTGTACGGTTGCGAGGACTTCACCGTTAGCCGGGTTGATGGCTTCGAAGGTGGCGTCGCTGCTGGCGTCGGAGTAACCGCCATCGATGTAAAGTTTTTGCAGTTCGAAACGGGCCATAGTGTCCTCGCAAGTGCATAAGTGGTTGGCGTAGGCCACTGGAGTGAAGCCATAGGGTTGTGGCAACACCGATCAGCAGCAGTTCAGGGGTTGAGCGATTTATGTGTGCTCTAACTCACCTGCTTGGCCAGTTGAAAGTCCATGTATTCGTAAGCGATCCGGTGCGCCTGCTCGGTGTCGAAAGCATCTCCCGACAGCGCGCCGCGCAACCACAAACCGTCAATGAGGGCTGCCAGGCCCCGGGCTGCACTGCGCGCGTCATCGAGCGGCAATACGCGGCGGAACTGGCAGCACAGGTTGGAATACAGGCGGTGATCGTTGATCCGCTGCAACCTGTGCAAAGACGGGTGGTGCATGCTGGTGGCCCAGAAGGCCAGCCAGGTTTTCATTGCCGGGCCATTGACCTGGCTGGCGTCGAAGTTGCCTTCGATGATCACCTGGAGGTGCGCCCGCGGGCTGCTGTCCTCCAGCGCCTGACGGCGCGCGGTGACGTTCTCGCTCAGGACACTCATCAGATACTGCGCCGTGGCAGCAATCAGGCCGTTCTTGTCCTGAAAATAGTGACTGATGATGCCATTCGAGACACCGGCCAAACGGGCGATCAGCGCAATGCTGGCGTCCCCCATTCCGACCTGATCAACCGCCTGCAATGTGGCTTCGATCAATTGCTGGCGGCGGATGGGTTGCATACCGACCTTGGGCATCTTGCACATCTCCTTAGGCCTTCCGGCGGACGTAAAACGTCTATCGGATTGAGGGCCAGTCTATTTTGTTTTGATTGAACGTTCAATCAACAAAGAATAAGATCTGCGACAATTCGTCGCTGCTTACAGATTTTTCCTACGTGTAAATGACGATAAACCGACATCCAAAACGGCTCGAAACCCCTACGCACTGGCGTTCCGGGCTTCGGGCTTTTTTCGGGGTGTCTTTATATCACCCGTCGGTCGGCTGCCAACTAACCGATTGGTCGGGTACCGCGTTGCCTTGTGTTCTTCTCTCGCACTGCCTGGAGCATCTGTGCCATGAGTTCTGCCTCTCTAATAAAGACCCCGCCCGAGAAGGTGACGGTCAACGGTTGGGTGTTCTACACCTCTACCGCGCTGATTCTGTTGTTGACCGCCATTCTGATCATCGCCCCGCAAGAGGCCGGCAGATTGCTCGGCATCGCCCAGGCCTGGTTGTCCCGCAGCTTCGGCTGGTACTACATGGTGGTGATCGCCGCCTACCTGGTATTTGTCGTCGGCCTGGCGTTTTCGTCCTACGGCAAGCTCAAGCTGGGCAGCAAGGACGACACCCCGGACTTCAGCTACGGCGCGTGGGCGGGGATGCTGTTCTCGTCGGGTATCGGCATTTCGCTGCTGTACTTCGGTGCTTCCGAGCCGCTGGACCATTACTTCAACCCGCCGGAAGGCGTGGCTGCCAGCAACATGGCCGCCCGTCAGGCTGTGCAGCTGACATTCCTGCATTGGGGCCTGCATGGCTGGGCGATCTACGCCTTGGTCGGCCTGGCCGTGGCGTACTTTGCCTACCGTCATAACCAGCCGCTGGCGTTGCGTTCGGCGTTGTATCCGTTGGTGGGCGAGCGTTGGGTCAAAGGCGCGGCCGGCCATGCGGTGGATGGTTTCGGCATGTTCGTGACCCTGCTGGGGCTGGTGACGAACCTGGGGATTGGTTCGCTGCAAGTGTCGTCGGGCCTTGAAAACCTGTTCGGCATGGAACACAGCAACACCAACCTGCTGATCGTGATCATCGTGATGAGCACCGTGGCGACCATCGCGGCTGTGTCGGGTGTGGAAAACGGCATTCGCCGTCTGTCGAACCTGAACATCGTACTGTTCAGCGGTCTGCTGATTTTCGTGCTGCTGTTCGGCCCGACCTTGCACCTGTTGAACGGCTTCGTGCAGAACGTCGGCGACTACCTGAACGGCGTGGTCCTGAAGACTTTCGACCTCTACGTCTACGAAGGCGACAGTGAGAAGTCCGACCGCTGGCTGGGCTTGTGGACCCTGTTCTACTGGGCCTGGTGGATTTCCTGGGCCCCATTCGTCGGCATGTTCATCGCGCGTATTTCCCGTGGTCGCACGGTGCGTGAACTGGTGGCCGGCGTGCTGCTGATCCCGCTGGGGTTCACCCTGGCGTGGCTGTCGATCTTCGGTAACTCGGCCCTGGACCTGGTGATGAACCATGGGGCGGTGGAGCTCGGAAAGACGGCGCTCGAACAGCCGTCGATGGCGATCTACCAATTGCTTGAGCATTACCCGGCATCGAAGATTGTGATCGGCGTGTCGATCTTCGTCGGTTTCGTGCTGTTCCTGACCCCGGCGGATTCCGGCGCGGTGATGATGGCCAACCTTTCCTGCAAGGGCGGTAACGTCGATGAAGATGCGCCGCACTGGTTGCGGATCTTCTGGTCGGCGGTGATCACCCTGGTGACCATCGGCCTGCTGTTCGCCGGTAACTTCGAAGCGATGCAAACCATGGTGGTGTTGGCCGGTCTGCCGTTCTCGGTGGTGTTGGTGTTCTTCATGTTTGGCCTGCACAAGGCGATGCGCCAGGACGTGCAGATCGAACAGGAGCAAGCGGAGCTCGCAGCACGCGGTCGCCGTGGTTTCAGCGAGCGTTTGACGCAGCTGGACCTGCAACCGAATCAGTCGATCGTTCAGCGTTTCATGGACAAGCAAGTCAGCCCGGCGCTGGAAGATGCGGCCGTGCAATTGCGTGCCCAGGGTCTGGACGTGCAAACGTTGCTGGGCAAGTCCAAGCGCTGCATGGGTGTGCGCATCGAGATGGAAGAGGGCAACCCTTTTGTCTACGAAGTGAGCCTGGATGGCTATCTGGCGGCGGCGAGTGAAACGGTGTCGGCCGAAAGCGCTGACGAACCGCGTGCGCGCTATTACCGCGCCGAGGTTTACCTGCACAACGGCAGCCAGGATTACGACTTGATGGGCTTCACTCAGGATCAGATCACCCGTGACGTGCTCGATCAGTTCGAAAGCCATCGGCAGCTCCTTGGCCGTGTCTATAGCTGAAACTTGAGGTCATGCGGTGCAAGTTGCTGCACCGCAGATCCATTGTGGCGAGGGAGCTTGCTCCCGCTCGACTGCGTAGCAGTCGCATTTAACGATAACGCGGTCTTTCTGAATGACCGTGGTGTCTGGTTTTGGGGTTGCTGCGCAACCCAGCGGGAGCAAGCTCCCTCGCCACAGTTATCAGCATTCCAAGCCAAATATCTGCACTAACAAAAACGCCGCGATCCTCTCGCGGCGTTTTTGTGTCTGTTGCCTTAACCCAGGTTCTTGCCGAGCAGTGCGTGATACAGCTCGCTGTCGCCCAGAATCCCGACCACTTTGTTGTTGTCGTGCAGCACCAGTTTGTTGCCGGTCTGATAACGAATCTGCAGCGCATCGCGCATGCCGATGTTCGAGTCCACCAGCGTTGGCCGTCGACCCAGGCCTTCAACCGCTTGCCCTGGAATCCAGTTCTGCAGATCCAGGCTCGCGCCGTTCTGGCGGGCGCCTTTGATGGTGTTGCCTTCGGCCAGGTCCAGCCATGAATCGCCGCCCGGATCGAGGCACACCGAACCGTTGATGCGTTTGCAGTTGTCCAGGGTGCGCATCAGGCTGCGACCGCACAGCACGTTCAGCGGGTTGGTGTGCGCGACGAAGGTCCGCACGTAGTCGTCCGCCGGGTTGAGCACGATCTCTTCCGGCACGCTGTACTGGATGATTCGGCCGTCTTTCATGATTGCGATACGGCTGCCGAGCTTCAGGGCTTCATCGAGGTCGTGGCTCACGAACACAATGGTTTTGCTCAGCTTGCTTTGCAGTTCCAGCAATTCGTCCTGCAGACCTTGGCGGATCAGCGGGTCGAGCGCCGAGAACGGTTCGTCCATCAGCAGAATGTCCGCATCCATCGCCAGCGCACGGGCCAGGCCCACGCGTTGCTGCATACCGCCGGAGAGTTCGTCAGGCTTCTTGTTGCGCCACTGGGTCAGGCCCACCAGCTCAAGCTTGTCGTCCACCAGTTTGCGGCGTTCTTTCTCCGGGCGACCCTGCATTTCCAGACCGAAACTGATGTTCTCGCGCACCGTCAGCCACGGCATCAGGGCGAATTTCTGGAACACCATCGCGATGCGCTTGGTGCGCATCATTTTCAGTTCTGCCGGGGTACAGGAAGCGATATCGATCTGCTTGCCTTCGTGCTCGACGAACAACTTGCCACGGCTCACGGTGTTGAGGCCGTTGATGCAACGCAGCAGGCTGGATTTGCCGGAGCCCGACAGGCCCATCAGCACGCAGATTTCGCCTTTTTCCACGTCCAGGCTGGCTTTTTCAACGCCGACGATCTGCCCGGTTTTTTTCAGGATCTGGTCGCGGGTCATGCCTTGGTCGAGGAGCTTGAGCGCCTCGCGTGGATCTTTGGAGAAGATTACGTCGACGTCTTCGAAGCGAATAATGCTCATGCGTCACCCCCTGCTTTAGCGTCGGGTTGTTTGCAGATACGGTCGAGCATGATCGCCAGCAGTACGATCGCCAGGCCGGCTTCGAAGCCCAGGGCGATATCAGCAGTGTTCAGTGCGTTGACCACAGGTTTGCCCAAGCCGTCGGCGCCCACCAGAGCCGCAATCACCACCATCGACAATGACAGCATGATGCACTGGGTGATACCGGCCGCGATGCTTGGCATGGCGTAAGGCAGTTCGATGCGTGCGAGTAACTGGCGGCGCGAGCAGCCGAAGGCTTTGCCGGCGTCCATCAGTTCTGCGGGAACATCACGGATGCCCAGGTAGGTCAGGCGGATAGGCGCGGCAATCGCGAACACTACCGTGGAGATCAGACCCGGGACCACGCCCAGCCCGAAGAGGGTCAGGGTAGGAATGAGGTACACAAACGTCGGTACGGTCTGCATCAGATCGAGCACCGGCCGCATCAGTGTGTAGAACATCGGTTTGTGCGCGGCGACGATACCCAACGGTACGCCGATGACCACGCAGACCAGGGTCGCGAAGAGCACCTGGGCGAGGGTTTCCATGGTTTCCTGCCAGTACCCCAGGTTGAGGATCAGCAGAAAGGAGGCAATGACGAAAACGGTCAGCCCCCACTTTCGTTGAATGAAATGAGCCAGTAGTGCGATGAGGCCGATCAATGCCAGCGGGTTGAACCAGGTCAGCGCGAAAGTCACGCCGTGGATCATCGTTTCCAGTGACACGGCGATGGCGTCGAAGGTGTTGGCGCCGTGTTGCGTCAACCATTCAACGAAGCCCGCGATGTACTGGCCTAGAGGTATTTTCTGATCAATCAGCATGGTAGTGAACGTCCGCATGCAAGGAAATAAACAGCCCGGGCGAGCGAACCCGCCCGGCGTAAGCGATGCTTCCTAAATCAAGGCTGCGCGAGCTTGGCTTTCACGGCTTCCAGGCCAGGTTTACCGTCAATGGTGGTTACGCCAGCGAGCCAGGTATCGAGCACCTGTGGATTCTTTTTCAGCCAGGCCTTGGCGGCCGCGTCAGGCTTCATTTTGTCGTCCAGGACGTTGCCCATCAGCGTGCTTTCCATGTCGAGGGTGAACACCAGGTTTTTCAGCAACTGACCGACGTTGCTGCATTCCTGCGCGTAGCCCTTGCGGGTGTTGGTGAAGATGGTCGCCTGACCGAAGTTCGGGCCGAAGAAGTCGTCGCCGCCGGTCAGGTACTTCATCTTGAAACGTGTGTTCATCGGGTGTGGTTCCCAGCCCAGGAACACCACGGCGGTGTTGCGGCGCTGGGCGCGATCGACTTGCGAGAGCATGCCTGCCTCGCTGGACTCGACCACCTTGAAGCCGGCGTCTTTCAGGCCGAAGGCGTTCTTGTCGATCATGCTCTGAATCAGGCGGTTGCCGTCGTTGCCCGGTTCGATGCCGTAGATCTTGCCGTCGAGTTCTTTCTTGAACTTGGCGATGTCGGCAAAATCTTTCAGACCCTTGTTATACAACTCTTCGGGCACGGCGAGGGTGTATTTTGCGTTCTCGAGGTTGGCGCGCAGGGTCTCCACGGTACCGGCATCACGGTAAGCCTTGATGTCGTTTTCCATGGTCGGCATCCAGTTGCCCAGGAACACGTCCATGTTCTTGCCGTCGGCCAGGGACTTGTAGGTCACCGGAACGGAAATCATCGTGGTTTTGGTCTTGTAGCCCAGGGCATCGAGAACGACGCTGGTGGTGGCGGTGGTGACGGTAATGTCAGTCCAGCCGACATCGGAGAAGTTTACGGTGCTGCACTGAGCGGGTTCTGCAGCTTGAGCCAGTAACGGCAGACTCAGCATGGCGGCCAACAACAACGACGGGGAACCTTTCATGGATGGACTCCTTGGTGTTTTTTTTGGCAGTGTTCCGACTGGACCACCGCACTTATAGGTTGCGGTTGGATGGCGTTTTGGAGACAGCTCTACCACGGCGCCTTGCAATCGAGTCGATACGATCATGTACCAGTGAAAATCTGACGCCTACAGGGTGCGTCGTAACCAGTACAGGGATGGTCGCATCCAGTGTCGGTGACGTCGTTTACAGCTTTTTTCAGCCCCCTTTGCCTCCCTGATCCGCAAAAAAACGGCGAAAACGAAGCGTAAAACGCCTGCGGCGTTAGTGAGCATGAGTGCGTCGGTGTGAGACGTCGAACGACACGGAAAAAGCCTGATGATGCGGCCAATCTCGGCGGATTGCAGCTTGAGCGTAGCAGCTCCGTCACTGGGCGCTTTTGCGTCTGGAGTTGGCACATCCAGGAGTTCGGCAGTAATGGCTATCAGTGTTTTCGACCTGTTCAAAATCGGCATCGGCCCTTCCAGTTCGCACACCGTGGGACCTATGCGGGCCGCCGCGCTGTTCGTGCAAGGTTTGCGTGAGCAGGGTCTTTTGGAACAAGTGCGGCGCGTTGAAGTTCAGCTTTATGGTTCGTTATCGGCCACCGGAATCGGTCACGGCAGCGACAACGCTGTGATCATGGGCCTGATGGGCGAGTGGCCGGACGCGATTGATCCGTCGCAAATCGGCATCCGTATCGAAACCTTGCGCGAGACCCACACCCTGCTGCTCGACGGTCGCTTGTCGGTGCCGTTTATCTGGGCCCGCGACATGCGCCTGATCGACGAAAACCTGCCGTTCCACCCTAACGCCATGACCCTGATCGTCGAAGGCGAACACGGTGAGTTGCATCGCGACACCTACTATTCCATCGGCGGTGGTTTTGTCGTGGATGAAGCGCAGGCTTCCAGCGGCGTGGTCGATCTGGATCGCACCGTGTTGCCCTACGATTTCTCCAGCGCTGTCGAACTGCTCAGCCTGTGCCAGAAGCACAACCTGCGCGTCGCCGAATTGATGATGGCTAACGAGAAGGTCTGGCGCAGCGAGGAAGAGATTCGCAGCGGTCTGATGAAGCTCTGGCGCGCCATGCAGGATTGCGTCGATCAGGGCCTCAAGCACGAAGGCATCTTGCCTGGCGGCCTGAATGTGCGCCGTCGTGCGGCCAAGTTGCATCGCAGCCTGCAAGAGCTGGGCAAACCCAACGTCATCGGCTCGACCTTGAGCGCCATGGAATGGGTCAACCTGTTCGCCCTGGCGGTCAACGAAGAGAACGCTGCCGGTGGGCGCATGGTGACGGCACCGACTAACGGTGCGGCGGGAATCATTCCGGCGGTGTTGCACTACTTTATGAAGTTCAGCGAGGCGGTGACGGACGCCAACGTGGTCGACTATTTCCTCAGTGCTGCGGCGGTGGGAATTCTGTGCAAGAAGAACGCTTCGATATCCGGGGCCGAGGTCGGTTGTCAGGGCGAAGTCGGTTCAGCCTGCGCGATGGCTGCGGCCGGGTTGGCAGAGATCCTTGGCGCGACCCCGGAGCAGTTGTGCAACGCGGCGGAAATCGGCCTGGAACACAACCTCGGCCTGACCTGCGACCCGGTGGGCGGGCTGGTTCAAGTGCCGTGCATCGAGCGCAATGCGATTGCCGCGGTGAAAGCCATCAACGCGGCGCAGATGGCGCTGCGCGGGGATGGTCAGCACTTTATCTCGCTGGATCGGGTGATCCGCACCATGCGTGATACCGGCGCCGATATGCATGACAAATACAAAGAGACTTCGCGTGGAGGGTTGGCGGTGAGCGCGGTTGAGTGCTGATAACGCTTAACTCTCTGGTGAAATGAGTATCTGTGGCGAGGGAGCGTGCTCCCGCTCGGCTGCGCAGCAGCCGAATAGCCCGCGACCGGGTATATCTGAAAGTTCGCGTTTGCAGTTTTCAGGGCCGCTTCGCGCCCCAGCGGGAGCAAGCGCCCTCGCCACAGAAAAGTCATCTGCGAGAGAAGACCAGTCAAAACTGCGCGCTAAGTGACCACCGGAATTAAAACGCGCCACGTTTTGGCGCGTCGCTTACAGATAAGCGGCTTCACCCAGGACAGGGATCCAACCTGGCCATTACCGCCTGTCACCTGTGCTTGTGGTGACACTCTCCAATAAGTCGCCGTAGCCCTGTTCCCACAAGTGCTACCGATTTGCTCAAGCCCAACGGCAGAGCGCCTCCCGCCGATAATGGCACTTATAACCCCCACTCGCGGCAAGGCTTATTTAGACACACCGCGACGTCGTTTTCAGGAGTTATTGAATGACCATTCAACTTTAGGCATGGCAATTGCTCTGTCATTACAAAGCCCGTCTCCCACGCGAGAACGATGGCAATAACAAGAGCCTCCGCCTGAGGCCATCACCCGCTTTGTGTGAGGAGATACCGCGATGACGACGTTCAACTCCGGGGCTCAACCCCAGAACCGTGCGCCTCAATCCATCGGCTTTCTGCTGCTGGACAATTTCACGCTTATTTCTCTGGCCTCCGCAGTAGAACCCCTGCGCATGGCCAACCAATTGTCCGGCCGCGAGCTGTATCGCTGGACCACGCTCACCGTCGACGGTGGTCAGGTCTGGGCCAGTGACGGTCTGCAGATCACCCCCGACTGCTCCATGCACAAAGCGCCCCCTCTGGACACCATCATTGTCTGCGGCGGCATCGGCATCCAGCGCACCGTTACCCGCGAGCACGTGTCGTGGCTGCAAAGCCAGGCGCGTCAGTCCCGCCGTCTCGGTGCGGTCTGCACCGGCAGCTGGGCCCTGGCGTGCGCCGGCCTGCTGGACGGTTTTGATTGCAGCGTGCACTGGGAATGCCTGGCCGCGATGCAGGAAGCGTTCCCCCGTGTAGCCATGAGCACACGCCTGTTCACCCTCGACCGTAACCGTTTCACCAGCTCCGGCGGCACCGCGCCGCTGGACATGATGCTGCACCTGATCAGCCGCGATCACGGTCGTGAACTGTCGGCCGCGATCTCGGAAATGTTCGTCTACGAACGCATCCGCAACGAGCAGGATCACCAGCGCGTGCCGCTCAAGCACATGCTCGGCACCAACCAGCCGAAGTTGCAGGAAATCGTCGCGCTGATGGAAGCCAACCTGGAAGAGCCGATCGACCTCGACGAACTGGCGGTGTATGTCGCTGTTTCCCGTCGTCAGCTGGAGCGCCTGTTCCAGAAATACCTGCACTGCTCGCCGTCGCGTTACTACCTCAAACTGCGCCTGATCCGTGCCCGGCAGCTGCTCAAGCAAACGCCGATGTCGATCATCGAAGTGGCGTCGGTCTGCGGCTTCGTGTCCACGCCGCACTTCTCCAAGTGCTACCGCGAATACTTCGGCATTCCGCCGCGTGACGAACGCGTAGGTTCCAATACCACGCAACAGGTGGCGATGATGCCGTTGCCGCAAGCACTGGTGCTGTCACCGCTGTCCGGGCCGTTGTCGGCGCTGAGTCAGGCGCGTAATGAGTCGACGTTTGCCAGCGTAAGGCTCTAATGCTCTGATCGTTCCCATGTGCTGCGTGGGAATGCCTCAATGGACGCTCTGCGTCCGCTTCGGCAGGGACGCGGAGCGTCCCGGGCTGCATTCCCACGCGGAGCGTGGGAACGATCATGGTGAGGCGCTACTCAGGCGCTACGGCTTTGTTGATACTCCGCCAGCGCCGGCAGCAATTGCTTGTCGATCGCCTGGCGCACGGCCGGCAGGATGGTCGCACTGCTGGTGTACATCTGCTTGACCATAGTTCGCAGATCCGTTGCCCGTTCGTTGTTCAAACCCCGTACCGCGCACTCGCAGGCCTGCTCGGCGTTAGCGCCAGGGGGCACTGCAAATCCTAACGCCTTGAGCTGGCCCAACAGGTCTTCCTGGTCAATCAAATCGGCGTACATCATGACGCAATCCTTCTTCAGGGAACGGTGTCGTGATTCGATTCTCATCGGGGCCAGAGGTGGCGGCAAGGACGTTTTGTCGCAATGGCCGCGATACCTATGAACAGGTCGTTTTCGGCTAACTTGCGAAAGGGGAGAGTGGGCACACTGGATTCAGCTGGCAACACGAAGGTTTGGTCACCCTCGCGCGAAGGCTCCTCAACAGTACCCTCCTCAGCTCCGATCCTGTCACGGCTTGATCGGGGTTTTTTTTGCCTGTGAATCAGGGCGGGATGGGGTGTCTGGGCTGACCCCATCGCGAGCAGGCTCACTCCCACGGGGATATGCGATCCCCTGTAGGAGCGAGGCTTGCCCGCGAAGAACGATGACGCGGTCTAGCGTTGCAACACAAGGATCCGCGACAACAATTCATCCCGATCAACATAGCAGCCTTGAAAATGACGGGCGCCACTGGCGGGATCAAACGCATTGCGGGCATGAAGGGTGCGGCGGTTGTCGAAGCACCACAGCTCACCGGGATTGAGCCGCGTCATCACCCGGAATCGCGCTTCGCGGGTCATCGCAATAAACCGCCGATAAGCGCGGTACAGCTTGGGCATGTCCTCGATCGAGGCATCAAACGGTCCGCGTAGAAAGTTCGCCATGCGGATTTCCGACACCTGCCCAAAGGCATCCAGCGCGATGATCGGCGCGAGACGGCGGTAGTCGCTGTGGCGATCTTTGTTGCGGAACTCCACCGGGATTTCGCAGAGGCTTTTAAACGACTCGGGATCTTCCTCGCGCAACGCTTGGGCTATGGCAAAGCCGTCGACAAAAATACTCTCGCCACCGTCCGCGTCATTGACCAGGCAATGCAGAAATTGCAGCCCCGGTTGCAACTCGCGGGTCGGCAAATCGCTGTGCAGCGGCAGGTTGAAGGCGGTGTAGGCGTTGCTATCGGCATCGGCCTTGGATTGCACGTTGAACAGCACGCCGAAATTGCTCTCGCGGATGAAGGAAATCCGCTGGGCGATCAGTTTAAGTGAGCCGGGTTCGGTGGGTACGCCGCGCACTTGGGTCAGGCCGATATCGCGCACCGCCAGCAGCCATTGCAGCAAGGCGTCGTTATCGTTCATCAGCGCCTGGTATTCGAACGCCGGCAGCTGCAAGTCGCTTTTCCACAGCCTGGATTTTGGTTTGCCGACACGGCGTTCGGTTCGGGACTCGTCGTCATAGGCGTGAGCCCGCAGCCAGCCCGGGTCGAAGCGGCTTAGGTGGCCGTCCTGCCATTCGACGCTGAGGCAACCTTCGGCGTCGACGTTTGCCGCTGTCGGCACCAGGTCCTCTGCGACGTCGACGATTTCCAGCACTTGCTCGCGGGTCACGGTGTAGACGCACTGCGGGCACGGGCAGTTATCTCGAAGCCATTGATGATGAAAGGGGCTGACCCGGCCGTCAGCCCACTGCACTTGAATTCGATCCGCCAGGGTTTGCACGGCGGACAACGCGCTGATCAACGGGTAGGTACGGAAGTCGGCAAAAGCGGCGGTGTTCAATGGCGATCTCCTTGTTATTTTTTAGGGGGTAATGCGATCACTCGGCCAATGTAGGCGGGGGTTGGCAGGTCGGTTTGCTCGGCGACGATGGCTTGCAGCTTGCTCAGGGTGTCTTCGCTGAACGGTGCGGAGCGAGGTCCGGCGAGGTCCACGTGCAGCAGCATTTGTTCGTTGCCCGCCAGTTCCTTGTCGTCGCCGACCAGATGCAGGCTGTGATAGAGGTGCAGGCGTTTGCTGTCGTAGCCGATGATTTGGGTACGCACTTCGACGTCAGCGTCGAGCTTCACTTCATGCAGATAATTGAGGTGCAGTTCGAGGGTGAACAGCGAATTGCCGCTGGCTTCGCGGTTGTTGCTGTCCATGCCCAGGCGATCCATCAGGGCGTCGGTGGCGTAGCTGAAAATCAGCAGGTAGAAGGCATCGCGCAGGTGGCCGTTGTAGTCGACCCAGTCGGGGATGATTTTGGTTTGGTAGGTGGTGAGGGTGGGCATGTCGTCACATCCGAAATGGTTGAGGCCTGTAGGAGCGAGGCTTGCCCGCGAAGAGGCCGGTACATTCGACGGATCTCTTGCGGCAGGGAAATTGCCTTCGCGGGCAAGTCTCGCTCCTACAGGGGGTGGGTTGTTTAGTCAGCGAACGCCATCCCATGCTTCTCTTTGGTGGTCTTCACCGCTTCCAGCACCGCCAGCAAGCAATCATCACGATAGCGCTCCAGCGCGGAAATGCTGTGCGTGCCTAACTGATCGCTGGTGCCATCCACCACATCATCAATCAACTTGTCGGTCAGCTCCGGTGCCGGCAGATACGTCCACGGTAACTGCAACGCCGGCCCAAATTGCGCCATGAAGTGCCTCATACCCGCATCGCCACCCGCCAGGGTGTACGTCAAGAACGTGCCCATGAATGACCAGCGCAGACCCGCGCCAAAGCGAATCGCATCATCGATTTCTCCGGTGGTCGCCACACCGTCGTTGACCAGGTGCAGCGCCTCCCGCCACAGCGCTTCGAGCAAACGGTCGGCGATGAACCCGGGCACTTCCTTGCGCACGTGCAGCGGACGCATGCCCAGGGATTCGTAGACTTTCATCGCCGCTTGAACGGCTTGCGGTGCGGTGTTTTTGCCGCCGACCACTTCCACCAGCGGCAGCAGGTAAACCGGGTTGAAGGGGTGCCCGACCACGCAGCGTTCCGGGTGCGTCGAACTCTCGTAGAACTCGCTCGGCAACAGGCCGGAAGTACTGGAACCGATCAAGGCATTGGGCTTGGCCGCCGCGCTGATTTTACTGTGCAGTTCCAGTTTCAGATCGAGGCGCTCAGGGGCACTTTCCTGAATGAAGTCGGCGTCGCGAACGCATTCCTCAATGGTTGCGACAAAGCGCAGCCGATCCTGTGAAGCACCCGGTGCCAAGCCTTGTTTCTCCAGCGCACCCCAGGCATTGGCGACGCGTTTGCGCAACGCGGCTTCAGCGCCAGGCGCCGGGTCCCAGGCGACAACGTCGAGGCCGTGGGCGAGGGCGCGGGATACCCAACCGCTGCCGATGACACCGCTGCCCAGGGCTGCGAAGGTTTTGATTTCGGTGATAAAGCTCATGGCGTCGTCCTAAAAGAATTCGGTGCTCTCTGTAGGAGAGAGGCTTGCCCGCGAAGAGGCCGGTACATCCGACGGATCTCTTCCGGCAGGAATGCCACCTTCGCGGGCAAGCCTCGCTCCTACAGGTTATGTGCGTGGGGGATTAGCCGCGCTTGGTCAGGCCCATTTTTGCCCGGCCTTCCGCCGGAGTCAGGACGCGGGCACCGAGGCGGCTGAGGATTTCCGAGGCGCGTTCGACCAGTTGGCCGTTGGTCGCCAGCACACCCTTGTCCAGCCAGATGTTGTCTTCCAGGCCAACCCGCACGTTGCCGCCGAGCAGCACCGCTTGCGCCGCCATCGGCATTTGCATGCGACCGATGCCGAAGCCGGCCCAGACCGCGTTCGCGGGCAGGTTGTCGACCATGGCTTTCATAGTGGTGGTGTCGGCCGGCGCGCCCCACGGAATGCCCAGGCACAGCTGGAACAGCGGATCGTCGAGCAGGCCTTCCTTGATCAACTGCTTGGCGAACCACAGGTGACCGGTGTCGAAAATTTCCAGCTCGGCCTTCACGCCCAGCTCTTGAATGCGTTTGGCGCCTGCGCGCAGTTGCGCCGGGGTGGAAACGTAAATGGTGTCACCGTCGCCGAAGTTCAGGGTGCCGCAGTCGAGGGTGCAGATTTCCGGCAACAGTGCTTCAACGTGGGCCAGACGGGTCAACGGCCCCACCAGGTCGGTGTTCGGACCGAACTCCATCGGGTTCTCGCCCGCGCCGATTTCCAGGTCGCCGCCCATGCCGGCGGTGAGGTTGACGATGATGTCGACGTCCGCCTCGCGGATGCGCTCCATCACTTCGCGGTACAAGGCCACGTCACGGCTGAATTTGCCGGTTTCGGGGTTGCGCACGTGGCAGTGAACGACCGTGGCACCTGCCTTGGCGGCTTCCACGGCGGCAGCGGCGATTTGTTTCGGGGTGACCGGCACGTGTGGGCTCTTGCTGGTCGTGTCGCCAGCACCGGTGAGTGCGCAGGTGATGATGACGTCGTGGTTCATGAGGCGGGTTCCTTGCAGGCGTGATGATTCCGTTCGCAGCCCCGTAGGGCTGCGAGTCGGTGGTTCAATCGGGGTTTATTTGCTGGTCAGTTTCAAATTGTCAGCGGCCGGTTTGCCATCGAAGGTGGTGACGCCTTCGAGCCAGCGTTGCTTGTCTTGCGGGTGATCTTTCAGCCATTGTTTGGCCGATTCGAAAGCGTCTTTGTGATCCAGCAGCGGCTGCATCATCCGGCTCTCGTCTTCGGCGGTGTAGGTCAGGTTGCTCAGCAATTTGCCGATGTTCGGGCACTGTTGCGCATAGTTCGGCGAAGTGACGGTCCAGACCGTGGCCATGCCTTCGTTCGGGCCGAGAGCGTCTTCGCTGCCGGTGAGGTAAGTCATCTGCACGTTGACGTTCATCGGGTGCGGCGCCCAGCCGAAGAACACCACGGCTTCTTTGCGGCGCACGGCGCGATCCACCGCCGCGAGCATGCCGGCTTCGCTGGACTCGACGAGCTGGAATTTGCCGAGGCCAAACTGGTTCTTGGCGATCATTGCCTTGATCTGGGTGTTAGCGCCCGAGCCAGGCTCGATGCCGTAGATCTTGCCGCCCAGTTCTTTTTCGAACTTGGCGATGTCGGCGAAGGTTTTCAGACCCTTGTCGGCGAGGTAAGTCGGAACGGCGAGCGTGGCGCGGGCGTCTTTCAGGCTAGGCGCTTCAAGCACCTTGACCTGATTGGCGTCGACGAACGGTGTGATGGTCTGGGTCATCAGCGGGTTCCAGTAACCCAGGAACAGGTCCAGGCGCTGGTCGCGGATCCCGGCGAAGATGATTTGCTGGGAGGCGCTGGTTTGTTTGGTGTTGTAGCCGAGGCCATCGAGCAGGACCTGGGTCATGGCACTGGTGGCGATCACGTCGGTCCAGTTCACGACGCCCATGCGCACGTTCTGGCATGAAGCAGGTTCGGCCGCCATGACGCTGGCGCTCAAGAAGGCGGTACCGCTGAGTGCAAGAACACAGCTGCTGATCAGTCGTTTCATGTCGGGGTTCCTCGGCAGACGTTATTGTGGGTTCCGGCATCTTTGTGCGCCGGTGATGCCAAGTTACGCAGCTAAGGCCCCGTGAAAGCGCACTGCGGCGACCAGCTCTTGCACTGCAGCGACCTGCGCTCTTGAAAGCCTGTTGCAAGTGGCGTATCAACGTCCACACGCTACCCGCCCTCTCGTTACCTGCCAGTCGAGTGCGCTCCATGTCCCAGGACTTCTACTTCATGTTGATGCCGGGTTTCTCGGCCATCGGTTTTATCTCGGCCATCGAGCCGCTGCGGGTCGCCAATCGCTTTCGCGGCGAGTTGTATCGCTGGCACGTGCTGAGTGCCGATGGCGGGGCGGTATTGGCCAGCAATGGCATGTCGGTCAACGCCGATGCGGCGCTGGAGCCGCTGAAGAAAGGTGCAACCCTGTTGGTGGTCGCCGGCTTCGAACCGCTGAAATTCGCCACGCCCGCGCTGGAGCACTGGCTGCGCCGTCTGGACAACGAGGGCGTGACCCTCGGCGCCATCGACACCGGCAGCTTCGTCCTCGCCGAAGCCGGCCTGCTCGACGGCCATCGCCTGACCCTGCACTGGGAAGCCATCGACGCGTTCAAGGAGTCTTATCCACAGCTCAGCGTCACCCAGGAGCTGTTCGAGATCGATCGCCGCCGTATCACCTCAGCCGGCGGTACAGCCTCCATCGACCTGATGCTCGACCTGATCGCCCAGGCCCACGGCCCGGAACTGGCGATCCAGGTCAGCGAACAATTCGTGCTCGGGCGCATCCGCCCGCGCAAAGACCACCAGCGCATGGAAGTCGCCACGCGCTATGGCATCAGCAACAAGAAGCTCGTTCACGTTATTGGTGAGATGGAGCAGCACAGCGAACCACCGCTGAGTACGCTTGAGTTAGCCGAATCGATCAAGGTGACGCGGCGCCAGTTGGAGCGCCTGTTTCGGTTGCACCTGAACGACACGCCGAGCAATTTCTACCTGCGCTTGCGGCTGGAGAAGGCCCGGCAGTTGCTGCGACAGACGGACATGAGTGTGCTGGAGGTGAGCATTGCGTGCGGTTTTGAATCGCCGTCGTATTTCACCCGCAGCTATCGGGCGAAGTTTGCGCGGTGCCCGCGCGAGGATCGCCGACGGCTTGGGGATGGGCGAGAGCTGGTCTGAGCACAGATTCCTACAACACCAAAAAAACCTGTGGGAGCGAGGCTGCTCGCGAATGCAATCTGTCAGCCGCCATTGATGTCGACTGACCCACCGCTTTCGCGAGCAGGCTCGCTCCCACAGTTATGATTTGTTGTGGATCTTATTTCTTCATTAAGGCCGAGCAGGCTGCTTTGTAGGCTTCATGCTGATATTTGTTCAGCGTCGCTGGCAGTTCCACGTTGTGCTTCTTGCTCTGCGCATTGATCGTTTGCGGCGACAGCAGCGTCACCTCGCAATTTTCCAGCAGCTGAAACACACCCTCGATCTTGAACGTGGTCGGTCCACCGGCGAACTCGCCTTTCTTGCTGCGCTTCTTGATCGCGATCCGGTCGATGGAGTTCTCGCGTACAAACGACGCCACCTGAGCGGCGAAGACTTTGACGTTCGCGGCTTCGTCGTCATCGTCGAGGGCAATTTTCTTGGTGGGCAGGGCTACGTGACTCAGCGTCTGACCGTCCAGGGACGCGACGGCAATGATCGCTTCGCTGCCTTTGATTTCGATGCCGCAGATTTTCATTTCGATCCCTTTCACAAATGGTTGTGTGCAGCCTACAGCTCAAGTTGATTAGCCGTAATGCCAAACGCCGCGGCAATTTTCTCGCGGGTGGCCTTGCGAGGCTTCGCTACAGTCTCTTGCTGGGCAAAAGCAGGTTGAGAAATGCCCATGCGTTTGGCCACCTCATCCTGTGTAAGGTTCAGGTGTTCGCGCCAGGCCCTGACCGGTAACGCGCCATCAACGATAAGGCTGACTACTTCGTGAGGGATCAAATCATTCTCCATATTTATGTTTTCACTCCTGCCCAATCGACTCCAAAAACTCCGACCGCTCATCACTCATCCGCGCCACGCAATCGTTCTGCGCAATGGTGAACGCCTTGCTGCCACTGGTCGCCGGAAACGCTTCAACCGCGCAATCCGCATCCCGGGTTTTCAGCCACTGCTGCTGCGCGGCCTTGAGCTTGGCGGTGATGTCGCTCAGTTGCGCCGGGTTCTTGCCGTAGGCCGTTTGCATGCGCTCGGTCAGGCTTTGGTAGTTGTCCTTGAGCAGGTCTTCGGCGGTGGTTCTGCTGAAGGCGGAGCATTCCAGGGTCTGGACGTCGTTTTCGACCTTGTCGCAGGGGTTGTCGTCGGCCTCTTCAGCTGCGTGTACGCCGGTCGCTATCAGTGCCAAAGCCAGGAAGATCGTTCTCATTGCGACGCAGCCCCTATTTTTCAGTGCCTATTCAGTAATGCAGCGGATTCTGGCCCAAGCAGCGGCCCTTGAACAGGTGGGCGATTGCGTCGATCAACGACCCTTTGTCGCGGATTGACGCTTTCGGCAAACCCCCTGTCGTTTTTGCACCCGGCTGCCCCGGTCCTCAGGCATATGCTGGCCCCAAAGCGCCGGCACACGATTCGGCGCATGAATCGCTAATAGGGGACAGCCTGATGAGCCCAGCCGAATTGCACGCCGACAGCATCGTTATCGACGGGCTGATTATTGCCAAGTGGAACCGTGAGCTGTTCGAAGACATGCGCAAGGGCGGTCTGACCGCGGCCAACTGCACCGTGTCGGTGTGGGAGGGCTTCCAGGCCACCGTCAACAACATCGCCGCCAGCCAGAAGCTGATCCGCGAGAACAGCGACCTGGTGATTCCGGTTCGCACTACCGCCGACATCCGTAAAGCGAAGGAGCAGGGCAAGACCGGCATCCTGTTCGGCTTCCAGAATGCTCACGCGTTTGAAGACCAGATCGGCTACGTCGAGGTCTTCAAGCAGCTCGGCGTCGGTATCGTGCAGATGTGCTACAACACCCAGAACCTGGTAGGGACTGGCTGCTACGAGCGCGATGGCGGCCTGTCGGGATTCGGTCGTGAAATCGTTGCCGAGATGAACCGCGTCGGGGTCATGTGCGACCTGTCCCACGTCGGCTCCAAGACGTCTGAAGAAGTCATTCTCGAATCGAAGAAACCGGTGTGCTACTCCCACTGCCTGCCGTCGGGCCTGAAAGTCCATCCGCGCAACAAGTCCGATGAAGAACTGAAGTTCATCGCCGATCACGGCGGTTTTGTCGGCGTGACCATGTTCGCGCCGTTCCTGGCCAAGGGCATCGATTCGACCATCGACGACTACGCCGAGGCCATCGAATACACCATGAACATCGTTGGTGAAGACGCCATCGGTATCGGCACCGACTTCACCCAGGGCCATGGCCAGGACTTCTTCGAGTACCTGACCCATGACAAGGGCTACGCCCGCCGCCTGACCAGCTTCGGCAAGATCATCAACCCGCTGGGCATCCGCACCGTCGGCGAATTCCCGAACCTGACCGAAACCCTGCTCAAGCGCGGCCACTCCGAGCGTGTGGTGCGCAAGATCATGGGCGAGAACTGGGTCAACGTCTTGAAAGACGTTTGGGGCGAATAAGCCGCCGCATCTGAAGAATTCTTTCCTCCGGCCGTCCGCGCCGGGGGCAACACCCAAAATTTTCTGGAGTTAAGTTTCCATGGCCAAGATCGCCCCGCAATTGCCAATCGAAGTCGACAGCGAAACCGGTGTCTGGACTTCCGACGCCCTGCCGATGCTGTATGTGCCGCGTCACTTCTTCGTCAACAACCACATGGGCATCGAGGAAGTGCTGGGCGCCGACGCCTACGCCGAAATCCTCTACAAGGCCGGCTACAAATCCGCCTGGCACTGGTGTGAAAAAGAAGCCGAATGCCACGGCCTGGAAGGCGTCGCGGTGTTCGAGCACTACATGAAGCGCCTGTCGCAGCGCGGCTGGGGCCTGTTCAAGATCCAGGACATCGACCTCGACAAGGGCACCGCCAGCGTCAAGCTCGAACACTCGGCGTTCGTCTACGTGTACGGCAAGGTCGGGCGCAAGGTCGACTACATGTTCACCGGTTGGTTTGCCGGAGCCATGGACCAGATTCTGCAAGCCCGTGGCAGCAAGATCCGCACTGTTGCCGAACAGGTTTACGGTGGCTCCGAAGAAGGCCACGACGACGGTTTGTTCACCGTCAAGCCGTTGTAAGTCGAGGAACCCGCCATGGCTTTCGAAGCAATGTTCCAGCCGATCCAGATCGGCAAACTGACCATCCGCAACCGCGTGCTCAGTACCGCGCACGCCGAGGTCTACGCGACCGACGGCGGCATGACCACCGACCGGTACGTCAAGTATTACGAAGAGAAAGCCAAGGGCGGGATCGGCCTGGCGATTTGCGGCGGTTCCTCCAGCGTGGCCATCGACAGCCCGCAAGGCTGGTGGAAGTCGGTCAACCTGGCCGACGACCGGATCATTCCGCACTTCCAGAACCTGGCCGATGCCATGCACAAGCATGGCGCCAAGATCATGATCCAGATTACCCACATGGGCCGTCGTTCCCGCTGGGATGGCGAGCATTGGCCAACTCTGCTGTCGCCGTCGGGCATCCGCGAGCCGGTGCACCGTGCGACTTGCAAAACCATCGAGCCGGAAGAAATCTGGCGGGTGATCGGCAACTACGCCAGCGCTGCGGCACGGGCCAAGGCCGGTGGCCTGGATGGCGTCGAGCTGTCCGCCGTGCACCAGCACATGATCGACCAGTTCTGGAGCCCGCGGGTCAACAAACGTACCGACGAATGGGGCGGCAGCTTCGAGAACCGCATGCGTTTCGGCCTGGAAGTGATCAAGGCTGTGCGGGCTGAAGTCGGCCCGGATTTCTGCGTCGGCATCCGTTTGTGCGGTGATGAGTTCCACCCGGACGGCTTGTCCCACGAGGACATGAAGCAGATCGCCAAGTACTACGACGACACCGGCATGATCGACTTCATCGGCGTGGTGGGTTCGGGTTGCGACACCCACAACACCCTGGCCAACGTTATCCCGAACATGAGTTATCCACCGGAGCCGTTCCTGCATTTGGCGGCCGGTATCAAGGAAGTGGTCAAGGCCCCGGTCCTGCACGCGCAGAACATCAAGGACCCGAACCAGGCGACCCGTATTCTGGAAGGCGGCTACGTGGACATGGTCGGCATGACCCGCGCCCACATCGCCGACCCGCACCTGATCGCCAAGATCAAAATGGGTCAGGTTGACCAGATCAAGCAATGCGTCGGCGCCAACTACTGCATCGACCGTCAGTATCAGGGCCTGGACGTCTTGTGCATCCAGAACGCCGCGACTTCCCGTGAATACATGGGCGTGCCGCACATCATCGAGAAATCGACCGGTGTGAAGCGCAAGGTTGTGGTGGTCGGTGCCGGTCCTGCCGGGATGGAAGCGGCGCGTGTGTCGGCCGAACGTGGCCACGACGTGACCCTGTTCGAGAAGAAAGAATTCATTGGCGGGCAGATCACTACCGCTTCGAAAGCCCCGCAACGGGACCAGATCGCCGGTATCACTCGCTGGTTCCAGCTGGAATTGGCGCGTCTGAAAGTCGACCTGCGCCTGGGCGTGGCGGCCGATGCGGCAACCATTCTCGACCTGCGTCCGGACGTGGTGGTGCTCGCCGTTGGCGGTCATCCGTTCCTGGAACAAAACGAACACTGGGGCGCGGCTGAAGGCCTGGTGGTCAGCAGCTGGGACATCCTCGACGGCAAGGTCGCGCCGGGCAAGAACGTGTTGGTCTACGACACCATTTGCGAATTCACCGGCATGTCGACCGCCGACTTCCTCGCTGACAAAGGCAGCCAGGTCGAGATCGTTACTGACGACATCAAGCCGGGCGTGGCGATTGGCGGTACGTCGTTCCCGACGTACTACCGCAGCATGTACCCCAAAGAAGTGATCATGACCGGCGACATGATGCTGGAAAAGGTCTACCGCGAAGGCGACAAGCTGGTGGCGGTGCTGGAAAACGAATACACCGGCGCCAAAGAGGAGCGAGTGGTGGACCAGGTCGTCGTTGAAAACGGCGTGCGTCCGGACGAAGAGATCTACTACGCCATGAAGGAAGGCTCGCGCAACAAAGGCCAGATGGACATCGAAGCCCTGTTCGCGATCAAGCCGCAACCTTCGCTGAGCCAGGCGGGCGACGGCTACTTGCTGTTCCGCATCGGCGACTGCGTGGCGCAGCGCAACACACACGCCGCCATTTATGACGCACTCCGGCTCTGTAAGGATTTTTGACGGCTTAGCTGCAAGCCTTAAGCTGCAAGCTACAAGTAAAAGCTCATCCTCACCGCCGCTTTTTCTTGCAGCTTGTAGCTTGTAACTTGCACCTCGCCAGAGGTGACTCTGATGTTGAACACCCTTCTTCCAATCCTGTTGTTCGCTGCCCTGGGCCTTGCCGTCCTCGGCGCGTTGCGGCGGGTGGCTATGTGGCGTCGGGGCCGTGCCTCCAAGGTCGACCTGATCGGCGGCCTGTTTGCCATGCCCAAGCGCTACATGGTCGATTTGCACCACGTCGTGGCGCGGGACAAATACATCGCCAACACCCACGTGGCCACGGCCGGTGGTGCGGTGGCGTCCATCGTGCTGGCGATTCTGGTGCACGGTTTCGGCCTGCATAACCGCATCCTCGGTTACGCGCTGCTGTTGATGACGGTGGTGATGTTCGTCGGTGCGATCTTTGTCTACCTGCGTCGTCGCAACCCACCGGCGCGCCTGTCCAAAGGGCCGTGGATGCGCCTGCCGAAAAGCCTGTTGGCGTTCTCGGCGAGCTTCTTCCTGTTGACCCTGCCGGTGGCCGGCATCCTCCCGGAAAACTTCGGCGGTTGGGTGGTGGCAGCGATCCTCGGCCTCGGTGTTTTGTGGGGTGTGAGTGAACTGTTCTTCGGCATGACCTGGGGCGGGCCGATGAAGCACGCCTTTGCCGGGGCCCTGCACCTGGCTTGGCACCGTCGCGCCGAACGCTTTGGCGGCGGTCGTTCCACCGGTTTGAAACCGCTGGACCTGAACGACCCGAGCGCACCGTTGGGCGTGGAAAAACCCAAGGATTTCACCTGGAACCAACTGCTCGGTTTCGACGCCTGCGTGCAGTGCGGTAAATGCGAAGCCGCGTGCCCCGCATTCGCCGCCGGCCAGCCGCTGAACCCGAAAAAACTGATTCAGGACATGGTCGTCGGCCTGGCCGGTGGCACCGACGCCAAGTTCGCTGGCAGCCCGTATCCGGGCAAGGCCATCGGCGAGCACGCCGGCAACCCGCATCAACCGATCGTCAACGGTTTGGTGGACGCCGAGACCCTGTGGTCCTGCACCACGTGCCGGGCTTGTGTCGAGGAATGCCCGATGATGATCGAGCACGTCGACGCCATCGTCGACATGCGCCGCCATCTGACCCTGGAAAAAGGCGCCACTCCGAACAAGGGCGCCGAAGTCCTGGAAAACCTGATCGCCACCGATAACCCGGGCGGTTTCGCGCCGGGCGGGCGGATGAACTGGGCGGCGGATTTGAACCTCAACCTGATGAGCGAGAAGAAGTCCGTCGACGTGCTGTTCTGGGTTGGCGACGGCGCCTTCGACATGCGCAACCAGCGCACCCTGCGCGCCTTCGTCAAGGTATTGAAAGCGGCCAAGGTCGACTTCGCAGTGCTGGGGCTCGAAGAGCGCGACAGCGGTGACGTGGCCCGGCGTCTGGGCGACGAAGCGACGTTCCAGTTGTTGGCCAAACGCAACATCCAGACCCTGGCCAAGTACAGCTTCAACCGCATCGTCACCTGCGACCCACACAGCTTCCACGTGCTGAAAAACGAGTACGGCGCCTTCGACGGCAACTACCTGGTGCAGCACCACAGCACCTACATGGCCGAAATCATCGGCGCTGGCGCCCTGAACCTTGGCCAGCACAAAGGCAGCAGCGTGACGTATCACGACCCGTGCTACCTCGGCCGCTACAACGGCGAATACGAGGCGCCGCGTGAAGTGCTGCGCGCCCTCGGCATTGAAGTCAAAGAGATGCAACGCTCCGGTTTCCGCTCGCGCTGCTGCGGCGGCGGTGGCGGGGCGCCGATCACTGACATTCCGGGCAAGCAACGGATCCCTGACATGCGCATGGACGACATCCGCGAAACCGGCGCCGAACTGGTGGCCGTGGGTTGCCCGCAATGCACCGCGATGCTCGAAGGCGTGGTCGAACCGCGTCCGCTGATCAAGGACATCGCCGAATTGGTGGCGGACGCGTTGC
This sequence comes from Pseudomonas mandelii, assembly GCF_900106065.1. Lineage (NCBI taxonomy): Bacteria > Pseudomonadati > Pseudomonadota > Gammaproteobacteria > Pseudomonadales > Pseudomonadaceae > Pseudomonas > Pseudomonas mandelii. Next base: position 2,858,743 of record NZ_LT629796.1, read on the forward strand.
TCGAAGATGCGGCGCCGAGCAAGCCGACCAAACCGGCCCAACGTGAACCTGCGGAGGCCCACTGATGAGCGACATTATCCGCCGCGACCCCCGCGCCGAATGGATTGCCCGTAACCGCCTGCACCCGCTGCACGCGGCCATGCAACCGGCGCAACACAGCTGGATGGGCCCTAACGGCGTCCTCCGCAAGAACCTGCACGGCATCGGTTTTATCGGTCCCAACGGCATCAAGCGCATTGACCGCAGCGGCGCTCAGCACGGCGGCGCGACCAAACGCTCGGCGGCCGTGGAAGTGCAATTGCCACTGCATCAAGTGCCTGCACCTGCGTTTTACATCAGCGTGGTGCCGGACATGGTCGGCGGCCGCTTGAGCAGCCACGACCGCGACTTGCTCGGTCTGGCTCATCAACTGGCCGGCAAGGAAGGCGCGGTGTTGGCTGTGGTTTTCGGCGAACACAAAGAAAACGCCTTCACTACCGCAGGCGTCGATCGCTTGCTGGTATTGGATGGCGATGAATTCAGCGGTTATGCACCGGAGCAACGGGTCCAGGGCCTGCGGGCTGTGGATAACCAGTTCAGTCCGCGTCACTGGCTGCTGCCGGACAGCCGCAGCGGTGGCGGTGAACTCGGTCGGCGCTTTGCCGCCGCACTGGGCGAACGCCCGGCCACGCGGGTCTGGCAGGTCAAGGATCAGGAATGCATCGGCCGCGCCGGTGCCGGTTTACAGGACCTTGCGCGTCCGGTCGCACGCTTGATTCTGGCCGCTGTCGAGTGCGCAGAACCGGTCAGCGAAACCCGTCACGAAGCGTTGCCCGTGGAGTTATCCACAGCCGTCGCACGCAGCTTGTCGCGCATTGAAGATTTGGGCGCGGTGGCGGTGGATCCGGCGGCGATTCCGATGGCCGAAGCCGAATTCATCTTCTCCGGCGGCAACGGAGTCAAGGACTGGGGACTTTTCCACAGGACCGCTGAAGCCCTTGGCGCCACCGAAGGCGCGTCGCGGGTGGCGGTGGACGATGGCTTCATGGCGCGCGATCGCCAAGTCGGCGCGTCCGGTACCTGGGTCACCGCGCGGGTTTACGTGGCGGTGGGGATTTCCGGGGCGATCCAGCACCTGCAAGGCATTGGTGCCTGCGACAAGGTGGTGGCAATCAACCTCGACCCTGGCTGCGACATGATCAAACGAGCCGACTTGTCGGTGATCGGTGAGAGCGCCGAAATTCTTCAAGCCTTGATCGCGGCGGTAGAGGCTTACCGCAACGAAGCCAAGCGCGATGCGGCTTAAGGAAAGGAAAGGGTTATGAGCACGAAAATCATCAGCCTGGTGTCCATCGGCGCCCACCCGACCTCCGGCCGGCCACGTCGCGCGGAGCAGGATGCGCGGGCGGTGGAACTGGGTCTGCAACTGGCTGGGGATAACTTGCACGTGCTGCATGCCGGCGATGTCGCAGAGCCGGCGTTGCGCGCTTATCTGGGCATGGGCCTGGAACAACTGCATGTGCTCGAACAACCGCAAGGCGCCGATGCACTGCCTGCATTGACCGCGTACCTGCGCGACGCCGGGGCGCAAGTGGTGCTGACTGGCAGTCAGGCGGAAACCGGCGAAGGCTCGGGCATGCTCCCGTTCCTGCTGGCGGAAAGCCTCGGCTGGCCGCTGGTGGTGGGGCTGGCTCAAGTGGAGTCCATCGACGGTAATTCAGCGCTGGTGCTGCAAGCCTTGCCTCGCGGTCAACGCCGTCGATTGAAAGTGCGGCTGCCGTTTCTCGCAACTGTGGATAACGCTGCACCGAAACCTCGGCAGAGCGCCTACGGCCCGGCCCGACGCGGGGTGTTGCAGGCCGATGAAGTCGAAGTGATCGACGATGAATTGTTGGCCGTCGCCACGCTGCAACCGGCCAAGCCACGTCCAAAACGTCTGAAGGTGATCAAGGCCAAGAGCGGCGCGGACCGGATGAAAGCTGCGACGGCCAAGGCCAGTGGCGGCGGTGGGCAAGTGCTCAAAGGCGTGACCGCGCAGGCCGGGGCTGAGGCGATTCTCAAGTTGCTGATCGAAGAAGGCGTCGTCCGCTAACCGAAAATCAGCACAGAACCCATGTGGGAGCGAGCAGGCTCACTCCCACAGGGTGTCCGTGTCACCGACATTTATGGGGAAACAATGGCAGTAGAATTTCGTTCGGCAGTGCGCGCCGATGCGCGTGAGATTGCGCGTCTGTTTCAAATCACATCGGAGGGGGCTGCCGATTACATCTGGAGCCAACTCGCCCGGCCCGGTCAGGATCTGCTGGACGTCGGCGCCATTCGTTACGCCCGCGACGATGTTGATTTCTCCTGGCAGAACTGCCTTATCGCAGAGTCGGAGGGCCGGGTCATCGGCATGCTGCACAGTTACGTGATGCGTCACGATCCGCTGGCAGAGCCGACGACCGATCCGGTCCTGGCGCCCTACGCGAAGATGGAAATCCCCGACACCCTGTACATCTCCAGCCTGGCGTTGCATGAAGGCTGGCGCAACCTGGGCCTGGGCAAGCAATTCCTTGCCTACGCCTACGACCGTGCCAACCGGCTCGGGCTCAACGGCTTGAGCCTGATCGACTACGCCGCCAACACTGGCGCGCGTCGGTTCTATGAGCGTCATGGCTTCCGCATCGTCGACACCTGCCAGATCACGCCCCATCCGATGATTCGGGTTACGGGGGAGGCCTACCTGATGTATCGGCCATGAACACTCACCCGATGTTGCGCCAGATTCAGGCTGGCGTTTCCATCCCATAGGAAACCCATGGTTACCCACAATCCCTGTTAGCGCTTCTGTGGATAACATGTTCGCCCTTCGCTACACACCATACAAAACAAGCCCTGCAAACCTTCGTACAAAAAACAACCAGGCTAACTTGCGGTTTTTACAGGCTTTTTCCAGAGGATAAGTTTGTCCGCTAGCCAATACTTGCCCCCAATCTCTGTTAGCGCATCTGTGGATAAGATGTTCGCTGTCCGCTACAGGCCTTATAAAACGGGCTTGTCAGGTAGATGGTTAAAAAACGATCAAATCAGCGGTTTTGCGCGACTAATCACCCGCAAAGCCCGATATATTGCGGTTTTCAGAGGTTTTCCACAGATCGGCCGAAGTTGCCCCCAAAGTCTGTTGGCGCTTCTGTGGATAAGGTGTTCGCCATCCGCTGTAAGCCACGTATAACGTGCTCTGCAAGCTTTAGATCAAAAAACAACCAATCGCTGTGGAAAACCGGCCTTCTGGATAAGTCACGGTTTTTCTTCGGTTTCTGTGGAGAAAGATTCCCGCCTATCCACACTTGTCCCCATTAGCTGTGGGTGGAGGTGTGGATAACTTGTTCGCCAAACCCTGAAAGCCACGTCCCGCATAGGCTTGAATGGAATAGATCAGATTTCATACAGTTCTAAGCCGCTGGCTTGACTTCGATCGGTCGCCTGTCTTCACTCACAGGTCACAAGGACCGCCGTCATTTATCCACATCTGGTTCAGGGAGAACGCGTGATGGATAGCCAGCCCGCCCCCATTTTCTTCGCAACGTGCGTGCCCCTCCCGGCGGTCTTGTTGCGCAAACGCATTCACCGCCGCGCCGCCAATCAGCGCGCTCGCCTATAGCGCCCGACCTTTCGTAGTGACACCCGCGTGCTGCCGTTGAGTTCACTCAGTGGCCAGGTACTCGTTCGCCCATCGATTGCAGGCAACCGCAGAGTTGCCCTATCTGCCTGATAGAGGAAAGTCCCATGACACGGATCGCAACGCCCATCAGCGACATCAAGGAACATTACGACGTGATCGTCATCGGCTCGGGTTACGGCGGCGGGATCGCGGCGTCGCGCCTGTCCCGCGCCGGCAAGCGGGTCTGCCTGCTGGAACGGGGCCGGGAGATACAACCCGGCGAATACCCGAACACGATGCTGGCAGCCACCGAGGAATTGCAGGTGCACGACCCGGACGGCCACATCGGTTCGCGCACCGGGTTGTTCGATCTGCACGTCAACGCCCAGCAGAACGTGGTGGTCGGTTGCGGCCTGGGCGGTACGTCGCTGATCAACGCCAACGTCGCACTCGAACCGGAGCCCGGTGTCTTCGACGATCCGCGCTGGCCATTGGCGGTGCGCGAACATCGCGACACCTTGCTCAAGGACGGTTACGCCCGGGCGCGGGAAATGCTCAAGCCCAATCCGTATCCCAGCACTTCACCGGTGTTGCCGAAACTCGAAGCCAACAAGAAGTCGGCGGACTACCTCAAGCAAGGCGCGCATTTTTACCGGCCGCCGATCAACGTGACCTTCGACAAACTGCCGAACAACCTCAACCATGTCGGTGTTGAACAACTGCCTTGCAACCATTGCGGCGACTGCGTCTCGGGCTGTAACAACAAGGCCAAGAACACCACGCTGATGAATTATCTGCCGGACGCCTGGAACCACGGCGCGGAGATTTTCTGCCAGGCGCAAGTGCGGCATCTGGAACGCGACGGCGATGGCTGGATCGTGCACTTCCAGTACCTGGACAGTGGCCGCGAGAAGTTCTCGGCGCCGACGCTGTTCGTCAAAGCCGACATCGTCGTGGTGTCTGCCGGCACCCTCGGCTCCACCGAAATCCTCCTGCGCTCCCGGGACAAAGGCCTGTCGATGTCCGGCCAGCTCGGCGAGAACATGAGCGGCAACGGCGACATCCTCGGCTTCGGTCACAATTGCGCACAACCGATCAATGGCATCGGTTTCGGCGCGCATCCGGCGAAGGAATTGCAGCCGGTCGGCCCGTGCATCACCTCGGTCATCGACATGCGCACCGAAGGCGACTGGCGTAGCCGCATGGTCATCGAAGAAGGATCGATCCCCGGTGCCCTCGGTCGGCCGATGGTGCCGAGCATGGCCGGGTTCGCCGAGCTGATCGGTCAGCCCACCGACGACAGTTTTACCGGCAAGTTGAAGTACAAGGAACGCGAAGCCGAAAGCTTCCTCCGTGGCCCGTATTACGGCGCGCTGCACAACATGCAGACGTACCTGATCATGAGCCACGACGACGGCAAGGGCCGGATGGTGCTGGACAGCAAGGATCAGCTGCGCATCGACTGGCCGGGAGTTGGCGAGCAGGAAAACGTCAAGATCGGTAATGAACGGCTGCACCTGAGCACCAAGGCACTGGGCGGCATCTGGGTCGAGAACCCGATCTGGACCAAATTGCTCAAGCACAGCATCGTCTCGGTTCACCCCCTGGGCGGTTGCGTCATGGGCGAGGACGCGGGGCAGGGCGTGGTCAACCACAAGGGCCAGGTGTTCAGCGGCGCCAGCGGGACTGACGTGTATGCCGGTTTGTACGTGACCGACGGCGCGGTAATTCCGACGTCCCTGGCGGTCAATCCGTTGCTGACGATTTCCGCGGTGAGCGAGCGCAACATGGGCCTGCTGGCTGCCGATCGCGGCTGGCAGATCGACTACACGCTGCCTTCGGCCCCACGCAAACAAGTGGCGCCGCCAACGCTCGGCGTGCAATTCACCGAAACCATGAAAGGCTACTTTTCCCGGGCCTTCACCGCAGCCCAAAGTACTGACCTGAAGGTCTACGAAGCGGCGGCCAAACGCGGCGAGGCAGATAACTCGCCCATCGATTTCACCCTGACCATCACCGCCAACGACCTCAATCGCATGATCAAGGAGCCGGAGCACGCCGCGACGCTGGTCGGTACGGTCAACGCCCCGAGCCTGTCGCCGCAGCCGCTGACCGCCAGCAACGGCGTGTTCAACCTGTTCGAGCAGTATCAGCAGCAAGTCGGCGTGCGCCACATGAAGTACGACATGAAACTGACCGCCGAGGACGGCAGCGACTTTTACTTCAGCGCCTTCAAAACCGTGCCCGAGGACAACGGCGTGCTGAACATCTGGCACGACACCAGCACCCTCTATGTGACGCTGTATCGCGGGCCGGACAAGACCGGCGAGGTGATCGGCAGCGGGGTGATGCACATCCATCCGACCGACTTTGCCAAGCAAATGACCACCATGAAGGTGCTCAACGCCCGCAACGAACGCGAACGCATCGAAGGCCTGGCGCGGTTCGGCAAGTTCTTCGCCGGGATTCTCTGGGAGAGCTATGGCGGCGTGTTCGCCGGCGACATCTACTTCAACCCCGACGCACCGCCACGGCTCAAACGACCCCTGGATGCGCCGTCGCCGGTGGTGCATTTCTTCCAGACCGAAGACAACGTCGAATTGCGCCTGACCCGTTATCAGGGCGGCAGCAAAGGGCCGGTGATGCTGGTGCACGGGTTGGGCGTAGGCTCGAATATTTTCTCCACCGACACCATCCAGACCAACCTGCTGGAGTACTTGTGCAAGCACGAGTACGACGTCTGGCTCCTGGATTTGCGGGTGAGCATCCTGCTGCCGGCGAGCAAGAAGGAATGGAACGGCGACCAGATCGCCCAGTATGACTTCAAGGCGGCCATCGCGCAGATCCGCCAGGCAACCGAGGCGGCGGACGTGCAGTGCGTGGTGCATTGCTACGGCGCGACGACCTTCTTCATGTCGTTGCTGGCCGGGCTGCAGGGCGTGCGCTCGGTGGTCTGCTCGCAGATCGCGGCGGATACGGTGGTCGCCACGGCAACCGGGCTCAAGGCCGGTTTGCACCTGCCGGGCATGCTCGACGCCATCGGCATCAAATCCCTCACGGCGTATGCCGACAACAAGGAGAACTGGTTCAACAAGCTCTACGACAAGGCGCTCAACGGCTACGCCCGGATCGAGGCCCAAGGCTACTGCACCAACCCGGTGTGCCATCGCATCACCTTCATGTACGCGTCGTTGTATCGCCACGACACCCTCAACGAAACCTTGCACGACAACCTGCACGAATTGTTTGGCGAGTCGAACATGCACACCTTCGAGCACCTGGCGCTGATCGTGCGCAAAGGCCATCTGGTGGACTTCAAGGGTGACGACGTCTACATGCCGCACTTCGACCGGCTGAGCATGCCGATCTGCTTTATCAGCGGCGCGGACAACCAGTGCTACCTGCCGGAAAGCACGCTCAAGACTTATGACCGCGTGTGCAAGGTCCATGGGCCGGAGCGTTACAGCCGGCATGTGGTGCCGGGGTACGGCCATATCGATTGCATGTTCGGCAAGGACGCGGTGGTCGATGTGTACCCGATCATCCTGCAACACCTCGAGAAAACCGCCCTCGGCTAATACCGCCGGTGGCTGGAGATTTGTCGCACAACCTGTGGGAGCGAGCCTGCTCGCGAAAGCGGCGGCACAGTCAACATTGACGTTGCCTGATACAACGCTTTCGCGAGCGGGCTCGCTCCCACAGTGGACGGTGTTCAGGATTAGAAGGAAATGGATGATATGGACAGTTACATCCGCTGGTTCCAACGCTTCATCTGGCTAGGCATCGTGATGAACATGGTCTTCGCGATCCCGGCGCTTTTCGCTCCGGCGCTGCTGACCTCGATGCTCGGCCTGCCACCGCAACTCTCCGATCCATGGCTTGAAAACGCCGGCATGCTGCTGGTGGGTATCAGCGTGTTCTACATGCCGTCGGGCTTCAATGCGCCGCGGTTTGTGGTGCATTCCTGGTTATGTGTGTTGTCGCGACTGATCGCCGTGGCGTTCTGGATCTACCTGATCAACACCAGCAGCCAGGCATCGGTGTTCGTGCCGATGCTGATGGGCGATCTGAGCATGTTCCTGATCCTCGGCATCCTGCTGTACCTGGGCAGCACGCCGGCCAATCGTCCGTTGGCGTTGCTCTGTGACGGCTGGCGGGAATGGCGTGCCGGCTGGGCGCTGCGCTGGCAGCGGCACAGTTTCAAGGTCGGCACGCTGATCGTGGTTCTGGTGCTGGGATTTATCGGTTACGAGACTTGGTACCAGATGCTGCGGGTGGTGCCAGCCGAGAAGTACGCCTCCGACGAAGACCACTACAAGTACGCCGCTATCGGCTTGGGCATTGAAGCGCGCATCCCGTATTACCTGTTCGCCGTGCTGCCGCAGATGTGCCCCGAGAAACTGCCCAGACCCGGCGGCTATGAAGTCTTCGGTTTCCTCTTTGAGAACGGCAAGGACCTGCCCATCGGCATGGCCAAGCGGCAAATCGGCTACCCGACCGTGGAGCCGAACTGCGCCCTGTGTCACACCGGTTCCTACCGGGCCAATGCCAGCGACGTTGCCACCCCGGTGGCCACCGCCCCGGCCAATACCCTTCAACTGCAAGCCTTTCAGTGGTTCGCCTACGATTGCGCCAGCGATCCGACATTCACCACCGACGCGGTGATGACTGCGATCAACGGCAAGTTCCAACTCGGGTTTTTCGAGCGCTTGTACAACCGCTACCTGATCATTCCGATGGCCAAGAGCGCGTTGCTCAAACAGAAACAGGCCTACGCCTGGCAGAAGCTGCGCCCGCAACAGGGACCGGGGCGCACCGACACCTTCAACCCGACGAAAATGGTGGTGTTCGGCTTCCCGGATGACTCGACCATCGGCACCGTCGACCTGCCGCAAGTGTGGAACCAGAAACCCCGGGAGTCGCTGTACCTGCACTGGGACGGCAACAACAACGACATCCACGAGCGCAACTACGCAGCGGCAATGGCCGTGGGTGCGACGCCGGAATCGGTGCTGCCGGAAAGCTTCAACCGCGTGACCAACTGGCTGCTCGGCACCAAGCCGCCCGTCTGGCCGTTCGCGCTGGACCAGGCCAAGGTCGCCCAGGGCAAACCGGTCTGGGATCAGAACTGCGCCGGCTGTCACGACTTCGGTCGCACCGACACCGGCCAGGTCACCACCCGCATCGACGAACTGGGCACCGATCCCCATCGCCTGAACTCGTTCACCACGGGGTTGGTGGAGGCCTTCCACACCTTCAAGAAACCGCCATTCGACTTCAACGCCTATCGCAAGACCCAGAGCTACAGCAACACGCCGACCGATGGTGTCTGGCTGCGGGCGCCCTACCTGCATAACGGTTCGGTGCCCACGTTGTGGGATTTGCTGCAGACGCCGGAACAGCGGCCGTCGGTGTTCTACACCGGCTCCGATGTGTACGACCAGGAAAAGGTCGGCTTCGTCACGAGCGGGGCGCAGGCCAAGGCCTCGGCGGACTTCAAATACGACACGCGCCTGGAGGGTAACCACAACAGCGGCCACCTGTACGGCACGCAACTGTCGGACATCGATAAACGGGCGCTCATCGAGTTCATGAAAACCCTGTGATCCCACTACGGATGGAGGAATGCCAACATGTCATTAGTTACTCATTGGGAACATGAATACGACAAGGTCAAAGTTCGCGTGCATGGGCTGTTCACGCGATTGGAAATGTCCTGGAAAAAGCTCATCAGCGAGCTTGAGCCCGAGGAGTTCCAGGCCATCGTCGCCCTGTTGCAGCGTGGCCACGATCAGGCGCAATACGTGCTCAAACACGGCGATCTGCCGGTCGATCAGCCAAGCGTGCCGTGGGAGTTGTCCCACGGTTTGTCAATCCTGCACATCGGCAACGCCACGCCTTTGCCGCAATCGGTCGACCAGTTGCAGACCCGGGTGCTCAAGGACGGCAGTCTGCTGGGCTGTCGCAAGTGGGAACTGCTGGATCTGTTGTGGAGCGAAGCGCTGCTCAAGTGGATCGAAAACCTGCGCCATCACGCGCCGTTCGCCACTAACCCGGCATTGATGAAGATGGACAGTGACGTGGTGCTGGCGATCGCCGGCGACTGGGGCACCGGTCCGTTCGACAGCCACGCCCCGGCGGTGGCGGTGGCCAACCAGATGCAACTGGCTCAGGCCGATTTCACTATTCACCTGGGGGATGTGTATTACGCCGGCACCCATTCCCAGGAAGACGTCGACATGGTCGGCTGGCCCCTGGGCAAGCACGGCTCATTCACCCTCAACTCCAATCACGAGATGTACAGCGGCGCCCACGGTTATTTCAAGGAACTGGCCAAGCGTTTTCCGGCGCAGCAGGGCACCAGTTATTTCGCGTTGTACAACGACGATTGGCTGGTGGTCGGGCTCGACACGGCCTATGCGTCAGACGCCATCAATCTGTACATGGACGGCACGCTGAACAAGGAGCAGATCGCCTGGATGAAAGAACTGCCCCAGCGCAAGAAGATCATGGTGCTCAGTCACCATCAGGGGTTCGATATTTCCGGGCACAACAAGACGGCGTTGTATCAGCCGGTCTGTGATGCGTTGGGTCGGGAGCCTGATTACTGGTATTGGGGGCATTTGCACAATGGCATTTGCTATGCGGCCCAGGGTGGACTGCATGCGCGTTGCGCCGGGCATGGGGCGATTCCGTATGGTAATGCCAGCGAGCTGGACGGGCATACACGGGTGTTGTGGTCGGAAACCGAGAATGCGCGGGATGAGGCGTACCCGGATCGGGTGTTGAATGGGTATGTGAAGGTGCGGTTGGTGGGGGAGCACATCGAAGAGACGTTTATCGGGGAGGATGGCAGCGTGCGGTGGTCTTCAAGTTGATCGGGTGAATGTGAGGCCGTCATCGCGAGCAGGCTCGCTCCCACATTCGATCTTCAGCGCACCAAAGATCCCCTGTGGGAGCGAGCCTGCTCGCGATGCTTTTGCTGTTAGCCCTGAACCGGAACGCCCTTGAGGTAAGGCGCAGGCTCGGCCCCGAGGTTGCTCAACAGACGCTCGCTGTACCAGTCCACAAAGTTCACCACACCAAACTCATAGGTCTTGGAGTAAGGCCCTGGCTGGTACGCCGTGGAGTTGATCCCGCGCTGGTTCTCTTCGGCCAGACGGCGGTCCTGGTCGTTGGTGGCGTCCCAGACCTGGCGCATGCGCTCCACGTCGTAGTCCACGCCTTCAACGGCGTCCTTGTGGACGATCCACTTGGTGGTGACCATGGTTTCCTGAGCGCTGATCGGCCACACGGTGAAGACGATGATGTGATCGCCCATGCAGTGGTTCCACGAGTGCGGCAGGTGCAGGATGCGCATCGAGCCCAGGTCCGGGTTCTTGATGCGGCCCATGAGTTTGGCGCAGCCCTGTTTGCCGTCCAGGGTCATCGACACGGTGCCCTTGAGCAGCGGCATGCGCACGATGCGGTTACGCAGGCCGAAACTGGCGTGGGCGTAAGGGATCTTCTCGGCTTCCCAGGCAGCGGCGGAGGCCGCGACGTGGTCCTTGAAGGCCTGGTCGGCACGCGGGTCGGTGACGTCGTCCCATTCCAGCAGGGTTTTCAGCAGTTCCGGGTGCGACGCGTTGCAGTGGTAGCACTCGCGGTTGTTTTCCAGCACCAGCTTCCAGTTGGCCTTTTCCATCAAGGTGGTGGTAATCGCCACCTTGGTGTTTTCCATGTCATACGGTTCCATGTAATGGTTCAGCGTCGACAGGAAGTCATCAATGGCTGGCGGGTTCTCCGACAGGCTGATGAAGATGTAGCCGCCGGCGGTCTTCACGTTCACCGGTTTGAGGCCGTACTGCTTCATGTCGAAGTCGGCGCCCATTTCGGTGCCGGCGAACAGCAGGCGACCGTCCAGTTCGTAAGTCCACTGGTGGTAATGGCAGACCAGTTTGGCAACCTTGCCCTTTTCACTGGTGCACAGACGCGAGCCGCGGTGACGACAGACGTTGTGGAACGCATGGATCACGCCTTCGGCGCCGCGAATCACGATGATCGGATTCTTGCCGACTTGCAGGGTCAGGTAGTTGCCCTTGGTCGGGATTTCGCAAGCCATGCCGGCGATCAACCACTCTTTCTGGAAGATTTCCTGCATGTCGATATCAAACAGCCGCTCGTCAGAGTAAAACGGCTGCGGCAGCGAGAAAGTGCGCTCGCGCTCTTGCAGCATCTGCGCGGTGGCCTTGCGTGCGGGTTCCAGCGGATCGCCCAGGCTGATTTTTGCGGTGACGTCCATCGATTTGATCCTCAAGGCCATTCTGTGTGGCCGGCGAAAGTGGCTAATCAGGTTTGCTACGCAAGGTGTAAAGATTGTGTCTTGGTATGGAGCGAGTGTGGGGCCGGCGCTGGGCAGAACCTTATCCATGGGCGACATGGCCCAATCTGTTCCCGACGCGCAACCCCCGGTAGTTGGGGGCTGGTCGCGATAAGTATGTGAATGTCGCAGATAGGTAAATGGGTGGCTCGCGCTATACGCAGAATCGCCAACATAAGGCCGACCATCGGCGGTGGAGAACAGCATGTCCAACAGCTTCCTGAATCCGGTAACCACCCAGACCTGGGCCAACGGTCGACACATCGTCCGTTGCGTCAAAGTCATCCAGGAAACCTGGGATGTGCGCACCTTCTGCTTTATGGCCGACCAGCCGATCCTGTTCTTCTTCAAACCGGGGCAGTTCGTCACCCTGGAGCTGGAAATCGAAGGCGTGCCGATCATGCGCTCCTACACCATTTCCAGCTCGCCATCGGTGCCGTACAGCTTTTCGGTGACGATCAAGCGCGTACCGGGCGGCAAAGTCTCGAACTGGTTGCACGACACGCTGCATGAAGGTCAGGAGCTGGCGGTGCACGGGCCGGTCGGGCTGTTCAACGCCATGGACTTCACCGCGCCGAAGGTGTTGTACCTCAGCGGCGGCGTCGGCATCACGCCGGTCATGTCGATGGCGCGCTGGTTCTACGACACCAACGGCAACGTCGACATGGTGTTTATCCACAGCGCCCGCTCGCCCAAAGACATCATTTATCACCGCGAGCTGGAACACATGGCGTCGCGGATCGATAACTTCAGCCTTCACCTGATCTGCGAGAAGCATGGTCTGGGTGAGCCGTGGGCGGGTTATCGCGGTTACCTGAACCACAAGATGCTCGAACTGATGGCCCCGGACTTCATGGAGCGCGAAGTGTTCTGCTGCGGCCCGACGCCATACATGAACGCGGTCAAGCGCATGCTCGAGACCGCCGGTTTCGACATGTCGCGTTACCACGAGGAATCCTTCGGTGCCACGCCGCCGGAAGCCCGCGCCGATGCGGTGGAACAGGCCGAAATTGCTGCCGACGCGCCGGAAGTTGATCTGGCAGACCTGCATCAAGTCGAATTTATCTCCTCCGGCAAGAGCATTCGCGTGGCCCCGGGTGAAACCGTGCATGCGGCGGCGGCCAAGCTGGGCTTGCTGATTCCGAAGGCCTGCGGCATGGGCATTTGCGGCACGTGCAAAGTGCTGAAGCTGGGCGGCGAGGTCGAAATGGACCACAACGGCGGGATTACCGAGGAAGACGAAGCCGAAGGCTACATCCTGTCGTGCTGCAGCGTGCCGAAGGGCGACGTGCGCATCGAGTTCTAAGCAACGCCAATCCCTTGTGGGAGCGAGCCTGCTCGCGAAGGCATACGGACATTCAACATCGATGTTGAATGATCCGGCGCTTTCGCGAGCAGGCTCGCTCCCACAGGTTTTGTATCTTTTCTGACCGGTTGTTTTCTTCAGTCGACAAACAGGTCCGGCATCAGCGGGTCAGTGGTGTCGGGCGCGAACCGATACTGTTCAAAATCCGTCACCCCGTGCTCACTCAGAATCTCTTCATCAATCAGCAACCGCCCGGTAATGCTGCGACCGCTGCTGTCCAGAATTGCGTAAGCAGCATCGGCCATGATCGCCGGCGTTCGTGCGTGTTTGAAGGATTCCCTTGAGCCAAGCTGAAACTCGATGGCCGCCGTCGCAATCATCGTCTGCGGCCACAACGAATTGACGCTGATGCCATAACTGGCAAATTCCTCACTCATGCCCAGGGTCAGCATGCTCATGCCGTATTTGGTCACCGTGTAGGGGCTGTATTGGGCGAACCATTTCGTCGCCAGGTTCAACGGTGGCGACAGGTTAAGAATGTGACCCTTGGTTTTTTTCAGATAGGGCAGGGCAGCCTGGCTGCACAGCAACACGGCGCGGGTGTTGATTTGGTGCATCAGGTCGAAGCGCTTGAGCTCGATGTGTTGAACGCCGGTCAGCTTGATCGCCCCGGCGTTGTTGATCAATGCATCGATACCGCCGAAATGCTCGTGGGCCTGGGCCAGCGCCTCGCGTACCGCGAGTTCATCGCGAACATCCACCTGCAAGGCCAGCGCCTTGCCACCCGCGTCTTCAACTTCCTTGGCCACGCTGAAAATCGTGCCGGGCAGTTTGGGGTGGGGGTCGGCGCTTTTGGCGGCAATCACAATGTTGGCCCCATCCCGCGCAGCTCGCAGCGCGATCTCACGACCAATCCCACGGCTGGCACCGGTAATGAACAGGGTTTTGCCTTGTAAGGACATGCGTACGCTCCTGATTATTATTGTCTGAGCGGATAGAAGCGGCTCGCCAATCAATGTAGACCAAGAGTTTCAGGGTGAGTGATCAGGGGAGGGGGAAAGGGGTTTTGTGGCGAGGGAGCTTGCTCCCGCTGGGCTGCGAAGCGGCCCCGAATACTGAGAATGCGGTCTGTCTGGCAGACCGCATTGGCTGGTTCTACGACGGCTGCGCCGCCGAGCGGGAGCAAGCTCCCTCGCCACAGGGGATCGGGTTGCTGTTTGAAGGAATCAGTGGGACATGACTTCGCGAATATCCGCCGCCAATTCACGTACGCGTTCTTCTTCGGTATCCCACGAGCACATGAAGCGTGCGCCGCCGTTGCCGATGAAGGTGTAGAAACGCCAGCCCTTGGCCGTCAGTGCAGCGATGGCCGGCTCCGACAGTTGCAGGAACACGCCGTTGGCCTGTACCGGGAACATCAGTTCCACGCCGGGAATATCGCTGACCAGTTCTGCAAGAAGCTGCGCGCAATGGTTGGCGTGGCGAGCGTATTTGAGCCAGGCGTCGTTTTCCAGAATCCCGACCCACGGTGCCGACAGGAAACGCATTTTCGAGGCCAGTTGCCCCGCCTGTTTGCAGCGGTAGTCGAAGTCTTCGGCCAGTTTGTGGTTGAAGAACAGAATCGCTTCACCCACCGCCATGCCGTTTTTCGTGCCGCCGAAGCACAACACATCGACGCCGGCTTTCCAGGTCAGGTCGGCCGGGGAGCAGCCGAGGAATGCGCAGGCGTTGGAGAAGCGCGCGCCGTCCATGTGCAGGTTCAGGCCCAGCTCTTTGCAGGTGGCGCTGATGGCGCGGATTTCTTCCGGGGTGTAGACGCTGCCGACTTCGGTGGCCTGGGTCAGGGTCACGACGCGGGGTTTCGGGTAGTGGATGTCCTGGCGCTTGAGGGCGACTTCGCGGATCGATTCCGGGGTCAGCTTGCCGTTTTCGGTGCGGGCAATGAGCAACTTGGAACCGTTGGAGAAGAATTCCGGCGCGCCGCACTCGTCGGTTTCGACGTGGGCGGTTTCCGAGCAGATCACGCTGTGGTAACTCTGGCACAGAGACGACAGGGCCAGCGAGTTGGCCGCGGTGCCGTTGAAGGCGAAAAACACTTCGCAGTCGGTTTCGAACAGTTTGCGGAAATCATCGGACGCGCGTGCGGTCCATTCATCGTCGCCGTAAGCGCGTTGGTGGCCGTGGTTGGCCTGTTCCATGGCAGCCCAGGCTTCAGGGCAGATACCGGAATAGTTGTCGCTGGCGAATTGTTGGCTCTTATCGGTCATGGCCCTGCTTTCCGTGGTCGAGACGCTTATGGTGAAGCGCCTCGTGGTCAATGATGGTGCGCACTTTACCGAAGATCATCCGGCGAGCACACGGGATGCGTCTGACAGAACACTACAAAGACGACGGGCAATTATGCACATGACGCAAAGGGATGGGGCACTGGATCTGCTCAAGTGGCTGGCGCTATTGAGCATGGTGCTCGATCACCTGCGATATGTCGGTTACTCCGTCGATCTGCTGTATGTGCCGGGACGGCTGGCGTTTCCGTGGTTCTGCCTGGCGATGGCGGCCAACCTTGCGCGCACTGGTGCCACGACGACCGACGGCCAGTGGCGTTACCTGGGCTGGTTGCTGTTGTTCAGCGCCCTGAGCGAAATTCCCTACCGGATGTACATTCCCGATCCCGACACCTTGAACGTGTTGCCTACGCTGGCGCTGGGATTGCTGGTGGCCCGCGGCTGGCAGGATCAACGCCTGCAATCACGACTGCTCGCGGTGGTTGCGCTGGCGCTGGCGGCGCTGTTCCCGCAGTGGCTGATGTTTGGATTCTTCGGGGTGCTGCTGCCGCTGGCGACGTTGCTGGTGATCCGCCGGCCCTGGTATTTCAGCCTGTTGCCGGGGTTGGTGTGTTTGGCGGCGAATCAATGGGAGGTGCTGTTTTACTCCGCGCGGATCGGCAACCGTGCAGCCTTCCTCGGCATTGCCGCCTGTCTGATTGCGCCATTGCTCGGGTTGTTCCTGTTGCGACATACCCGGCATTTCCAGCCGCCGCCAATGCGGCGTTGGGCGTATGCCTTGTATCCGCTGCATTTTTTGCTGTTGCTCGCAATGCGCCAGGCAATCGCCTGACCCCTGTAGGAGTGAGCCTGCTCGCGATGAGGCCGTCACAGCCAGCATTGATGTTGCCTGACCCACCGCTATCGCGAGCAGGCTCACTCCTACAGGGGTTCCTTGGTGATTTGAGGAGTGTGTTCGGCATGCCATTTCCCGCCATGTCGTAAACGCACCTTTGCGTGGCGTCCGTAGGCATTTGGCCTGTCTGCGCCGGTCATACCATCGCATCAAAGGGCACTGTCGAAACACCGGTGCCTTACCGAGACGAATGGCGCATAGATGCCGCTGGGAGAGACGCGATGTTCAGCAAGCAAGACCAGATCCAGGGTTACGACGATGCACTGCTGGCGGCGATGAATGCCGAGGAGCAACGCCAGGAAGATCACATCGAGCTGATCGCGTCAGAGAACTACACCAGCAAACGCGTCATGGAAGCGCAAGGCAGCGGCCTGACCAACAAATACGCCGAAGGCTATCCGGGCAAGCGCTACTACGGTGGCTGCGAGCACGTCGATAAAGTTGAAGCGCTGGCCATCGAACGCGCCAAGCAACTGTTCGGTGCCGACTACGCCAACGTCCAGCCGCACTCCGGCTCTTCGGCCAACAGTGCTGTGTATCTGGCCCTGATCCAGCCGGGCGACACCATCCTCGGCATGAGCCTGGCCCACGGTGGTCACCTGACCCACGGCGCCAAAGTGTCGTCCTCGGGCAAGCTGTACAACGCCGTGCAGTACGGCATCGACACCAAAACCGGGTTGATCGATTACGACGAAGTCGAGCGCCTGGCGGTCGAATGCAAACCGAAGATGATCGTTGCCGGCTTCTCGGCTTACTCCAAGACCCTCGACTTCCCACGTTTCCGTCAGATCGCCGACAAGGTCGGTGCGCTGCTGTTCGTCGACATGGCCCACGTGGCCGGTCTGGTCGCCGCTGGCCTGTATCCGAACCCGCTGCCGTACGCCGACGTGGTCACCACCACCACCCACAAAACCCTGCGCGGTCCGCGTGGCGGCCTGATCCTGTGCAAGTCCAACGAAGAAATCGAGAAAAAGCTCAACGCTGCGGTATTCCCCGGCGCACAGGGCGGCCCGCTGATGCACGTCATCGCCGGTAAAGCCGTGTGCTTCAAGGAAGCGCTGGAGCCTGGTTTCAAGGTTTACCAGCAACAAGTGATCGACAACGCCCAGGCCATGGCCGGCGTGTTTATCAAACGCGGCTACGATGTAGTGTCCGGCGGCACCGATAACCACCTGTTCCTGGTCAGCCTGATCCGTCAGGGCCTCACCGGCAAAGAGGCGGATGCAGCACTCGGTCGCGCCCACATCACCGTCAACAAGAACGCTGTCCCGAACGATCCACAGTCGCCGTTCGTGACCTCCGGCCTGCGCATCGGCACCCCGGCGGTGACCACGCGCGGCTTCAAGGTGACCCAGTGCGTGGAACTGGCCGGCTGGATCTGCGACATCCTCGACAACCTCGGCGACGCCGACGTGGAAGCGAATGTTGCCCAGCAAGTGTCGGCCCTGTGCGCGGACTTCCCGGTTTATCGCTGAGCGCGGTTTTGGAGTAAATGACTATGCAACGCTACTCGGGCTTCGGCCTCTTCAAACACTCCCTCAGCCATCACGAAAACTGGCAGAAAATGTGGCGCACGCCGACCCCTAAAAAGGTCTATGACGTGGTCATCGTCGGCGGTGGCGGGCATGGTCTCGCCACGGCTTACTACCTGGCCAAAGAGCACGGCATCACCAACGTGGCCGTGGTCGAGAAAGGCTGGCTGGGCGGCGGTAACACCGCGCGCAACACCACCATCGTTCGCTCCAACTACCTGTGGGACGAGTCGGCGCACCTGTACGAACACGCGATGAAATTGTGGGAAGGTTTGTCCCAGGATCTGAACTACAACGTCATGTTCTCCCAGCGCGGCGTTTACAACCTGTGCCACACCCTGCAAGACATCCGTGATTCCGAGCGTCGGGTCAGCGCCAACCGCCTCAACGGCGTGGACGGTGAACTGCTCGATGCCAAGCAAGTGGCCGACGAGATCCCGTACCTCGACTGCTCGAAGAACACTCGCTACCCGGTGATGGGCGCAACCGTTCAGCGTCGCGGCGGCGTGGCCCGTCACGATGCCGTGGCGTGGGGCTTTGCCCGTGCCGCCGACGCCTTGGGCGTGGACCTGATCCAGCAGACCGAAGTGATCGGCTTCCGCAAGGAAAACGGCGTGTGCATCGGCGTTGAAACCAACAAAGGCTTCATCGGCGCCAAGCGCGTCGGCGTGGTGACCGCCGGTAACTCCGGGCACATGGCCAAGCTGGCCGGTTTCCGCCTGCCGATCGAATCCCATCCGCTGCAAGCGCTGGTGTCCGAGCCGATCAAGCCGATTATCGACAGTGTGATCATGTCCAACGCCGTACACGGTTACATCAGCCAGTCCGACAAGGGCGACCTGGTGATCGGCGCCGGTATCGACGGCTACAACGGCTACGGCCAGCGTGGTTCGTACCCGGTGATCGAACACACCATCCAGGCCATCGTCGAGATGTTCCCGGTGTTGTCCCGCGTGCGCATGAACCGGCAGTGGGGCGGCATCGTCGACACCACACCGGATGCCTGCCCGATCATCTCGAAAACCCCGGTCCCGAACATGTTCTTCAACTGCGGTTGGGGTACCGGCGGCTTCAAGGCCACACCTGGCTCGGGCAACGTGTTTGCCGCGAGTCTGGCCAAGGGTGAAATGCACCCATTGGCCGCACCTTTCTCCATCGACCGTTTCCACAACGGTGCGTTGATCGATGAACACGGCGCTGCTGCGGTTGCCCACTAACAGGAGAAATCCCCATGTTGCATATCTTCTGTCCTCACTGCGGCGAGTTGCGCTCCGAAGAGGAATTCCACGCATCCGGCCAGGCGCACATTCCGCGCCCGCTGGATCCGAACACCTGCACCGACGAGGAGTGGGGCGACTACATGTTCTTCCGCGATAACCCTCGCGGTCTGCACCACGAGTTGTGGGATCACGTCGCCGGTTGCCGTCAGTATTTCAACGCGACCCGCGACACCGTGACCTACGAGATTCTCGAGACCTACAAGATCGGCGCCAAGCCGCAGTTCACCGACAAGACCGATAGCCCGAAAGCGGCCACGACGGCTCTGGGAGAGAAGGTATGAGCCAGATCAATCGCCTGTCCAACGGCGGACGGATCGACCGCAACAAAGTGCTGAGCTTCACCTTCAACGGTCAGGTCTACAAAGGCTTTGAAGGCGATTCGCTGGCCGCTGCCCTGCTGGCCAACGGTGTCGACATCATCGGTCGCAGCTTCAAGTATTCCCGTCCGCGCGGCATCTTCGCTGCCGGCGCCGAAGAGCCGAATGCCGTGCTGCAGATCGGCGCGACCGAAGCCACGCAGATCCCGAACGTACGTGCCACGCAACAAGCGCTGTATCAAGGCCTGGTCGCCACCAGCACCAACGGCTGGCCAAGCGTCAACAACGACATGATGGGGATTCTCGGCAAGGTCGGCGGCAAGCTGATGCCGCCGGGCTTCTACTACAAAACCTTCATGTACCCGCAATCGTTCTGGATGACTTACGAGAAGTACATCCGTAAGGCCGCCGGCCTTGGCCGCTCGCCGACCGAGAACGATCCGGACACCTACGACTACATGAACCAGCACTGCGACGTGCTGATCGTCGGCGGTGGCCCCGCAGGTCTGGCCGCTGCACTGGCGGCTGCGCGCAGCGGTGCTCGTGTCATCCTCGCCGATGAACAGGAAGAGTTCGGCGGCAGCCTGCTCGACTCCCGCGAAAGCCTCGACGGCAAGCCAGCGGCCGAGTGGGTCGCCAGCGTCATCGCCGAACTGAAAGACACCCCGGACGTGCTGCTGTTGCCGCGCGCCACGGTCAACGGTTACCACGACCATAACTTCCTGACCATTCACGAGCGCCTGACCGATCACCTCGGCGACCGCGCTCCGATTGGCCAGGTGCGTCAGCGCATCCACCGGGTTCGCGCCAAACGTGTGGTGCTGGCAACCGGCGCTCACGAGCGCCCACTGGTCTACGGCAACAACGACGTGCCGGGCAACATGCTGGCCGGCGCTGTCTCGACTTACGTTCGCCGTTACGGCGTGGCACCGGGCAAGAAACTGGTGCTGTCGACCAACAACGATCACGCCTACCGCGTGGCGCTGGATTGGCTCGATGCCAGCCTGCAAGTGGTGGCCATCGCCGACGCCCGCAGCAATCCGCGCGGTGCATTGGTTGAAGAAGCGCGCGCCAAAGGCATTCGCATCCTGACCGGCAGCGCCGTGATCGAGGCCCGTGGCAGCAAGCACGTGACCGCCGCTCGCGTTGCCGCGATCGATGTCAAAGCACACGCCGTGACCAGCCCTGGCGAGTGGCTTGATTGCGATTTGATCGCCAGCTCCGGTGGTTACAGCCCGGTGGTTCACTTGGCTTCTCACCTGGGTGGCAAACCGATCTGGCGTGAAGACATCCTCGGTTTCGTACCGGGCGAAGCACCGCAGAAACGCGTGTGCGTTGGTGGCATCAACGGCGTCTACGGCCTCGGCGATTCGTTGGCCGATGGTTTTGAAGGCGGCGCTCGCGCAGCCAGCGAAGCCGGTTTCAGTGTGGTCGAAGGCACGTTGCCGAAGGCCCTGAGCCGTCTCGAAGAGCCCACCCTGGCGCTGTTCCAGGTGCCGCACGAAAAAGGCACCTCACGCGGACCGAAGCAATTCGTCGACCTGCAAAACGACGTCACCGCCGCCGCCATCGAACTGGCGACCCGCGAAGGCTTCGAGTCGGTCGAGCACGTCAAACGCTACACCGCACTGGGCTTCGGCACTGACCAGGGCAAGCTCGGCAACGTCAACGGCCTGGCCATCGCCGCCCGTTCGCTGAACGTGACCATCCCGCAGATGGGCACCACCATGTTCCGCCCGAACTACACGCCGGTAACCTTCGGCGCCGTGGCCGGTCGTCACTGTGGGCACATCTTCGAACCTGTCCGTCACACCGCGCTGCATCACTGGCACGTGAAAAACGGCGCCGAGTTTGAAGACGTCGGTCAGTGGAAGCGTCCTTGGTACTTCCCGAAAAACGGTGAAGACATTCACGCTGCGGTGAAACGCGAATGCAAAGCCGTGCGCGACAGCGTCGGCCTGCTGGACGCTTCGACCCTGGGCAAGATCGACATCCAGGGCCCGGACACCCGCGAGTTCCTGAACCGCATCTACACCAACGCCTGGACCAAGCTCGACGTGGGCAAGGCCCGTTACGGCCTGATGTGCAAAGAAGACGGCATGGTGTTCGACGACGGCGTGACCGCATGCCTGGCCGATAACCACTTCGTGATGACCACCACCACCGGCGGCGCTGCTCGCGTGCTGCAATGGCTGGAAATCTACCACCAGACCGAATGGCCAGACCTGAAGGTGTACTTCACGTCCGTGACGGATCACTGGGCAACCATGACCCTGTCCGGGCCGAACAGCCGCAAGCTGCTCAGCGAAGTGACCGACGCAGATCTGAGCAACGAAGCCTTCCCGTTCATGACCTGGAAAGAAGCTTTGGTCGGCGGTGTGCCGGCGCGGATTTTCCGGATTTCGTTTACCGGTGAGCTGTCGTACGAAGTCAACGTGCAAGCCGACTATGCGATGGGCGTGCTCGAGAAAATCGTCGAGGCTGGCAAGCAGTACAACCTGACCCCGTATGGCACCGAAACCATGCACATCCTGCGGGCCGAGAAGGGCTTCATCATCGTCGGTCAGGACACCGACGGCTCGATGACCCCGGACGACCTGAACATGGGCTGGTGTGTCGGTCGCACCAAACCGTTCTCGTGGATTGGCCAGCGTGGCATGAACCGCGAAGACTGCGTGCGTGATCAACGCAAACAGCTGGTGGGCCTGAAACCGATCGACCCGACCAAATGGCTGCCGGAAGGTGCGCAACTGGTGTTCAACACCAAGCAGACGATCCCGATGACGATGGTCGGTCACGTCACTTCCAGCTACCTGCACAACTCCCTGGGCTATTCGTTTGCCATGGGCGTGGTGAAGGGCGGTTTGAAGCGCATCGGTGAGCGCGTGTTCGCACCGCTGGCCGATGGCAGCGTGATCGAGGCGGAAATCGTTTCTTCGGTGTTCTTCGATCCAAAGGGTGATCGCCAGAACATCTAATGGCTTCGGGTCCTGTGGGGTGCCTGCTACCGCCTTCGCGAGCAGGCTCGCTCCCACAGGAGATCGCGGTCAAATGTGGGAGCTAGCCTGCTGGCGATGACGGCAGTGCAGCCACCACAGGAACCAACAGAATTCAGGAAAGGTGCTTTATGACCGCAGCCAATGTGTACCAACAACGCCCAACCACCGGGGCCAAGGCCGAGTCGTCGCTGCATCATGCCGGCCTCGCCAGCCTGGTGGGCAAGGGCCGTAAAAGCGCCGGCGTGATCGTGCGTGAGAAAAAACTCCTCGGCCACCTGACTATTCGTGGTGATGGCCACGATGCGGCGTTCGCCGCTGGCGTGCACAAGGCCCTCGGGATCGAACTGCCGGCCGCGCTGACCGTCGTCGTCAAAGGCGAAACCAGCCTGCAATGGATGGGGCCGGATGAATGGCTGCTGATCGTGCCGACCGGCGAAGAATTCGCCGCCGAGCAAAAACTGCGTGAAGCGCTGGGCGACCTGCACATCGCGATCACCAACGTCAGCGGCGGCCAGCAGATCCTCGAACTGAGCGGCCCGAACGTGCGCCAGGTGCTGATGAAATCCACCAGCTACGACGTGCACCCCAACAGTTTCCCGGTGGGCAAGGCTGTCGGCACCGTGTTTGCCAAGTCGCAACTGGTGATCCGCCACACCGCCGAAGACACCTGGGAACTGCTGATCCGTCGCAGCTTCTCGGATTACTGGTGGTTGTGGTTGCAGGATGCGGCGGCGGAATACGGCCTAAGCGTCCAGGCCTGATCAGGAGGCGATCACCTGTGGGAGCGAGCCTGCTCGCGAAGGCGGTATCTCAGCGACATTGATGTCGACTGACACGCCCTCTTCGCGAGCAGGCTCGCTCCCACAGGAGAATGTTTTGTTCCCCGAACTCTCAGGAGTCACCGCACTATGAGCCGCGCCCCAGACACATGGATTCTGACCGCCGACTGCCCAAGCGTCCTCGGCACCGTGGACGCGGTGACCCGCTTTCTGTTCGAGCAGGGCTGCTACGTCACCGAGCACCATTCCTTCGATGATCGGCTCTCGGGCCGTTTCTTCATTCGCGTGGAATTCCGCCAGCCCGATGGCTTCGACGAGCAAGCCTTCCGCGCCGGACTGGAAGAGCGTGGCAAAGCCTTCGGGATGGTCTTCGAGCTGACACCACCGAACTACCGGCCAAAAGTGGTGATCATGGTCTCCAAGGCCGATCACTGCCTCAACGATTTACTCTACCGCCAACGCATTGGCCAATTGTCGATGGACGTGGCCGCCGTGGTGTCCAACCACCCGGACCTCAAACCGTTGGCCGACTGGCATCAGATTCCGTACTACCACTTCCCGCTGGACCCGAACGACAAGCCGTCGCAAGAGCGTCAGGTGTGGCAGGTGATCGAAGAGTCCGGCGCTGAACTGGTGATCCTTGCCCGCTACATGCAAGTCCTGTCGCCAGAGTTGTGCCGCAAACTCGACGGCAAGGCGATCAACATCCATCACTCGTTGCTGCCGGGTTTCAAGGGCGCCAAGCCTTATCACCAGGCCTACAACAAGGGCGTGAAACTGGTCGGCGCCACGGCGCACTACATCAACAACGACCTGGACGAAGGGCCGATCATCGCCCAGGGCGTGGAGGCGGTGGACCACAGTCATTACCCGGAAGACTTGATCGCCAAAGGTCGGGATATCGAAGGGCTGACCCTGGCGCGGGCCGTCGGGTATCACATTGAACGACGAGTGTTTCTCAACGCCAATCGCACGGTCGTTCTCTAGTTCGCTTTCGCGAGCAGGCTCGCTCCCACCGGTTTTGTGTTGGTCACAGACGTGTGTACACCCCCGATCAAATGTGGGAGCGAGCCTGCTCGCGAAGAGGCCCTATCAGGCAACACAAGACACAGGCAATAACCCGAGCAATCAACGCGCCGCCGCTCCATGGCGACGCGACCGCTACATAAAAACAACAGCGAGGTGAAAGCATGTCTGGCAATCGTGGTGTGGTGTATCTCGGCAATGGCAAGGTCGAGGTGCAAAAAATCGACTATCCGAAAATGCAGGACCCGCGCGGCAGGAAGATTAACCACGCCGTCATCCTGCGTGTGGTTTCCACCAACATCTGTGGTTCCGACCAGCACATGGTGCGCGGCCGCACCACTGCTCAGACTGGCCTGGTGCTGGGCCATGAAATCACTGGCGAAGTGATCGAGAAGGGCAGCGACGTCGAAAACCTGCAGATCGGCGATCTAGTCTCCGTGCCGTTCAACGTGGCTTGCGGGCGCTGCCGTTCCTGCAAGGAAATGCATACCGGTGTTTGCCTGAGCGTTAACCCGGCGCGTCCGGGCGGTGCTTACGGTTATGTCGACATGGGCGACTGGACCGGCGGCCAGGCTGAGTACGCGATGGTGCCGTATGCCGACTTCAACCTGTTGAAACTGCCTGATCGTGATCGCGCGATGGAAAAAATCCGCGACCTGACCTGCCTCTCCGACATCCTGCCGACCGGTTACCACGGCGCAGTCACCGCTGGCGTTGGCCCAGGCAGCACCGTGTACATCGCTGGCGCCGGCCCTGTCGGTCTGGCCGCTGCCGCGTCCGCCCGCCTGCTGGGCGCGGCGGTGGTGATTGTTGGTGACGTCAACACCGTCCGCCTGGCACACGCCAAGGCCCAGGGTTTCGAAATCGCCGACCTGTCCCTGGACACCCCGCTGCACGAACAAATCGCTGCACTGCTGGGCGAGCCAGAAGTGGATTGCGCCGTCGACGCCGTAGGCTTCGAAGCGCGCGGCCACGGCCATGACGGCGTGAAACACGAGGCCCCGGCCACCGTGCTCAACTCGCTGATGGGCGTGGTACGGGTTGCCGGCAAAATCGGTATCCCGGGCCTGTACGTGACCGAAGATCCAGGTGCCGTCGATGCTGCCGCAAAAATGGGCAGCCTCAGCATCCGCTTCGGCCTGGGCTGGGCCAAATCCCACAGCTTCCACACCGGCCAGACGCCCGTGATGAAGTACAACCGCCAGCTGATGCAGGCGATCATGTGGGACCGCATTCACATTGCCGACATCGTTGGCGTGGAAGTCATCAGCCTTGATGACGCGCCACGCGGTTATGGCGAGTTCGATGCGGGCGTGCCGAAGAAGTTTGTGATTGATCCGCATAAGTTGTTCAGTGCGGCGTAAGCGTTACGCAAGACGGGAGAAGGGCGACAGAGATGTCGCCCTTTTTTATGGCTGTCCGGTGACACCTAATTGCTCAAAGAGAATGAGCAGTCATTGTTGGGTTTAGAATAACAGCGATTCGATTCGTCCCAATTCGCAGGCGCCGCGGCTTTCCAGTTGACTACATTGTCTAGAAACAAGGCCAGATTTTGGTAGCGGCAACTCAACTGACTGACTTTCACTGGCCCGTTTTCGGTTTCGTCTTCAGTGATATACGCCGCATCTTCAAAAACCAGAGTCTTAACATCGACCGGTTGTCCCGGATCTTCTCCTTTCCAGATATGGCCGGATTTGTCCTTGGCTTCAAAGCCACTTTTTGTTTTGTAAATAGATGAGGGTTCAGGGCAAGTATCTGCGTAGGTATAGTTACTCACGGTCAGGATTGCTAAAACGCTGGCAATAATCTTTGTCTGCATGGTGTCTAACCCCCGTTTGTTTGTCCGTAATAAACACTCGCGTTGATACCTATTGCCAGCTAATTGCCGTAAGTGAAGAAAAACAATAGCTTCAGTTGGTATGTACGCAAAAGAGAAGCTGGACTTACGGTCAAAACTAAATAGATTTAATGAGGCTTTTTGTCGCTTACCACTATGATGTTCTTTGCGTACCACTGTCCGTTATCGCCTTGGACTAGGTCATACGTCACCTTATCGGGCTCTTCGCATTTAAGGGTGTAGCTGATTTCTAAACCCTCCTGACTTCAGCAAGCACCTGGCTATGTAATTGGTTAAATTTCTAAAGCCCAAGGCGGTACCTCGTAAGTGCTCAAGTCGCCCGTTGATAGCTTCTGTTGGACCGTTGCTGGTTCCTGGCCGGTCGAAGTAGGCAAGGATGCTCTCAGCGTATTTTTTCAGCGTTTCCCCCAAGCCTTTCACCTCGATGAGCGCTTTGGGCAAGTCGCTGGCTGTAATGATATTTATGACCTCTTCCATGAGTTTTTTACCACGTTTTCGATCCGGCTCGTTGTAGGCGCTGACCACCCGTTGGTACATGCTCCAGGTGCAATCCACTTCGAGGTGGTGCTCATCTGCAAACAGCTGGAACAGTTGCTTTTTGTTGGCGTCAGACAGGTAGCTGATCCGAGTCAGTAGCGTTCGACGGCTTTTGTAGAGCGGGTCATTTTTACGCCCTCTGCGGCCCAGGATGTCGTGTTGCACACGCCGGCGGCATTCATCCAGCATGTTGCTTGCCCAGCGCACGACATGGAAAGGATCCAGCACGGTTTGGGCTTGAGGCAGGGCTTCTTGCGCTGCAGATTTAAACCCCGTAAAACCGTCCATGGCAATGCTTTCGATCTGGTCACGCCACGATTTGGGGCGACTCTGTAGCCATTGCTTAAAGGCTTGTTTGGAGCGGCCTTCCAGCACATCGAGCAAGCGGGCCGGCCCGTTTTTGTTACGCACGGGCGTAAGGTCAACCACGATGGTGACGTACTTGTCACCACAGCGTGTATGTCGCCAAACATGCTCATCCACGCCCAGCACGGTCACACCGTCAAAACGTGTCGAGTCATTAAAAAGCAGGCGCCGTCCTTCGTTGATAATGGCATTATTAGCGGTGTGCCATGCAACATCAAGCTGGCTCGCAACACGAGATACCGACAGATGATCCAGCACGATGGCAGCTAATGCCCAGCGTATCGCCCCATATGAAAGCTTTGAACGTGGAGGTGCTGCACTGTTTGTATCTTCATGCCAGAAACAGCCGCAAGCACAACGCCAGCGACGGATACGCAGCAGCAATCTGGTTGGTCGTTGTCCGTAAGGTGTGTGAGCAAGATGCCTATCGACAGTACCGCGTGAAACACCAGCAGCCCCGCACTTGGGGCATGGCTCGGGTGCTTTGGTTAAACGACATTCGATGACGGCGCGCTCTGCACAAAGATGTTGTCCAGTGGCAGTCAGGCCGAGGTTATTCAGTTGGCAAAAGCTGGAAAGATCAGGGCTAGAAAAGGTAAGATTGTTCACGTCGGGGGCTTAGTTTTTGTTGGTGTGAGAGCTTACATTTTCTAAGATCCTCGACTCCTTTTCCAGCCGGTCAGATTTTTTCTACACCCTTAAATGCGAAGAGCCCCTTATCGCCGACCTTTGGATGACGGTCGCCCGGGTTGATGCAAAAGATAATTGGTTGAGTCTCCAGTTCTATATGTTCCAAACTTTTCGATGGCGACGAAGTAGGTTCGTTAATGACTGTAGTATCGAACTTTTCTGTTTTTCGCCTCATCGCCGTGTCTCCGATAAGAATGGCCTGCCCTAACCACTAGGTGGAAGCAGGCCTGGTCGAGTCTTCAACGACTTTGGTCATTGTTTATTTATTCGGTGCGAACCTGCGCAGCCTGTTGACCTTTTTGCCCTTTTTCTGAAACGTAAGATACTGCTTGTCCCTCTTTCAAACTTTTAAAGCCGTCTGATTCAATTGCTTTGAAGTGTACGAAAAGTTCCGCTCCTCCACTATCTGGAGTGATAAATCCAAAGCCCTTTTCATCGTTAAACCATTTAACTATACCTGTTTCTCTGTCAGCCATATTAATGCTTCCTACCAGATCGAAAACGAAGAGGTGCGAGCTGCTATTTAATAACTCACTCCCGATTGCTGTTGTTACAAACTCAGCTTAGTTTGTGCTGCGAAACGGTCGCAACTGTCAGATATGACAGATTTTTATACCGGTTTGATGTAGTCAGGTTGTTTCTTATAGCAGTCAATTAACTGGTCTATCTCATGCTATGCACTTCCAAAGGCAAAAAATGCCTGCGCCAGCAAGGAACAACACCCCCCAAACCCCGGTCAAATCGGCAGTTTTCCCGCCCACACACGGGTGGCTCTCACGGCGCAAGAGGATGTCTGGATGAAGATTTCACGCGGTTTAGCACTGGCTTCGCTGATGACCCTCGCGGCCAGCCCGGTCTTCGCCGGTTTCAGCCTGGACGATGTGACCAAAGCGGCTTCGAGCATGCAGGGGGGTAATGCTGCCGCAGCGGCTGCGCCAACGTCAGAAACGGCCGGATTGTTGAGCGCGCTCAGCGAATTGAACGTGACACCTCAACAGGCCGTCGGCGGGACTGGGGCGATGCTGGGGCTGGCGAAGAATCAGTTGAGCTCGACCGATTACTCGGAACTGGCCAAAAGCGTTCCGGGTATCGACAAGTTGTCCGGCGGCGGTGAGCTGGGTGCGCTGGCCGGCCTGCTTGGGTCTTCCGGCAAGGCGGCCGGTCTGGACAATGCCTTGGGTGCCGTGAAGAACACCAACGATCTGAACAACGCTTTCAGCGCGTTGGGCATGGACAGCGGCATGATCGGCCAGTTTGCCCCGGTGCTGTTGCAATACCTCGGTCAGCAGGGCGTTGGTGGCTCGTTGCTGGAAAGCCTGGGCGGGATCTGGGGCGCCGGCACCGGCAGTTGATTCAACGGCGCTCGGCGCGCAACGCGTCGATGCGTTGATCCTTCTCGATCCAGAGTTGGTTGACCCAGTTCTGGACCGTTTCGCGAAACACCGGATCGTTTTCGTAATCGCCTTGCCACAATGCCGGGTCGAGCTCTCGGGTCTTGATGTCGATGATGACCCTCGGCACGTTGCCGCTGAGCAAGTCCCAAAACCCCGGAATCTGCTGCTGCGGATACACCACCGTCACATCAAGCACGGCATCCAGCTGTTCGCCCATTGCCGCCAGGACAAACGCCACGCCGCCGGCCTTGGGCTTGAGCAGGTGAGTGAAGGGTGACTGCTGCTGAGTGCTTTTCGCTGCGGTGTATCGGGTGCCTTCCAGGTAATTGACCACGGTCACCGGCTGACGCTTGTACAACTCGCACGCCGCTTTAGTGATTTCCAGATCCTTGCCGGCCAGCTCAGGGTGCTTGGCCAGGAATGACTTGGTGTAGCGCTTCATGAACGGGTAATCCAGGGCCCACCACGCCAGGCCCAGGAATGGCACCCAGATCAGTTCCTTCTTGAGGAAGAACTTGAAGAACGGCGTGCGGCGGTTCAGGGCCTGGATCAACGCCGGGATATCGACCCAGGATTGATGGTTGCTGATCACCAGGTATGAGGTATCGACGCGCAGACCCTCGCCACCACGAATGTCCCACTGGGTCGGGATGCACCACTTGAAGATCAGCTTGTCGATCTCGGCCCAGGTCTCGGCGATCCACATCACCGCCCATGAGGCGTAGTCGCGATAGCGACCAGGCAAGACCAGTTTGAGCAGCGCAAACACCATCAGCGGCCCGATCAGGACCAGGGTGTTGAGCAACAGCAGCAGGGTAACTAAACAGCCGGTGAGCAGGCGGCGCATAAGTAACTCTTGAAAGCGTTTGGGCGCGTCATGATATTCAGCTTCGGGCCGCAGGCCAAATCGACGGTGACGAATGTTTCACCTTTACATCGTTATGCTTGCAGCCTGATGAGATCACCTGTGGCGAGGGAGCTTGCTCCCGCCGGGCTGCGAAGCGGCCCCAAAAGCTAATGTGAAGCGGCGTGTCAGGAACACCGAGTTGAATGGATTTACGGCGGCTTCGCCGCCCAACGGGAGCAAGCTCCCTCGCCACAAAGCTAGGTGGCCGTCCAACTATCTTTGTTGTTTGCGGTCTAGAATTTGGCCACTGCGCCCCCATTCCCAAAGGATGCCCATTACGTGAAATCCCTCCTTGCACTGCTTTCTCTCGTGGCCCTGCCGGTCCTGGCCGCCGAGCCGACGCTGTACGGGCGTTACGAATACATTGCGCTGCCGGAAATCGGCGGCGAAGTCCTCAAGGCCAAAATGGACACCGGCGCCCTGACGGCCTCGCTGTCGGCCAAGGACATCGAAACCTTCACCCGCGACGGCGACGAGTGGGTCCGTTTCCGCCTCGCCACCAAAGACGCGAGCAACAAGGTCTACGAGCACAAGGTTGCGCGGATCAGCAAGATCAAGACCCGCTCCGAAGAGGATGACGATGACAAGGAAGCCGTCGAGCCGACCAAGCGCCCGGTAGTCGATCTGGAACTGTGCCTGGGCAACGTCAAGCGCACCGTCGAGGTCAACCTTACCGACCGCAGCAGCTTCAACTATCCGCTGTTGATCGGTGCCAAGGCCTTGCGTGAATTCGGTGCGGCGGTCAACCCGGCGCGGCGTTTCACGGCCGACAAACCCGACTGCTGATTGACGGAACGAGAGGCTTGGGGCACCGTTCGCCCACTTAACTGCCGGGCTCGGACGCCATGCCTCATATCCTGATTGTCGAAGACGAAGCGGCGATTGCCGACACCCTGATATTCGCGTTGCAGGGCGAGGGGTTCACCACGACCTGGTTGAGCCTCGGCGCGGCGGCGCTGGAGCATCAGCGCCAGACCCCGGCCGACCTGATCATTCTCGACATCGGCCTGCCGGACATCAGCGGCTTTGAGACCTGCAAGCAACTGCGGCGTTTCAGCGAAGTGCCGGTAATCTTCCTCAGCGCCCGTGACGCGGAAATCGACCGCGTCGTGGGCCTGGAAATCGGCGCCGACGACTACGTGGTCAAGCCGTTCAGTCCCCGGGAAGTCGCGGCGCGGGTCCGGGCGATTCTCAAGCGCATGGCGCCGCGACCGGTGGCCGAAGTCTCATCGGCGTTGTTTCGGGTCGACTGCCAACGCGTGCAGATCAGCTATCGCAATCAACCATTGAATCTCACCCGGCACGAATTCCGTCTGCTGCAATGCCTGCTGGAACAACCCGAACGCGTCTTCAGTCGCGAGCAATTGCTCGATGCGCTGGGCGTGGCCGCCGATGCCGGTTACGAGCGCAGCATCGACAGCCATATCAAAAGCGTGCGCGCCAAATTGCGTCTGGTGAAGGCTGACGCCGAACCGATCCAGACCCATCGCGGCCTCGGTTACAGCTACAGCCCGGGGCACAGCTGATGCCGTTGGGGATCCGGATTTTCCTGGTCTACGTGCTGTTTATCGGCCTGACCGGTTACTTCGTGCTCAACACCGTGATGGAAGAAATCCGCCCAGGGGTGCGCCAGTCCACGGAAGAAACCCTGGTCGACACCGCCAACCTGATGGCCGAGATCCTGCGCGACGATTTCAAGGCCGGCACCCTCAACCAGAACCGCTGGCCCGAGCTGCTCAGGGCCTATGGCGAACGGCAGCCGAAGGCAAGCATCTGGGGCTTGCCGAAGAACCAGGTCAACCACCGGATTTACGTCACCGACGCCAAAGGCCTCGTGGTGCTGGACTCCAGTGGCGCAGCGGTGGGGCAGGACTATTCACGATGGAACGACGTCTACCTGACGTTGCGCGGTGAATACGGTGCACGTTCCACCCGCAGCGATCCGAACGATGCTACCTCTTCGGTGATGCACGTCGGCGCGCCAATTCGCGACAACGGCCAGATCATCGGCGTGGTCACCGTGGCCAAGCCCAACAGTTCGTTGCAGCCTTACGTGGATCGCACCGAACGTCGATTGCTCGCTTATGGCGCCGGGTTGATCGGCCTGGGCCTGCTGTTCGGCGCGCTGTTGTCATGGTGGCTGAGCGCGGCGCTGCGGCGGTTGACCGCCTATGCCCAAGCGGTGAGTGAGGGCCGGCGCGTCGAGGTGCCGCATTATCGCGGCGGGGAGTTGGAGCAACTGGCGACGGCGGTGGAACAGATGCGAACCCAGCTGGAAGGCAAAGCCTACGTCGAGCGTTATGTGCACACCCTGACCCATGAATTGAAAAGCCCATTGGCGGCGATTCGCGGTGCAGCGGAGTTGCTGCAAGGTGAAATGCCGTTGGCTCAGCAGCAGCGTTTCGTCAGCAACATCGACAGTGAAAGTGTGCGGATGCAGCAGTTGATTGAGCGGTTGCTGAACCTGGCCCAGGTCGAACAGCGTCAAGGGCTGGAAGAGCGGGTGGCGGTACCGTTGGCGGGTTTGGTGGATGAGTTGCTCAACGCCCAGGCCGCGCGGATCGAAGGGAAAAAGTTGCGCGTGGAACAGAGGATCGCGCCGGATATGACCCTGCATGGCGAGCCGTTTCTGTTGCGGCAGGCGCTGGGGAATCTGCTGGAGAATGCTTTGGATTTCACCCCGCCTCAGGGGCTGCTGCGGTTCAGCGCCGAGAGGGTCGGCGAGCAGATCGAGTTCAGGTTGTTCAATCAGGCCGAGGCGATTCCCGACTATGCGTTACCGCGTTTGAGCGAGCGTTTCTACTCGCTGCCGCGCCCGGACAGTGGGCGCAAGAGCACCGGGTTGGGGCTTAACTTTGTGGAAGAAGTGGTGAAGCTGCATGGTGGGGCATTGAGCATCGGCAATGTCGAGGGTGGTGTTGAAGTCAGGTTGCACCTGGCTTAGGACCGAGTTGCGACCCATCGCGAGCAGGCTCACTCCTGCTGGGGGACCGCAGATCAACTGGGGGAGCGAGCCTGCTCGTGATGGGGCCGGCCCAGACTCCACACAATCTCCATATTCCCCTCATAAATCCCCCACACACCGATTCCAGACTTTCCCCATCCAAACAGGGAGAGTCCCATGAACCGCAGCCTGACCCTAAAACTCGGGGCAATCGCCCTTCTGATTCTGCTATTGCTGATTCCGTTGCTGATGATCAACGGCGTCATCCAGGACCGCCAGCAATTGCGCGACGGTGTGCTTGAAGACATTGCCCGCAGCTCCAGCTACAGCCAGCAACTGAACGGGCCGCTGATGGTGGTGCCGTATCGCAAAGTGGTGCGCACCTGGAAACTCAACGAGAAAACCAACCAGCGTTATCAGGAAGTCGGTGAGGAGCGCGGTCGTCTGTATTTCCTCCCGGAACGCTTCGAACTCGATGGCCAGGTGCAGACCGAACTGCGCTCCCGAGGCATTTACGAGGCGCGACTGTTCCACGCCGACAACCGCATCAGCGGGCATTTCTCGGTCCCGGCGCAACTGGGCATCAAGGAAGACTTCGCCGATTACCAGTTCGACCAACCGTTTCTGGCGGTCGGGATCAGCGACATTCGCGGCATCGAAAACGCCCTGAAACTCGAACTCAATGACCAGCGGCTGGACTTTGTTCCGGGGACCCAGGTGGGCTGGTTAGGCGAAGGTGTACACGTGACATTGCCAGCGCTGGATGCCAGGCAAGCCACGGAATTGGCCTTCGGTTTCGACCTGCGGCTGCAAGGCACCGGTCAGTTGCAGATCCTTCCCGTGGGCAAGACCAGCAAGGTGTCGCTGAGCGCCAACTGGCCGCACCCAAGCTTCATCGGCAACTACCTGCCGGCCCAGCGTGAAGTCACCGATCAGGGGTTTACCGCCAACTGGCAGACCTCGTTTTTCTCCACGAACCTGCAGGAAGCGCTGAGCAGTTGTGTGTCCGGCGGTGGGTGCGAGGCGTACAGCGGCCGCAGCTTTGGCGTGAGTTTCATTGATCCGGTGGACCAATACCTCAAGAGCGATCGGGCGATCAAATACGCACTGCTGTTCATCGTGCTGACCTTCGCCGGCTTCTTCCTCTTCGAAGTGCTGAAAAGCCTGGCGGTGCACCCGGTGCAATACGCATTGGTGGGGGTTGCGCTGGCATTCTTCTACCTGTTGCTGCTGTCGCTGTCGGAGCACATCGGTTTTGCCCTGGCTTATCTGTTGTCGGCCGGCGGCTGCGTGTTGCTGATCGGGTTCTATGTCTGCCATGTGTTGCGAAGCGCGCGTCACGGCTTGAGCTTTTCGGCGGGGTTGGCGGCGTTGTATGGCTTGCTCTACGGCTTGTTGAGTGCTGAGGATTACGCGCTGTTGATGGGCTCATTGTTGCTGTTCGGCTTGCTCGGCGTGTTCATGGTGCTGACCCGCAAGCTGGATTGGTACGGGATCGGGCAGAAGCCGGCCAAGCCGTTGGCGTTTGATATCGGGGCAGTGGAATGAGCCGGTCGTTGGGGTTGCGCGAGGATCAGCGGGAGGGGGAAGAGTTGGCGAAGCAGATATTCGGTTTGTTTCCTGTTGACCCGGTGTGGTGCCATCGTGAGCAGGCTCGGTCCCACAAGGGATCTGCAGTGAACACAAGGTTCGTGCACACCACCGATCAACTGTGGGAGCGAGCCTGCTCGCGATGAGGCTCGAACCGTCAGCGAAGATTCAAACCTTCGGCATCGTCGCCACCATCGACGGCCGCTGACTCACCTCAAAATACCAGGCCGCCAGCTGGGGATTCGCCTCGCGCCATTGCAGATCCGGATGGCGCAGGTCGAGGTAACCCAGCGCACACGCCACGCTGATCGCCGCCACATCGAAATGGCTGGTCAGCTCGGCAATCGCGTCCTTCTCCAACAGCGCCAGCGCGCGACGAATCTTGTCGCGCTGGCCATCGAGCCATTCGTCCCACTGTTTTTCGGGGGCGCGCAGGACCACTTCATAACGAACCACCACCGACGCGTCCATGATCCCGTCGGCCAGCGAGGCCAGGGTCAAACGGCGCCAGCGGGCCGAACCGTCGCGGGGGATCAGCGGGTTGCCGACGTGTTGATGATCGAGGTAATCGAGGATCACCCGGCTGTCATGGATGACGTTGCCGTCGGCCAGGCGCAGGGCCGGGATCTTGCCCAGCGGGTTGTCTTCGTTGAGCGCCTGATCCGGGCTTACCGGTGTGAGCACGCAGTCTTGCAACGCCACGCGGTCGGTCTGACCGGTTTCGTGCAGCAGCACCATGACTTTGCGGACGAAGGGCGATAACGAATTGTGGAACAGGGTCATGCTGGGGGCGGACATGGCAGCGTCTCGGAGTTGGGCAGTGCTGGGCAGCATAGCGCGTTCAAGAGATTGCTCAAGATCGTGGGGGCGAGCCTGCTCGCGAAGAGGTCGTTTACATTCAGCACCCCTGTCGAATGTCAGGCCGCCATCGCGAGCAGGCTCGCTCCCACAAGGATCAGCGGCGTTGCAGCAGCCCGCGCAGGGCCAGGACGGCAGGGACGCCCAGGCCAAGCCAGCTCAAGGCATCCCACACGCCGTCGCCCAGCAACGCGGCGAACAACCCCGCGGCACTGAGCAGCGCGATCACGGTGGGCGTGGCGAAGACCTTCCAGAAGTTCGACTGTCGTGGCCTCATGCTTGAGCCTCCGCTTGCTCGAGCGCAGGTTTCGCCGCCTTGCGCCGCACTACCCACAGATAAACCCCGCTGCCCAGCACGACGATGGTCAGCCCATCCAGAGTCGCCCAGAGGATTTTCATTGGCATGCCACCGTAATCACCAAAGTGCAGGGGTTGCGACATGCCCATGGCGTCCATGTACCACGGTCGTTCCGCCACCGCCGTGACTTGCAGGGTGCTGGCGTCAATCAACACCGGGGTCAGCAGGTGCGAAGTCAGGTGGGTGCTGCCTTTCATGAACACGGCGTAATGATGTTCGCTGGAAAACCGCGTGCCGGGGAAGGCGATGAAATCGGGTTGCATGCCCGGGGCGACTTCCTTGGCGATGTCGAGCAAACGGGTCGCGGGTGCCAATTGCGTCAGCGGTGGCGCATCGCGGTAGGGTGCGATCATCGTGCTCAGTGCGTCGTTGCGCCAGGCGGCGATCAGCAGGTCGGCGCAGGCACTGATCACGCCGGTCACCCCGACCACCAGTGCCCAGGTCAGGGTGACCACGCCGATCAGGTTATGCAGGTCGAGCCAGCGCAGGCGAGTGGATTTGTCCTGGCGCACGCTGGCGAATTTCAAGCGGCGCATGAACGGCAGGTACAGCACCGTCCCGGAAATGATGGCCACGACAAACATCAGCCCCATGAACGCCAGCAACAACTTGCCCGGTAGACCGGCGAACATGTCCACGTGCAGGCGCAGCATCACCATCATGAAACCGCCGTTGGCCGACGGCATCTCCAGCGCATCGCCGGTGCGGGCGTCGAGCATGAAGGTGTGCGACGAATTGGGCTCGGTACCGGCGGTGGCCGCCATGATAGCGATCGCGGCGTTGGGCTCTTCTTCGTCGAAGCCGAAATACTGCATGACTTCGCCGGGGCGATGTTTTTCCGCCGCCTGCACCAACTGCTGCAAATTCAGCTGCGGGGTGTCCGCCGGCATTTGCTTCAACTCGGCGGCATCGCCCAGCAGGTGGTCGATCTCGTGGTGGAAGATCAACGGCAGGCCGGTCAGCGCCAGCATCAGCAGGAACACGGTGCAGATCAGGCTGGTCCAGGTGTGGATGAACGACCAGCGGCGAATTGTTTTACTTTTCATTTGATGGCCTTCAGAAATACCAAAGCCGTCCCCGAAGGACGGCTTGGTCTTGGAGCGTTCAGCTCAGGCATTTACCACTTGTAAGTTGCACTGGCGACGACACTGCGCTGGTCGCCGTAGTAGCAGTAGAAACTGTCACAGGTGGAGATGTAGTCCTTGTCCAGCAGGTTGGTGGCGTTCAGTGCCAGGGACGCGCCTTTCAGGCTGTTGTCCAGGCGGCCGAGGTCGTAATGGACCGCCGCGTCGAACACGGTGTAGGCGTCGGCCTTGCCCAGCCAGGTGTTGCCCTGATCGCCGTAGGTGTTGCCGGTGTAGCGAGCGCCGGCGCCAATGCCGAAGCCATCCAGCACGCCGGTGTGCCAGGTGTAATCGGCCCACAGCGAAGCTTGTTGGTTGGGCATCAGTTGCAGTCGGTTGCCCTTGTAGTCGCCTTTCTGCACTTCGGATTTGGCCAAGGTGTAGGCCGCGATGATTTTCAGGTTTTCGGTGACGTCGGACACCGCTTCCAGCTCCAGGCCCCTGACCTTCACTTCGCCAGTCTGGCTGGTGATCGGTGTGGCGCCGACGGTGGTGGTGACCGAGACGTTTTTCTGGGTCAGGTCATACACCGCTGCGCTGAGCAGGGTGTTGCTGCCCGGTGGCTGGTACTTGATGCCCAATTCCCACTGCTTGCCTTCGGTCGGCTTGAACGATTCGGTGCTGGAGGCTGATGCGCCGGTGGTGGGCTGGAAGGATTCGGCGTACGACAAGTACGGCACGAAGCCCGAATCAAACACATAGCTGATTGCCGCGTTGCCGCTGAAGTTCTTGTCACGCTGGGTGTTGGTGGCATCGCCCTTGTTGAAAAACTCGGTGCTGGTGTGGACCCAATCCTCACGTCCGCCGACGGTCAGGCGCCATTGGTCGAGGGCCATTTGATCCTGCACGTACAGGCCGGTCTGGTAGGTCTTCTGGTTGTAGTCGTAGAACGCGGTGGAACGCGGCGGACGAACGATCGGCTGGCCATAGATCGGGTTATTGACGTTGGTGGTCAGCCCGTCGCCGAAAATCGAGGTGTAGTTGGTGTTGCTGCGCTGGTGGTCGAGACCCAGCAGCAGGGTGTGACGGACATCACCGGTGGCGAAGTCAGCCTGGAAATTGTTATCCACGGCGAACTGGCTGATGTCTTCATCGACGATGGTGCTGGTGCGCCCGACGTTGCCTTCGTTATCCACCTGGGTGAACGGATACGAGCCGACAGTGAGCCCCTGGAACGACAGATCGGATTTGGTGTAACGCAGGTTCTGCTTGAACTGCCAGACGTCGTTCAAGCGATGTTCGAACGCATAGCCCAGAGCGTAGTAGGTGCGGTCGTAGTATTCCCAGTCCGGGTCGCCGAGATTCTTATGATGGGAAACCTTGCCGAACGGCATGTCGATCTTGGTGCCCTGCACCGGCAGGAACTGGCTGGTGATGCCGGTATCGTCGCGGGTGAATTGCGTGAGCAGGGTGAAGCGGGTGTCTTCGTCGATGTTCCAGGTCAGGCTCGGTGCGACGTTGTAGCGCTTGTTGTCGACGTGGTCGATCTGCGTGCCGCTGTCGCGCACCACGCCGCTCAGGCTATAGAGGAACTGGCCTTCGTCATCAATTTTGCCGGTGCTGGCGAAGTTGATCTGGCGCTGGTTGTCGCTGCCGTATTGCAGCTGGATCTCGTGGCTGTCTTCAGCGCTTGGACGGCGGCTGACCATGTCCAGCAAGCCACCCGGCGGGGTCTGGCCGTAGACCGACGACGCCGGGCCGCGCAGCAGGGCGAGGCGATCGAGGTTCCAGGTTTCCTGTTTCGGGTTGGCGTAGGTGCCTTTCGGCAGCGGCAGGCCATCGAGGAACTGGGTCGGCTCAAAGCCCCGGA
Organism: Pseudomonas mandelii; assembly: GCF_900106065.1. NCBI lineage: Bacteria > Pseudomonadati > Pseudomonadota > Gammaproteobacteria > Pseudomonadales > Pseudomonadaceae > Pseudomonas > Pseudomonas mandelii. Next base: position 2,897,579 of record NZ_LT629796.1, read on the forward strand.
CCCGCAGCCAGTCGGCACGGGTGTCGCTGCCGTAGCTGCTGGCGACGATGCCGGGCATGTAGCGCACGGCGTCATCGAGGTTCTGCACATTGCGATCTTCCATTTGCTGGCGAGTGGCGACCGATATCGAGCGCGGCGCTTCGACCAGCGCGGTGTCGGTCTTGCTGCCGGCGGCGGTGCGCGTGGCGACGTAGCCTTCCACCGGGCCCCAGGCGCTTTCAGTGTTTTGGACACCGATGACGGCGGTTTCCGGCAGGGCCAGCGTGCCCTCGGGAATGGCGGCCAGGCTGTAGGTGCCGGCGCTGCTTTGCTCCAGTTGCAGACCGGTGCCGCGCAAGGCTTCACGCAGGGCGCTGGCGGCGTCGTACTGGCCCTTGACCGGCGCGGAGATCTTGCCCGCGGCCAGCGAAGGGTTCAACGACAGCGCGAGGCCCGCCTGGCTGGCGATCTGGTTCAGCGTGCTGGCCAATGGCGCGGCCGGCAGGTTGTAGGCGCGAACGCTGGACGCCTGTTCAGCGGCAATCAGCTGACTGCTGGCCAGCGGGGCGCAAAGGGCAATGGCGATGGCCAGCAAGCTGGGGCGCAACAAGGTGTCTAGCGAACGGGACATACAGCGGCTCCTGAATGGAAATATTTCTCAATTGCCTAGGTGCCGAATGAGAATCCCAAAGTGATAGGGCTGGATGAAAATAATTTCGATTCAGTAAGTGAGGGGCTGAGTCTAGATGTGTGCTGTTGTTGACGGCCTCTTCGCGGGCAAGCCTCGCTCCTACGGGTTTTGTGTCGACCTGTGGAGCGATGACATCCTGTAGGAGCGAGGCTTGCCCGCGAAGGCGGCCGATTAGACGCAACACCCCTCAGGGCTTGGCTTCGGCCTTCGCCACCGTCACCCACCACGGCGTGTGCTGTTCGATCTGCACGGGCAAGGTCGGCAGCAGCGCGCTTAGCGCCTTGTCGGTGTCGTGCAGGGGGAAGCTACCGGTGATCCGCAGGTCAGCCACCTCCGGCGCAACGCCCAAATGCCCCCGTCGATATCGACCGAGTTCGTGCACCAGGTCTTCCAGTCGTGTGTTGTCCACCACCAGCATGCCGCGGGTCCAGGCATCGGCGCCGAGGTTCAGCGCGACGATTGGGCCCAGGCCATTGCTGCGCATCAGCACTTGCTGGCCTTCACACAGGATCTGCTCTTCAGGGCTCGACTGCGGATGGGCGGCCACTGCGGACTGCAACACGCTCAGTCGCGTGCCGTCGTCCTCGCGCTTGACCAGGAACCGCGTACCCAGCGCGCGCAGGCTGCCTTCACGGGTTTCGACGATAAACGGTCGAGCGTCGCCATGACCGGTTTCGACGAGAATTTCCCCTTCCTGAAGGATGATCAGCCGCTGCTTCTCGTCAAAACGCACGTCCACCGCGCTGTGGGTGTTGAGGTTGATCAGCGTGCCGTCGCTCAGGCGCAGGGTGCGCTGCTCGCCGGTGGCGGTGCGCTGGTCGGCCAGCCAATAGTCGATGGGCAAATGACGATCACCGACGAACAGCGCCAAGCCGATTACTGCGACGACGCTGGCCAGGCCACTGCCGAGCTTGCGCACCCGTCGGCGAATGCTTTCGCGCGATTGCAATAACGCCGTGCGCGCCGGGCCGCTGGCGACGCTGAAACGCTGGTCGAGCATGCCCAGCTGGCGCCAGGCCCGCGCATGCTCCTCGTGGGCGGCGTGCCACTTGGTGAACTCTTCGCGCTCCACCGGGCTGCCGGAATCCAGGGATAATTGCCAGGCAATCGCGGCGTCCAGCACTTGGGCTGATACCGGTTTGGAACTGGCCGGGCTCATACCGGCTCACCGTACAGCGCGATGTAGCACTGACGAATGCCTTGTGCCAGGTATTGGCGAACCCGAGGCACTGACACGCCCAGGCGCTCGGCGATTTGCGCATGGCCGAGGCCGTCGAGGCGGTTATAGAGAAACGCCGCCCGGGCCTTGCTGGAAAGCTTGCCAAGCAGGCGGTCGATGTTTTTCAGGTCTTCGAGGATCAGCTGCTGTTCTTCCACCGACGGTTGTTCGCCTTCGGGGATCAGCATCAATTCGGTGAGGTAGGCCTGTTCCAGCGCTGCGCGACGGAAATAATCGAACAGCAAGCCCTTGGCGATCGCCACCAGAAACGCCCGCGGTTCACGAGGCTCCTTCAGCTCATCACGGCCGAGCAGGCGCATGAAGGTGTCCTGACTCAGGTCTTCGGCCCGTTGCGGGCAGGCCACATTGCGTCGCAGCCAGGCCAATAGCCACCCGCGATGGTCGCGATACAACGCACCAACGAGCTCACTTTGGGGGCTTTGGACTGACGACACGCAGCATCACCGATTGGGAAGTGTTAACTAACGAGAATTGTTCGCGATTGTGGCAGAGGCGGGGGAGGTAAGCAATTGGCCACTGGTCAGGTGGTTTTTGATGGGGAGTCTTCAGGTGGACCGCGTTGTCGTGCTTCGCGGGCAAGCCTCGCTCCTACAGGATGTCGTCGTTCCACAGATCAACACAAAACCTGTAGGAGCGAGGCTTGCCCGCGAAGGCGTCAGAACGACGCCGCAGATTTAGAAGGACGGCGCCCGCTGCCGGCGTTTCCACTGACTCACCCGCTGCTGCAAATTCAACGGGCTATGAATCTGCTGCTGCCGCGCCCGGCTGAACAGAATCAACGCCAGCTCCGCGGTGGCCAACGCATCGGCGCTGGCGTTGTGGCGTTCGAAGACTTCCAGCTTGAACCAGTCGATCCAGTCATCGAGCCCGGCATCGCGAATGTGCGCCTGAGGACACAGCAACGGTGCGATGTCCGCCACATCCAGAAACGTATTCTGCAATTTGTAGCCCAGATGCTCTTTCAGCGAACGCCCCAGCATGTGTTGATCGAACGGCGCATGAAACGCCAGCACCGGGCTGTCTCTGACGAACTCCATAAATTCGACCAATGCCTGAGCCGGATCGCTGCCAGCGGCAATCGCGCTAGGCCCCAGACCATGAATCAATACGCTGGGCCCTACCTTCATATCGGCGCATTGCAGCGTGCGTTCGAACTGCTGGCTGAAATCGATCGCTCCGTCTTCGATCACCACCGCGCCGATGGACAACACCCGGTCCTTGTTCAGGTTCAGCCCGGTGGTTTCCAGGTCGAGCACCACCCAGCGCTGCTCGCGCAGGCTGCATTCGCTCAGATCGGCCGCCGAGGGTAAGCGTTGCAGACGTTGCTGGAGTTCAGCGGTCAGGCTTGGGCCTGCCGGACGCAGCCATGAAAACAGGCTCATAGCTGATACCGCAGGGCCAGGCTGCTTTGCAGGCGTTGAGCCTGGCGCAGGGACTCACGCAGGATCCGTCGGTCCAGATGATTGAGGCTGTCAGGATCGACCCGGTTGGAGTAGGGCAAGTTCTCCCGAGTCTGTAGCTGATGTTGCTGCATGCGGGTTTGCTGGATGAAGTGGTAGGCCTCTTCATACGCGGCGCCGTCGAGCCGTTCGATGACCTCTTTGGCCACCAGTTCGCGAAAGCGCTCCAAGGTATTGTTGGACTCGATGCCATGGGCCAGGGCCAGCAATCGGGCGCCATCGACGAAAGGCGTCAGCCCCTGGACCTTCAGATCCAGCGTGGCTTTCTCGCCATTCTTGCGCGCCAGCACGAACTCACGGAAACGCCCGACCGGAGGGCGGTTGCGCAAGGCGTTCTCGGCCATCATCCGCTGGAACAACCGGTTGTCATTCACCTGATCGAGAATCCCCCGACGCAGCTGCTCGCAACCTTGTTCGTCGCCCCAGACCACTCGCAGGTCGAAATAGATGCTCGAACCCAGCAGGTTCTCCGGCGTCGCCTCACGAATAAACGCCGCAAAACGCCGCGCCCATTCGGCCCGGGACAAACACAGTTCAGGGTTGCCGGCCATGATGTTGCCCTTGCACAGCGTGAAGCCGCAGAGTGCCAGGCTCTGGTTGATCTGCTGGGCAATCGGCAGCAATTTGCCGCGAATTTCGGCGGCATGCGCCGCGTCCCGGGCTTCGAACAGAATGCCGTTGTCCTGATCGGTGTGCAGCGTCTGTTCGCGGCGACCTTCGCTGCCGAAGCACAGCCAACTGAATGGAATCCCAGGGTCGCCTTTTTCGGCGAGGGTCAGTTCGATCACCCGGCACACGGTGTGATCGTTGAGCAAGGTGATGATGTGGGTGATCTGGGTCGAGGAGGCACCGTGCGCCAGCATGCGTTCGACCAGTTGGCCGATCTCGCCGCGCAGCGCCACCAGGTTTTCCACTTTCTGGGCGCTGCGAATAGTCCGCGCCAAATGGACGAGGTCCACCCGTTGCAGGGAAAACAGGTCGCGCTCGGACACCACGCCGCACAGACGATGGTCCTTCACCAGGCAGACGTGGGCGATGTGCCGTTCGGTCATGGCGATCGCCGCATCGAAGGCGCTGTGGTCCGGTGACAGGAAAAACGGCGCCTGGGTCATGTGGCGTTCGATCGCTTCGTTGAAGTCGTCAGTGCCGTCGGCCACCACATGGCGCAGGTCGCGCAGGGTAAAAATGCCCAGCGGGGCTTTGCGCTCGTCGACAATCACGATGCTGCCGACCTGTTGCTCATGCATCAGGGTCACGGCTTCACGCAATGGCGTGGCGGGGCTGCAAGTCACCGGATGGCGCATGGCCAATTCGCCCAGTCGCGTGTTCAGCGAATATTGAGTACCGAGGGTTTCCACGGCTTTTTGCTGGACTTGCTGATTGACCTGATCCAGCAGGCTGCTGACACCGCGCAGGGCGAAGTCGCGAAACGTGGTGGAAAGGGCGAACAACTTGATGAACGCCAGCTTGTTGAGCTGAAGGCAAAAGGTGTCTTCGGCCGCCAGGTGTTCGGTGCGGGTCGCCCGTTCGCCCAGCAGCGCGGCGAGGGGGAAACACTCGCCGGTGGTGATTTCGAAGGTGGTTTCGGTGCCGCCCTTGGCCGTATGCGGGCGCTCACCCACAACCCGTCCTTGTTTGACGATATAGAAATGCTCAACCGGCCCGTCGGCCGGTTTGATGATGCTTTCGCCGGGCGCATAAAAACGCAGCTGACATTGTTCAACCAGATACGCCAGGTGCGCGTGTTCCATTTGATTGAAGGGCGGGAATCGCTGAAGGAATTGCAAAGTGCCCTGGATGTTCTGCAACACCGCGGTTTTCCCTGCCTGTGTAAAGGCGTCCTCTCTACTCATAACCATTACCGCAGTCTTTTTTGAATTGTTGTCGGATGACTACCCCCATGGTCGGCTCGTACATGCAGGGTGCCCATTGGACGTAAGTCTAGGTCGGGGCGTGCAGGCTTCGGAAGTTAGGAAATGTCTGACGCAAATGCAGGAAAAACCTCCTACATTGGCTATAGGAAAAGTTTCCGACGAAGTGCACATTGAAGGTCTACTTAGCGATGTCTGACGAAAGTGCTAGGGGATTGAATTGAAAACGTAGAGAAAGCCATGTCCGACCACGATATTTTGAGTGATGCCGAGCGCGAGGCGCTGAGTGCCGTCATGCTCGAACCCGATTTACCGGCGCAGCGGGTGCTGATCGTTGACGACGATAAAGACGCGCGTGAGCTGTTGTCGGAGATTCTTGCGTTGGACGGTATTCGTTGCATGACCGCCGCCAGTGGCGAAACCGCACTCAAAATGCTGGACGAGAAACCCTCGATCGGCCTGGTGATTACCGATCTGCGCATGGGACACATCGATGGCCTGGACCTGATCCGCCAGGTTCGCCAGTCGGAAAGGGCGGCCTTGCCGATCATCATCGTTTCCGGCGACGCCGATGTACAAGACGCGATTGCTGCAATGCACTTGAGCGTGGTCGACTTCCTGCTCAAACCTGTCAATACCGGCAAGCTGTTGGCGCTGGTCAAGCATGAGTTGGGAATGGATGCACCGGAATCTGAAATAAAAAGGCCCTGATCTTTCGATCAGGGCCTTTTTTTTGTCCGGCGCCAGTGCTCAGTTACAGGCCATTGGCAGCCTTGAACTCGCGGCGACGACGGTGCAGGACCGGCTCGGTGTAGCCGTTTGGCTGCTTCGTGCCTTCAACCACCAGTTCGACCGCCGCCTGGAAGGCGATGTTGCTGTCGAAGTTCGGTGCCAGCGGACGATACAGCGCGTCGTTGGCGTTCTGGCGGTCAACCACCGGCGCCATGCGCTTGAGGCTTTCCATGACCTGGTCATGTGTGACGATGCCATGACGCAGCCAGTTGGCGATGTGCTGGCTGGAAATCCGCAGCGTCGCACGGTCTTCCATCAGGCCGATGTCGTTGATGTCCGGCACCTTCGAGCAACCCACGCCCTGATCGATCCAGCGCACCACGTAACCGAGAATGCCCTGGGCGTTGTTGTCCAGTTCGTTCTTGATCTGTTCCGCAGTCCACTGCGGGTTCACCGCCAGCGGGATGGTCAGGATGTCGTCAACCGACGCGCGGGCACGTTTGGCCAGTTCGGCCTGACGGGCGAACACGTCGACCTTGTGGTAATGCAGCGCGTGCAACGCAGCGGCAGTCGGCGATGGAACCCAGGCGGTGTTGGCGCCGGCCAGCGGGTGAGCGATTTTCTGTTCGAGCATCGCCGCCATCAGGTCGGGCATCGCCCACATGCCTTTACCGATCTGGGCGCGACCTTGCAGGCCGGTGCTCAAACCGATATCGACGTTCCAGTTTTCGTAGGCGCCGATCCACTTCTCGGCCTTCATGTCCGCCTTGCGCACCATCGGGCCGGCTTCCATGGAGGTGTGGATTTCATCGCCCGTGCGGTCGAGGAAACCGGTGTTGATGAACACCACGCGCTCGCTCGCAGCTTTGATGCAGGCCTTGAGGTTGACCGTGGTGCGGCGCTCCTCGTCCATGATCCCGACTTTCAGCGTGTTGCGCGGCAGACCGAGGACTTCTTCGATGCGACCGAACAGCTCGTTGGTGAACGCGGCTTCTTCCGGGCCGTGCATTTTCGGCTTCACGATATAGACCGAACCGGTGCGGCTGTTCTTGCGCGAGTTGTTGCCGTTGAGGCTGTGGATCGCTGCCAGACTGGTGATCAAGCCGTCGAGAATGCCTTCCGGCACTTCGTTGCCGTCCTTGTCGAGGATCGCGTCGATGGTCATCAGGTGACCGACGTTGCGCACGAACAACAGCGAACGACCGTGCAGGCTCAGTTCCTTACCGTCGACACCGGTGTAGGTGCGATCAGCGTTCATGGTGCGGGTAAAGGTCTGACCGCCTTTGGAGACTTCTTCCGACAGGTCGCCCTTCATCAGGCCGAGCCAGTTGCGGTAGATCACCACTTTGTCATCGGCATCGACAGCGGCGACGGAGTCTTCGCAGTCCATGATGGTGGTCAGCGCAGCTTCCATCAGGATGTCTTTGATACCGGCAGCGTCGGTCTGGCCGACCGGGGTGCTGGCATCGACCTGGATTTCGAAGTGCAGGCCGTTGTTTTTCAGCAGGATTGCAGTCGGTGCGGCTGTATCGCCGTGGAAACCGATCAGCTGTGCATCGTTGCGCAGGCCGGTGTTGCTGCCGCCTTTGAGGGCGACGACCAGTTTGCCGTCAACGATCTTGTAGCCGGTGGAATCGACGTGAGTGCCGGCCGCCAGGGGCGCGGCTTCGTCGAGGAAGGCTCGGGCGAAGGCGATGACCTTGTCGCCGCGAACCTTGTTGTAGCCTTTGCCTTTCTCCGCGCCGTCAGCTTCGCTGATGGCATCGGTGCCGTAGAGCGCGTCATACAGCGAACCCCAACGGGCGTTCGAGGCATTGAGCGCGAAACGGGCATTCATCACCGGCACCACAAGCTGTGGACCGGCCATGCGGGCGATTTCGTCATCGACGTTTTGGGTCGTTGCCTGGAAATCAGCCGCTTCTGGCAGCAGATAACCGATGTCTTGCAAGAAGGCTTTATAGGCCACAGCGTCGTGTGGTTGACCGGCACGGGATTGGTGCCAGCCATCGATACGAGCCTGGAAATCATCGCGTTTGGCGAGTAGGGCTTTGTTCTTCGGCGCCAGGTCATGGATGACCTTGTCGGCACCGGCCCAGAACTTATCGGCGGTGAGGCCGGTACCGGGAATGGCTTCGTTGTTCACGAAGTCGAACAGGACTTTGGCGACCTGCAGGCCACCGACTTGAACGTGTTCAGTCATTGCTTGCCTCACTCTGCTCAGCTATTTCGCTTTTCAGCTCTTCAAATTAACAATGAAGCCTCTGGCTATTTAAACCACAAACCCCTTCCACCAGTACATGCCATTTCGGGCGGCTGGGATGGAACCGATCAACGGCTTTGAGGCCTTGCTGACAGGGCTATCAGGGCTGCGAGTGTGCCTGTGGCAGACATCGATCCAACGTTATGTAGTGCGCGCTGCGGCATACTACATGATGAATTGCGCTTGTGAAAATTAGACTAATTACGTCGTTCTGCGACCCCATGACGCATTGCAGTCACGTCGGGGCACGGGATGTTCTCAAAAAACTATTGGATTGTTCCAGTTAAATATAAAAACTTGTACACGATTTATTGTTCGCGATGTTCTTCGCGGCGCTCCTTTCGCGGGCAAGCCTCGCTCCTGCAGGGGGCGGCTCCTTCTAGGAGCGAGGCTTGCCCGGGAAGGCATTCGCCGATTCAACGCCGTAACAACCCTTGCCTATACTTCTTTTTCTATAACAAAAGAGGGCTGCGCCATGGACCACCTCGTACTCACTGTTTTCGCTCCGGACAAGCCAGGGCAGGTCGAGCGCATTGCCCAATGCATTGCCGAGCATGGCGGCAACTGGCTGGAGAGCCGCATGTCGCGCATGGCCGGGCAGTTCGCCGGGATTCTTCGGGTGGGCGTGCCGGCCGAGGCTTACGATGAGCTGGTCGATGCCCTGAAGGCGTTGTCCGCCCACGGTATTCGCGTGCTGATCGCCGAAAGCGGCATTGAGCAATCCTGCACCTGGAAACCGATTGCCATGGAGTTGGTGGGCAATGACCGCCCGGGGATTGTCCGTGACATCACTCGCCTGCTGAGTGAGCAAGGGGTGAGCCTGGAGCGTCTGGTGACCGAAGTGCGTCCGGCACCGATGAGCAGCGAGCCGTTGTTTCACGCCGAAGCGATCCTGGCGGTGCCGCTGACCTTATCGCTGGATGTCTTGCAGTCGCGCCTGGAAACCCTGGCCGACGATCTGATGGTGGAATTGGTGCTGCGCAGTGAACCCTGACCGGGTTATCCAAGTTAAACGTGCACCTGCCTGTGGATAACCTGTAGAGACAGCCCGCCAGCCCACGCCGGCCGGGCTTCTTCCAGATCTGATCAAAAAACCATCAGTTTCAACAAGTTGCGCACAAACGGCGGGGATCACGCTGTGGATAACCTTGGGAAGGATCACTGCAGGCCACGAAGGACGTGGCTCGCAGAGGTTTGTGTGTTTTTTGATCAGCTGCGGCGGCGAAGACTGATCACCGCATCGACGCTGTAAACCGCCAGACCTGCCCAGATAAAGATAAACGCGACCAGCGTGCTGGAAGACAAATGCTCGCCAAACAACAGCACGGCTTGCAACAGCACCAGCGTCGGCGCCAGGTACTGGAGGAAACCCAGCGTCGTGTAAGGCAGATGCCGTGCGGCGGCGTTGAAACACACCAGCGGCACCAGCGTCACTGGCCCGGCCGCCACCAGCCACCAGGCTTCGGATGTGGTCCAGAACTCGGGCTGAGCGCTTGTGGCCGTCTGATTGAACAGCAGCCAGGCAATGGCAATCGGCACCAGCATCCAGGTTTCCACCACCAGGCCGGGCAGCGCCTTGACTGGTGCCTGCTTGCGGATCAAACCGTAGAAGCCGAACGTCAGCGCCAACACCAGCGACACCCACGGCAAGCTGCCGACTTGCCACACCTGCTGCGCCACGCCGATGGCCGCCAGCCCCACCGCGATCCACTGCATGCGCCGCAGCCGCTCGCCGAGGATCAGCATCCCCAGCAACACGTTGACCAGAGGGTTGATGTAGTAACCGAGACTGGCCTCAAGCATGCGCCCGTTGTTCACCGACCAGACGTAGGTCAGCCAGTTGGCCGCAATCAGCGTGCCGCTCAGGGCCAGGACCGCCAGGCGTTTCGGGTTATCCCGCAGTTCCTGCCACCATCCCGGGTGTTTCCAGACCATCAGCAACAAGCCGCCGAACAGCGCCGACCACAGCACACGGTGAATGATGATCTCCACGGCCGGCACGCTGGCGATGGCTTTGAAATAGATCGGGAACAGGCCCCAGATGATGTAGGCATTCAGGCCCAGGATGTACCCGCGACGCGGGTTGGCAGCTTGCATGCAGAATCCTTGCTTAGGCAGCTAACAAAGAGGGGATTGTATAGATGTGTTGTATTTTTTGTAGGAGCGAGGCTTGCCCGCGAAGAACGATATCGCGGTCTGCCTGAAATACCGCGTTATCGTTCTTCGCGGGCAAGCCTCGCTCCTACTGGGGATCTGGTTGTCAGAAGAGCTTCAACGGTTCTTCGTTGAGAGCAGATAATTGCTCGCGCAACGCCAACACCTGATCACCCCAATACCGTTCACTGCCAAACCACGGAAAGCTGTGCGGGAACGCCGGGTCGTCCCAGCGGCGGGCGAGCCAGGCGCTGTAGTGCATCAGGCGCAAGGCGCGCAGCGGTTCGATCAGCGCGAGTTCCCGTGGGTCGAAGTCGTGGAATTCGTTGTAGCCGTCCATCAGTTCCGACAGTTGAACGAGACATTCCTGGCGATCCCCCGCCAGCATCATCCAGATGTCCTGCACCGCCGGGCCCATGCGACAGTCGTCGAGGTCGACGATGTGGAACATTTCGTCGCGGCACATCATGTTGCCGGGGTGGCAATCGCCGTGCATGCGGATGTTCTTGTGCGGGGTGGCCTTGTAGACCTCCTCCACGCGCTTGAGCAGGTCGCGGGCCACGGACTCGTAGGCCGGCAGCAGGCTCTTGGGGACGAAATTGCCTTCGAGCAGGGTGGTCAGCGAATCGTGACCAAAGTTCTTCACGCCCAGCGCTTCACGGTGTTCGAACGGCTTGGTGGCGCCGACGGCGTGCAGCCTGCCGAGCAACTGACCCAGTCGATACAGCTGATCAAGATTGCCCGGCTCCGGCGCACGGCCACCACGGCGGGGGAACAGGGTGAAACGAAACCCGGCGTGTTCATGCAGGCTGACGCCGTTGTGAATCATCGGCGCCACTACCGGCACGTCGCACTCGGCGAGTTCGAAAGTGAACTGGTGTTCTTCGAGAATCGCTTCGTTGGTCCAGCGTTGTGGGCGGTAGAACTTGGCGATCAGCGGCTCGGAGTCTTCGATGCCGACCTGATAGACGCGGTTCTCGTAGCTGTTGAGCGCCAGGATGCGTGCGTCGCTGAGAAAGCCGATGCTTTCGACGGCATCGAGCACGAGGTCTGGGGTGAGGGTTGCAAACGGGTGGGCCATGCTGACTCCTGCGCGCAGCAGGCTGCCGCGTCCGGCCAAGCATGGTAGCGCAGACGGGGCGTCTTTAGTGTTAAGGCTTGAGATGAGTGGTGTTGCCATCGCTAGCAGGCTAGCTCCCACAGGGGATTTGCGGTGTGTCGCAGATCCCGTGTGGGAGCTAGCCTGCTAGCGATGGGGCCCGATCAGGCGCCGACGATCCCGCCATCTTCACGCGTGATAGCCATCACCGAAGACCGCGGCTTGCCATTCGGCAGATGCTCCGGGAACGTCGAGCCCCCGTTCTCTCCAGGGTGCTGGATCCCGACAAACAACGTCTTCTGATCCGGCGAGAAGCTGATCCCCGTGACCTCGCAGCCAACCGGTCCGACCATGAACCGACGAATCTCCCCGGTCACCGGGTCGGCACACAGCATCTGGTTGTTGCCCATGCCGGCGAAGTCGCCTGCATTACTCGAATCGCCATCGGTGAGAATCCACAACCGCCCGGCCTTGTCGAAGCCCAGGCCATCCGGGCTGTTGAACATGTTCTGTGGCGTGATGTTCGACGAACCGCCCTTCGGCGTGCCAGCGTGGACGCCCGGGTTGCCGGCGACCACAAACAGGTCCCAGGCAAAGCTTTTGGAGCCGTGATCGTCACGATCAGTGCGCCAGCGCAGAATCTGCCCGTAGACGTTTTTCTCGCGCGGGTTCGGCCCGCCCACCGGTTGGCCGTCCTCGCCACGCTTGGCGTTGTTGGTCAACGTGCAATAGACCTGGCCATCCTTGGGACTGACGACGATCCATTCCGGACGGTCCATGCGCGTGGCCTTCACCACGCTGGCCGCGAGGCGCGCGTGAATCAGCACTTCGGCCTGATCGGCAAAACCGCTGCTGGCGTCGATCCCGTTTTTACCGTGGGTCAGTTCGATCCATTCGCCCTGGCCTTTCGGATGATCGGCGTTGCTGTCGCCCGCATCGAAGCGCGCCACGTACAAAGTGCCGTGGTCCAGCAGGTCGTGGTTGGCCTTGGGGTTCTTGTGGTTGATTTTGTCGCGGCTGACGAACTTGTAGATGAACTCGCCGCGTTCGTCGTCGCCCATGTACACCACGGCGTGACCGTCATGGGTTTCAGCCAGCGCAGCGTTTTCATGTTTGAAGCGGCCCAGCGCAGTACGTTTGACCGGCGTCGATTGCGGATCGAACGGGTCGATTTCCACGACCCAGCCGTGACGGTTGAGCTCGTTCGGATTTTTCGCCAGGTCGAACCGCTCATCGTGTTGATGCCAGTTGATCTCTTTGCTGGCCGCCACTGCGCCATAACGCTTCTGCGCGGCATCGAACTTCTGCTCGGCATTGCTGCTGCCGAAGCAATCGGTGAAGTTCTCTTCGCAGGTCAGGTATGTGCCCCACGGCGTCATGCCGTTGGCGCAGTTCTGGAAGGTGCCGAGGACGTGCTTGCCCTGCGGGTCAGCGCTGGTTTTCACCAGTGCGTGGCCGGCAGCCGGGCCGCTGAGGCTGATCGGTGCGTTGCCGTGAATGCGACGGTTGTAGCGCGAGCCCTGGACGAACGCCCATTGGCCGTTCTTGCGTTGCACTTCGATCACCGACACGCCTTCGCAGGCCAGAGCCTTGCGCACCTCTTCGGCCGATTGCGGCATGCCGCCGTGCGGGTAGAGGTAGCGATAGTTGGTGTATTCGTTGTTGATTGCCATCAGCGCCCGGTCTTTTTCGCCGGGAAATTCGAACAGGCTCATGCCGTCGTTGTTGTCACCGAACTGGACTTCCTGTTGCTCGGCGGTGCCGTTACCGCTCGGGTCAAATGCCGGACCGTTTTTTTGCAATGGCTGGCCCCAGCTGATCAGTACCGAAGACTTGTAGCCCGGCGGCAGGGTGATTGCGTCGCTGGTGGCGGCGGGGATGCTGTCAAAACCCAACAATTTGCTGGAGCCTGCGCTGACACTCGCGGCCAATACGCTGCGGCTCAGCAGGTTGCCACCGAGGAACATGGCCGCACCGCAGAGGGCGCCGGCGCTGATGAAACCGCGACGGCTGAGGCCGACCATTTTCTCGAGGTCGGTGGACTGGTTTTCTTCTAATAGGCTCACATCAGGCTCCCTGCTGGTTTTGCAGCCACCTTAAAGAGCAATGATGAAACTTTTGTTTCAGAGCGGTGTGCCGAGCAAGACGTTGGACGGCGCGAACTGCACCCGCACCGGTTTGTCGGTGGCAAGCCCCTGGCTCCTCAGGTGCTGCGGCTCGGCCAGCGCGCAGAGTGTCTGGCCATTGGGCAGGCCGATGCGCACTTCGCTGGGGCCGTCTGGGGCGTCGAGTATTTCTTCGATGATGCCATTCAGAAAGTTGCTACCCGGTGTCGCTTGCTGATCGATGCCCAGTAACTCCAGCCAACCGGCCTTGATCAGGGCCACGACTTCGGTGCCGGTCTCCAGCTCCAGGCGCAGGGTGCTGTCGTGCGTGATCTGCGCATCGAGGGTCAAGCCTTCGGCCAGTTCAAGACGGACCCGATCGTTGTGCCCCTGGTTGTCGATCGCCACGACCTTGCCGTGCAATTGATTGCGCGCGCTGGTTCTGAGCATCAGCCGACCGAGCAGGTCCAGGTCGCTGGCATCTTCGGCGGCTTCCAACACCTGGGCCTGCAAGGCTTGCAGTTTTTGATAAAGGCGCAGCACTCGCTGGCCTTCACTTGAAAGCTTGGCGCCACCACCGCCCTTGCCGCCGACGCTGCGCTCCACGAGCGGTTTTTGCGCTAGGTTGTTCAGCTCATCGATAGCGTCCCACGCCGCCTTGTAACTCAGTCCCGCGCTTTTCGCGGCGCGGGTGATCGAGCCCTGTTCGGCAATATGTTGCAGCAACGCGATGCGCTGCGGGCGACGGACAATGTGCTGGGACAACAAGGTGGGCAAGGACATGGTGAGGCGCTTTGGGCTGTGGCGATGGGGAGGACGTTGGCGGCTGGAAGCCTGGGAGTCAAGTCAGCCCACGTCCTTGTGGGAGCGAGCTTGCTCGCGATGAGGCCATCACAGTCACCATTGATGTGTCTGATACACCGCCATCGCGAGCAGGCTCTCTCCCACAGGTTTTGTGCATGGCGTTACGTCAGGCTGCGTCGCCGGGTTTGGGCGTGCGGGCCAGGCAATAAACATCTACCCGAGCCGCGCCCGCGTCCATCAACAGGCGAGCAAGGGCCTGAGCCGTGGCGCCGGTGGTCAGCACGTCGTCCACAATTGCCAGGTGCCGCCCTTTGACCGGCGCATCGGCCGTCAGGGCAAACGCATTGCGCAGGTTCTTTTTGCGAGCGTCGGCATTCAGGTCCTGTTGCGCGCTGGTGTCCTGAATCCTCAGCAGCAGTTGTTCATCGCAAGGGATGTCGAGGCTACTACTGAGCCAGTGGGCGAGCATCGCGGCCTGGTTGAAACCCCGTTGACGCAGGCGTTTTGCAGCCAGCGGAACGGGGGCCAGAACGTCGGGCCGATTAAGGTCCTCATCGAAGCGATGTTGCAGGAACTGCGCGAGAAGTTCGCCGAGCAGGCGGCCAAACGGCCACTTGGCGCTGTGCTTGAAGCGCGTGATCAACGTGTCCACCGGAAAGCTGTACGTCCAGGGCGCGGCGACCCGCTCGAAAGCCGGCGGCAGTTTTAAACATGGGCCACACGTCAGGCCTGACGCAGGCAACGGCAGCGCGCAGGTCTGGCAGTGATCGCCCAGCCAGGGCAGGTCGGTTTCACAGGCCATGCAGATCGGCCTGACGTCCTCGGTGGCTTCACTGCAGAGCAAACAGTGTTGGTTATTATTTAACCAGATGTAAACCGGTCCAACGTATCGTGGTTGACAGCGCATCACTCTTCCTTAAATATGCCGAACATCCGTGTCGCGTCTGTGGGTATTCCCTTCCCCAGTCGCTTGCCAAGCATAAACAAGGAAACGCCCATGAGCGCCAGCACCTCTGCCACCCTGCGTCATGACTGGTCTTTGGCCGAAGTCAAAGCACTCTTCGTTCAGCCATTCAACGACCTGTTGTTCCAGGCGCAAACGGTGCACCGCGCGCATTTCGACGCCAACCGCGTCCAGGTTTCCACCCTGCTGTCGATCAAGACCGGCGCCTGCCCGGAAGATTGCAAATATTGTCCGCAGTCCGGTCACTACAACACCGGCCTGGAAAAAGAAAAGCTGATGGAAGTGCAGAAGGTCCTCGAAGAGGCCGCACGCGCCAAGGCCATCGGTTCGACCCGTTTCTGCATGGGCGCGGCGTGGAAACACCCGTCGGCCAAAGACATGCCTTACGTGCTGGAAATGGTCAAAGGCGTGAAAGCCATGGGCCTGGAAACTTGCATGACCCTGGGTCGCCTGGATCAGGACCAGACCGTTGCGCTGGCCGACGCCGGCCTTGATTACTACAACCACAACCTCGACACCTCGCCGGAGTTCTACGGCAGCATCATCACCACCCGCACTTACAGCGAGCGCCTGCAAACCCTGGCTTACGTGCGTGAATCGGGGATGAAGATCTGCTCCGGCGGCATCCTCGGCATGGGCGAGTCCCTCGATGACCGCGCCAATCTGCTGATCCAGCTGGCCAACCTGCCCGAGCATCCAGATTCGGTGCCAATCAACATGCTGGTGAAAGTCGCCGGTACGCCGCTGGAAAACGCCGAGGACATCGACCCGTTCGACTTCATCCGCATGCTCGCCGTCGCGCGCATCCTGATGCCGCAATCCCACGTGCGCCTGTCCGCTGGCCGCGAAGCGATGAACGAGCAGATGCAGGCCCTGGCGTTCTTCGCCGGTGCCAACTCGATTTTCTACGGCGAAAAACTGCTGACCACCGCCAACCCGCAGGCCGACAAGGACATGCAACTGTTCTCGCGCCTGGGGATCCTGCCGGAAGCGCGCGAAGAGCACGCGGACGAAGTGCATCAGGCCGCGATCGAACAAGCGTTGGTTGAGCAGAAGAGCAGCGAGCAGTTCTATAACGCGGCTGTTTGACGCTCCACTGATCCTTCTGAAGGAATGCAAAACCCTGTAGGAGCGAGCCTGCTCGCGAAGAGGCATTCACACTCAACATAAATGTTGGTTGTTCGATAGCTTTCGCGAGCAGGCTCGCTCCCACAGGTACTGCGATCGCTACTGAATTCTGATCCACGAGGCCTGCATGTCTTTCGATCTCGCCGCACGCCTTGCTGCCCGTCGTGCCGAAAACCTCTACCGCCAGCGCCCCCTGCTCGAAAGCCCTCAAGGCCCGGAAGTGGTGGTCGACGGTCAGCCATTGCTGGCGTTCTGCAACAACGATTACCTGGGCCTGGCCAATCATCCGCAAGTGATCGAAGCCTGGCGCGCCGGTGCTGCTCGTTGGGGTGTCGGTGGCGGGGCGTCGCATTTGGTCATTGGCCACAGCACGCCGCATCATGAGCTGGAGGAAGCGTTGGCCGACCTGACCGGTCGCCCGCGTGCGCTGCTGTTCACCACCGGTTACATGGCCAACCTCGGCGCGGTCACCGCGTTGATCGGGCAGGGTGATACGGTGCTGGAAGACCGCCTCAATCATGCCTCGTTGCTGGATGCCGGTTTGTTGTCCGGCGCGCGTTTCAATCGCTATCTGCACAACGACGCGGTCAGCCTGGCCAAGCGGCTGGAGAAGGCTACCGGCAATACACTGGTGGTCACCGACGGCGTGTTCAGCATGGACGGCGATATTGCCGACTTGCCGGCGTTGGCCCGGGAAGCCAAGGCTAAGGGCGCGTGGCTGATGGTCGATGACGCCCATGGCTTCGGCCCGCTGGGCGCCAACGGCGGCGGGATTGTCGAGCATTTCGGCCTGAGTCAGGAAGACGTGCCGGTGCTGGTCGGCACCCTCGGCAAGGCATTCGGCACGGCAGGAGCCTTTGTGGCCGGCAGCGAAGAACTGATCGAAAGCCTGATCCAGTTTGCCCGCCCCTATATCTACACCACCAGCCAGCCACCGGCCCTGGCTTGCGCGACGCTGAAAAGCCTTGAGCTGCTGCGCACTGAACATTGGCGACGCGAGCATCTGAAGACGCTGATCCGCCAGTTCCGCCATGGCGCCGAGCAGATCGGCCTGGAGTTGATGGACAGCTTCACGCCGATCCAGCCGATCATGATCGGCGATGCCGGACGTGCGATGCGACTGTCGCGGATGCTGCGCGAGCGCGGACTGATGGTCACGGCGATTCGTCCGCCCACCGTGCCCGCCGGCAGCGCCCGTCTGCGCGTGACCCTGACCGCCGCCCACAGCGAAGCGCAGGTGCAGCTATTGTTGAATGGACTGGCCGATTGTTTTCAATTACTGGGACCGGAGCCAAGCCATGCGTGATCGACTGATTCTGCTGCCCGGCTGGGGCCTCGGAATTTCACCGCTGGAGCCTTTAGCGGCCGCCTTGCAGGGGCTGGATGAGCATCTGCGGGTCGAGATCGAGCCGTTGCCGGAACTGGAATCGAGCGATATTGAAGAGTGGCTCGATGAACTGGATTCGACGATCCCGCAAGACACCTGGCTCGGTGGCTGGTCCCTCGGTGGCATGCTTGCGTCTGAGCTGGCGGCGCGTCGTGGTGATCGTTGCTGTGGCTTGCTGACCCTGGCGAGCAATCCTTCTTTTGTCGCCCATGAGCAATGGCCGAGCGCGATGGCTGGCGAAACCTTCGACGCGTTTCTCGCCGGTTGCAAGGCCGATCCGCGAATGACGTTGAAGCGCTTTTCACTCCTTTGCGCCCAAGGATCGGAAGATCCTCGCGGGCTGTCGCGGTTGTTGCTCGGTGGGGCGCCGCACACCTCTGAAGCCGTGCTGATGAGCGGTCTGGAAGTGCTCGCCCAACTAGATACCCGTCAAGCCTTGCAGGCATTTCGTGGTCCGCAACTGCATTTGTTCGCCGGCCTCGACGGTCTGGTCCCGGCCGAGGCAGCGAGCGAGTTGCTGGCCTTGCTGCCGGATGTCGAAATCGGCCTGATCGAACAGGCCAGCCATGCGTTTCTACTGGAAGACCCCCACGGTGTGGCGGGGGCGATCCAGGCCTTTTTGCACGAGTCCGGTGATGACTGATTTATCTTTCCCCAATCTACCCGGCGGCTTGCCTGACAAGCGCCAGGTGGCGGCCTCCTTCTCCCGCGCGGCGTCGAGCTACGACAGCGTGGCCGAATTGCAGCGCGATGTCGGCAGCCAGTTGTTGAGCCTTTTGCCCGGTGATTTTGTGCCGGGTGTCTGGCTGGATCTGGGCTGCGGTACCGGGCATTTCAGCCGGGCATTGGGCGAGCGCTTTTCTTCGGGCAACGGACTGGCAATGGACATCGCCGAGGGCATGCTCAAACACGCCCGGCCATTAGGCGGCGCCACCCATTTCATCGCCGGGGATGCAGAACGGTTGCCGTTGCAGGATTCGACCTGTGATCTGATCTTCTCCAGCCTGGCGGTGCAGTGGTGCGCGGATTTCGAATCGGTGCTCAGTGAGGCGTTTCGGGCACTCAAGCCGGGCGGGGTATTCGCGTTTGCTAGTCTTTGTGTAGGGACGCTGTTTGAGTTGCGTGACAGCTGGCGTCAAGTGGATGGCATGGTGCACGTCAATCGCTTCCGCGAGTTCAGTATTTATCAACAGCTGTGCGCGACCAGTGGCTTGCGGGTTGTCAGTCTGGAGACCCGTCCTCATGTGTTGCATTACCCGGACGTGCGCAGCCTGACGCATGAACTCAAGGCGTTGGGCGCGCACAACTTGAACCCCGGTCGGCCGGGCGGTTTGACCGGTCGGGCGCGGATCCTTGGCTTGGTCGAGGCTTATGAGCAGTTTCGTCAGGCCGAAGGATTGCCGGCGACTTATCAAGTGGTCTACGCCGTGTTGGAGAAACCCATATGAGCGCTGCTTATTTCATTACCGGCACGGACACTGATGTCGGCAAGACCACCATTGCTGCCGGCCTGTTGCATGCTGCGCGGTCGGCGGGCATGAGCACGGCGGCGGGCAAGCCGGTCGCTTCTGGCTGTGATGTGACGCCCAAGGGTTTGCGAAATTCCGATGCGCTGGCGTTGCTGGCCGAGTGCTCGTTGCCGCTGACTTATGCACAGGTCAACCCGGTGGCGTTCGAACCGCCGATTGCTCCGCACCTGGCCGCGCGGGAGGCGGGCGTGGCGCTCACGGTGCAATCACTGTTGACGCCGATGCTCGCGATTCTCGACATGCAGGCCGATTTCACCTTGATCGAAGGTGCTGGCGGATGGCGCGTGCCGTTGGCGGATCAGGACAATCTGTCGGATCTGGCAATGGCGCTGGGCCTGCCGGTGATCCTGGTGGTCGGCGTGCGCCTGGGTTGCATCAATCATGCACTGCTGACCGCCGAGGCGATTGCTCAGGATGGTTTGCAGCTGGCGGGGTGGGTGGCCAATATCATCGATCCGAAGACCTCGCGCCTGGAAGAAAACCTCGCGACCCTCGCCGAGCGCATTCCCGCGCCTTGTCTTGGACGAGTGCCAAAACTCAAATCGGTCACCGCAGAAGCGGTGGCGGAACACCTGCAACTGGATCTGCTGGATTGAGATTTTGCCTATGACAAGGCACTGTGCCATTAGTGTTTTTGTCGGGCCTTTTGCCATCAGGTCTGTTTCAATGGCCGCTGTTGTTCCTATTTAGGACGAGTTCTCCCATGGAAATCTCAGGAAACACCGCTTTTTATGCCGGTCTGAGCACTATTCAGACAGGGCAGAACCGTGTCGATCAGGCTTCCGGCCAGATTGCCAGCAGTACCCTCGAGCGTTCGGTGACGAGCCAGTCTTCCGAGGTTCAGGTAGATCGCCTGCGTTCGGTTGACCGCAGCCAGCAATCGGACCTGGCCAGCAATATGGTCGAGATGGCCCAGGGCAAGTTTCAGGTGGAGGCCGGCGTGAAAGTCGCCAAGGCGTCCGATGAAATGCTTGGAACGTTGATTGATACCTACGCTTGACCCCTCGCTGAACCCGTCCTGCCAACGCCGCGACTATTCGCGGCGTTTTTGTGCGTAAGTCCTTCTCCCTCAACTAATCTTTCCTGCATGGCCTGTTGCGTTGTCAACGGCGGCGGCGCGGCTGCGTGCCCGGCATTTGTGCGCGTGATGACGAACGGCAAAAGATCGGCGCTTGACAAGATTTGGGCGTAAACGTATGTTTCAAACAACTGTTTGACCGTCACAACAAATCAACACGGTCGTTCATTCCCGGTTACATCAGCAGAGGTTTATCGCTATGCCTGACTACAAGGCCCCCTTGCGTGATATTCGCTTCGTTCGTGACGAACTGCTCGGCTACGAAGCGCACTATCAGAGCCTTCCGGCTTGCGCAGACGCAACTCCAGACATGGTTAGCGCCATTCTCGAAGAAGGCGCCAAGTTTTGTGAGCAGGTGCTGGCTCCGCTGAACCGCGTGGGTGACACCGAAGGCTGCACCTGGAGCGAGTCCGGCGTTAAAACCCCGACTGGCTTCAAAGAAGCCTACAAGCAATTCGTTGAAGGCGGCTGGCCAAGCCTGGCCCACGACGTAGAACACGGCGGCCAGGGCCTGCCGGAGTCTCTGGGTCTGGCCGTCAGCGAAATGGTTGGCGAAGCCAACTGGTCGTGGGGCATGTACCCAGGCCTGTCGCACGGCGCGATGAACACCATTTCCGAGCACGGTACGCCTGAGCAGCAAGAGGCTTACCTGACCAAGCTGGTGTCCGGTGAATGGACCGGCACCATGTGCCTGACCGAACCGCACTGCGGCACCGACCTGGGCATGCTGCGCACCAAGGCTGAACCTCAAGCCGACGGTTCCTACAAAGTCTCCGGCACCAAAATCTTCATCTCGGCCGGTGAACACGACATGGCCGACAACATCGTCCACATCGTGCTGGGTCGCCTGCCGGATGCGCCGGCTGGCACCAAAGGCATTTCGCTGTTCATCGTGCCGAAGTTCATGCCGAACGCAGACGGTACGATCGGCGCCCGCAACGCCGTGACCTGTGGTTCCCTGGAACACAAGATGGGTATCCACGGCAACGCCACTTGCGTGATGAACTTCGACGCAGCCACCGGTTACCTGATCGGCCCGGCGAACAAAGGCCTGAACTGCATGTTCACCTTTATGAACACCGCTCGTCTGGGCACTGCGCTGCAAGGCCTGGCCCACGCCGAGATCGGCTTCCAGGGCGGTCTGAAATACGCTCGCGATCGTCTGCAAATGCGCTCGCTGACTGGCCCGAAAGCGCCGGAAAAAGCCGCTGATCCGATCATCGTTCACCCTGATGTACGTCGCATGTTGTTGACCATGAAAGCGTTCGCCGAAGGCAACCGCGCGATGGTTTACTTCACCGCCAAGCAAGTCGACATCGTCAAATACGGCGTAGACGAAGAAGAGAAGAAGAAAGCCGACGCACTGCTGGCGTTCATGACGCCAATCGCCAAAGCCTTCATGACTGAAGTCGGTTTTGAGTCTGCCAACCACGGCGTGCAAATCTACGGTGGCCACGGCTTCATCGCCGAGTGGGGCATGGAGCAGAACGTTCGCGACAGCCGCATTTCGATGCTGTACGAAGGCACCACCGGTATCCAGGCACTCGACCTGCTGGGTCGTAAAGTGCTGATGACTCAAGGCGAAGCCCTCAAAGGCTTCACCAAGATCGTCCACAAGTTCTGCCAGACCAACGAAGGCAACGAAGCGGTCAAAGAGTTCGTCGAGCCATTGGCTGCACTGAACAAAGAATGGGGCGAGCTGACCATGAAGGTCGGTATGGCGGCCATGAAGGACCGCGAAGAAGTCGGCGCGGCGTCGGTGGACTACCTGATGTACTCCGGTTACGCCTGCCTGGCCTACTTCTGGGCTGACATGGCGCGTCTGGCTGCCGAGAAACTGGCTGCCGGCACTTCCGAAGAGGCGTTCTACACCGCCAAGCTGCAGACTGCGCGCTTCTACTTCCAGCGCATCTTGCCGCGTACCCGCACTCATGTTGCAACCATGCTGTCGGGTGCCAACAACTTGATGGACATGAAAGAAGAAGACTTCGCACTGGGCTACTAAGCCTCAACGCAGTTCTTCATAAAGCCGCTATCCCTTCCGGGGTAGCGGCTTTTTTGTTCTTGGTGAAAGTAAAAGCTCGCCCGCGATCTTTGATGGGAGCCAGTCACTGCCAATTCGGTCTGCGGCCACTGAAACACCCGCTAAAAAAACCTGACAATCGACTCAGTAAGTCGGCATTTCTGCCGTTACAGTAGGTGGGCACAATGCCATCTATTGTCATGACGGTCGGAGCTTTACCCTTGCCGCGTTCTTCCGCTGTACGTATCAGCCATTTCCTACCGTCGTTACTGCTTTTGCTTGCGGGGCTTGCGGCCGCTTACATCAAGGACCTCAACGTCTTTTTCACTTCGCTGTTCAACGTGTTGCCGACCCTGGTGCTGTTACTCGGTGGTGCGTATTGCGCGGTTTACCGACGTCAGCGCGAACTGTTTCTGATGGTGACGGTGTACATCGCCTACTTTCTGCTCGACACCCAGACCGACTATTACCGCGACAACGGCAAGGTCCGTGAAGATGCAGCAGTGGTGTTCCACCTGTGTTGCCTATTGCTGCCGCTGTTGTTCGGCGTGTTCGCCGCATGGCAGGAACGCACCCACTTGTTTCAGGACATGGTGGCGCGCTTCGCGGTATTGCTCGCTGTTGGCAGTGTCGCGCTCGGGCTGGAGCAAAGTTATCCCCAGGCCTTGTTGATGTGGCTGTCGGAAATCCGCTGGCCAGCGCTGCATGGCGCCTGGATGAGCTTGATCCAGTTGTCCTATCCCGTGTTCATCGCCTCGTTCCTGCTGCTGAGCTGGCAATACTGGCGTAACCCCAGACCCTTGCACGCCGCACAACTGGTGGGGTTGGTCGGGTTGTTCTGGGCGTTGCCGAAAACTTTCATCCTGCCGTTCACCCTGAACATCATGTGCAGTCAGGTGATGCTAATGATTGCCGCCGCGGTCGCCCACGAGGCCTATCAAATGGCCTTCCGCGATGAGCTCACTGGCCTGCCGGGTCGTCGCGCCTTGAACGAGCGGATGCAGCGGCTGGGGCGCAATTACGTGCTGGCCATGAGCGACGTCGATCACTTCAAGAAATTCAACGACACCCATGGTCACGATGTCGGCGATCAGGTCTTGAGACTGGTCGCCAGTAAGCTGTCGAAAATCGGAGGAGGCGGTAGGGCATATCGCTACGGCGGTGAGGAATTTGCCCTGGTGTTCGCGGGCAAGACCCTCGAAGAGTGCATGCCGCACCTGGAAGTCATCCGCGAATCCATCGCCACCTACAACATTCAGTTGCGCAATCAGGACAGCCGTCCTCAGGACGACCAGCAAGGTCGCCAGAAACGTGCAGGTTCGGGCGCTACCAGTGTGTCGGTCACTGTCAGCATCGGCGTGGCCGAACGACAAGAGCAGCGCACCCCCGAAAAAGTACTCAAGTCCGCGGACGAAGCGCTCTACAGCGCCAAGGGCGCCGGGCGAAATTGCGTGGTGGCATTCGGTCAGACTCGCCGTGGCGCGGTGCGCATGGACGCCGCTGCGGGTTGAGTGATGATGGCGCATTCAGCGCCTGGACTGTGATTGTGAGGCCGGGTGGGCGGCAGTAGGTTTGAACGATCTGCTGACGGAGAAACGACCATGCCCGAATACAAAGCTCCCCTGCGCGACATGCGCTTTCTGATCGACCACGTCTTCGACTTCCACACCACCTACGCCGGGCTGGGCGCCACCGACGCGAGCCCGGACATGGTCAATGCGATCCTCGAAGAAGGCGCGAAATTCTGTGAGAACGTTCTCGCACCGTTGAATCGCAGCGGTGACGAAGAAGGCTGCCATTTCGACAACGGTGTGGTGACAACGCCTACAGGCTTCAAGCAGGCTTTCGCACAGTACGTGGAAGGTGGCTGGCACGGTCTGGCAGCTGATCCGGCGTATGGCGGCCAGGGTTTGCCAAGTTCTCTGGGCCTGGTCATCAGTGAGATGGTCGGCTCCAGCAATACTTCGTGGGGCATGTACCCCGGCCTGACCCACGGGGCGATGTCGGCCATCCACGCCCACGGCACCGAAGATCAGAAGAACACCTACCTGAGCAAACTGACGGCTGGCCAATGGACCGGCACCATGTGCCTGACCGAGGCGCATTGCGGCACTGACCTGGGCATCATCAAAACCCGCGCCGTGCCTTCAGCCGACGGCAGCTACGCGATTTCCGGCAGCAAGATCTTCATCTCGGCCGGCGAACACGACATGAGCGACAACATCATTCATCTGGTGTTGGCGAAACTGCCGGATGCTCCGGCAGGCACCAAGGGTATTTCCCTGTTCATCGTTCCCAAATTCCTACCCGATGCCGAGGGTGAAGCCGGCGAGCGCAACGGCGTCTCCTGCGGCTCGATCGAACACAAAATGGGCATCAAGGCCTCGGCGACCTGCGTGCTGAACTTCGACGAAGCCAAGGGCTTCTTGATCGGCGAGCCGAACAAGGGCCTGAACTGCATGTTCACCATGATGAACCACGCACGGCTCGGCACTGGCATGCAGGGGTTGTGTCTGGGTGAGGCGAGTTTCCAGGGTGCCATCAAGTACGCCAACGATCGCCTGCAAATGCGCGCGCTGACTGGCGCGAAAGCACCGGACAAAGCCGCCGATCCGATCATCGTTCATCCTGACGTGCGCCGGATGTTGCTGACCATGAAAGCCTTCAACGAAGGCAACCGCGCGCTGACCTATTTCACCGCGCAGCTGCTGGACGTCGCGCACCTGAGCCCGGATGAAACGGCGCGTCAGGACGCCGAAGACCTGTTGGCCTTCCTGACGCCGATCTGCAAAGCCTTCATGACTGACACCGGTCTGGAGGTCACCAACCACGGTATGCAGGTGTTTGGCGGTCACGGCTTTATCCGTGAATGGGGCATGGAACAGTTGGTTCGCGACTGCCGGATCGCGCCGATCTACGAAGGCACCAACGGCATTCAGGCGCTGGATCTACTCGGGCGCAAAGTGCTCGGCAGTCAGGGTAAATTGCTGCGTGGCTTCACCAAAATCGTCCACAAATTCTGCGCGGCGAATGCCGAGCATCCACAACTGGCCAGCTATGTGGCGCAACTCAATGGACTGAATCAACAGTGGGGCGAGTTGACCGCCAAAGTTGGCATGGCCGCAATGAAGAATCCGGACGAAGTCGGTGCGGCGTCGGTGGATTACTTGATGTACAGCGGTTACATCATCCTCGGCTATCTGTGGTTGCGCATGGCGCTGGTGGCCCAGACGCAACTCGACGCTGGCAGCGGTGATGCGGATTACTGCCGAGGCAAACTGGCAACCAACGAGTTCTACTTCAAGCGTTTGCTGCCGCGTACTGCCGCTCATCGGGCGGCTATCGAAGCGGGGAGTGATTGTTTGATGAAGTTGCCGGCGGAGTTGTTTGCGCTCTGACGATTGTTAAAAGCTTCGCGGGCAAGCCTCGCTCCTACAGGTCAGTGTCGTTCACGGGATATGCGTGACCCCGACCTGTAGGAGCGAGGCTTGCCCGCGAATGCGTTCTGCCAGACGAGAACTGCTCAGCTGAAATGCTGCTGACTAAAAATTACAAAACGGTCACGGCCTGACCCTATGTGTCGCAAAAGTTGTTGGGTTACACTCGAGCCCAACGAAAACATCATTCCCACGAATCACCTGTTTAGATCTTGCGAGGTTTGCCATGGCTGACTACAAAGCGCCCCTGCGCGATATGCGCTTCGTCCTCAATGAAGTCTTCGAGGTCGCCAAACTCTGGGCGCAGCTGCCTGCGCTGGCCGAAACCGTTGATGCTGAAACCGTCGAAGCCATTCTCGAAGAAGCCGGCAAGGTCACCAGCAAAAGCATCGCGCCCCTGAGCCGTGCAGCTGACGAAGAAGGTTGCCATTGGGCGGACGGTGCCGTCACCACGCCGGCCGGTTTCCCACAGGCTTATCAGACTTACGCTGAAGGCGGCTGGGTCGGTGTCGGTGGCGATCCGACCTACGGCGGCATGGGCATGCCCAAGGCCGTGTCGGCGCAAGTCGAAGAAATGGTCAACTCCGCCAGCCTGTCGTTTGGTCTGTACCCGATGCTGACCGCCGGTGCCTGCCTGTCGATCAACGCCCACGCCAGTGAAGAACTGAAAGCTGCGTACCTGCCGAACATGTATGCCGGCGTCTGGGCCGGTTCCATGTGCCTGACCGAACCGCACGCCGGTACAGACCTGGGGATTATCCGCACCAAGGCCGAGCCTCAGGCCGACGGTTCCTACAAGGTCAGCGGCACCAAGATCTTCATCACTGGCGGCGAGCACGACCTGACCGAGAACATCATTCACCTGGTGCTGGCCAAACTGCCGGACGCCCCGGCGGGGCCGAAAGGCATTTCGCTGTTCCTGGTACCGAAGTTCATGGTCAATGCCGATGGCAGCCTGGGCGCGCGTAACCCGGCGAACTGCGGTTCGATCGAACACAAGATGGGCATCCAGGCCTCCGCGACGTGCGTGATGAACTTCGACGAAGCCGTGGGTTACCTGGTCGGCGAACCGAACAAAGGCTTGGCGGCGATGTTCACCATGATGAACTACGAGCGTCTGGGCGTCGGTATCCAGGGCCTGGCCACCGGCGAGCGCTCCTACCAGAACGCCGTCGAATACGCCCGCGACCGTCTGCAAAGCCGTTCGCCGACCGGCGCGCAGAACAAGGACAAGGTCGCTGACCCGATCATCGTCCATCCGGACGTGCGTCGCATGCTGCTGACCATGAAAGCCTCGAACGAAGGCGGTCGTGCGTTCTCCACTTACGTGGCCATGCAACTGGACACGGCCAAGTTCAGCGAAGACGCGACCGTCCGCAAACGCGCGGAAGATCTGGTCGCTCTGCTGACGCCAGTAGCCAAGGCGTTCCTGACCGACCTCGGTCTGGAAACCACCGTGCACGGCCAGCAGGTTTTTGGCGGCCACGGTTACATCCGTGAGTGGGGTCAGGAACAACTGGTTCGCGACGTGCGCATCACCCAGATCTACGAAGGCACCAACGGCATTCAGGCGCTTGACCTCGTAGGACGCAAGATCGTCGGCACGGGCGGGGCGTTCTACAACCTGTTCGCGGATGAGATTCGTCATTTCACCGCCACCGCCAGCGCTGATCTCGCGGAGTTCACCAAGCCGCTGAACGAAGCCGTCACCACCCTCGACGAGCTGACTTCGTGGTTGCTGGACCGGGCGAAAAACAACCCGAACGAAATCGGCGCGGCGTCGGTCGAGTACCTGCAAACCTTCGGTTACGTGGCTTACGCCTACATGTGGGCGCTGATGGCCAAGGCGGCCTTCGGCAAAGAAGCGCAGGATGATTTCTACGCGAGCAAGCTGGGCACGGCGCGGTTCTATTTCGCCCGTCTGCTGCCGCGTATTCACTCGTTGAGTGCGTCGGTGAAGGCGGGGAGCGAGTCGCTGTTCCTGCTGGACGCCGGACAGTTCTGACCCGATAGCGTCATGTAAGCATTCTCTTACATGACGTGCTGCTGTTCTCCCATAGGCGAAGATTGGATCCAGAGCTAATCTACTTCACATGGACGTCGCGCAGGAAGCGCAAAGCAACAACACGGACACGTAGGATTCTGCCAGGACGGCGGAGTGAAATGGATGTCAGGGAAACAGTCTGCAAAGCCCCGCTTCGGCGGGGTTTTCTTTTGCCCGCAGAAAAGTATTCAGCGCGGCCCGTCGAGCGCAGTCGAGCTGTTCAAACGGTCGTCGGGCCCGTTCATCACTTCTTCCAACAGCGTGCGCAATAGGGCCAGCGAGGCTTGTTGCCGCTGCACATCCCGACACACCAATCCGACTTTCAGCGGCACTCGGGGCTCGGTCAGCGGTTTCCAGAGCAATTCATTGTTGCCGAGCGCCTTTTGCGAGCGCCCGGGCAGCACGGTGGCCAGCCGGGTGTGGGGCAGACTGTCGAGAATCCCCGCCATATTGTTCAGTTCCGCCTGCACCTGCGGCCGTCGTCCCAGATTGGCCAGTTGTGTCTGCCAGATCTGCCGCACTTGAAACTCTTCACCCAGCAACAGCATGGGCAACTCGGCGGCCTGACTCATCGAGACTTTCTTGAACTCGCGCAACGGGTGGTCCGCCGGGATCACCAGGGTCAGTTCATCTTCGTACAGCATGACGCCGTGCAACCCCGGCTGTCGGGGCGGCAGGTAGCTGATGCCGATGTCGAGGGAACCATTGAGCAGCCGCCGCTCGATTTCCAGGCCAGTCAATTCATAGATCTGCACCACCAGATGCGGTTGCGCCTTGCGCACGCGTTCGAGCATCTGCGGCACGAGACTTGTGTGAACCGTCTGCAACACGCCAATGGCCAAGGTGCGCAGCGCCTGACCCTTGAAGTTGCCCAATGCCTCGCGGGCCCGTTGCAGGCCATCAAGCAAGGGTAGGGCGTGGTTGTACAAAGTATGGGCGGCCAGAGTGGGTAGCAGGCGTTTGCTGCTGCGTTCGAACAGGCTTACATCGAGGTTTTGCTCGAGCTGGCGGATCTGCTGGGACAGCGCCGGCTGGGAGATTGACAGTCGCTCGGCCGCCCGGCCGACGTGGCCTTCTTCATAGACCGCGACGAAATAACGCAGTTGCTTGAAATCCATAAGGTGCGCTTATCGAAAATGCTGGGAAATCGAAATGGCTCAACGCCTTGTCTGGGCCTAGTCTAACCGCATTCACAAGGCTTACAGGGCCAGAGCGCACGATGAATACCGTTTACGTTGATGGTGTTTACATAGGTAAGGCAAAAAACCTCAAGCGAGGCTTTTGCGGATGAATCTGTTCAACTTGCGTCGCACTCCACCGAGCCTCGACGACTTGGTCGTAGACACTTCCCAATCGTCCAGACGCGACAACCTTTCCCGCGAGTGCCTGATGCCCAGTGTCGAGCGGCCGAAGCAGATTTTTGTCCGCGGGCAAGGCTCCTGGCTGTGGGACAGCGATGACCGCGCTTACCTGGATTTCTCGCAGGGTGGCGGCGCCAACAGCCTGGGCCACAGCCCTTCGGTGCTGGTCAATGCGATATCAGAACAGGCTCAATCGCTGATCAACCCGGGTTTCGCACTGCATAACCGCGGCATGCTCAACCTTGCCGAGCGACTCTGCAATAGCACCGGCAGTGATCAGGCGTACCTGCTCAACAGCGGCGCCGAAGCCTGTGAGGCCGCGATTCAACTGGCACGTCAATGGGGTCGACTGCATCGCAGCGGGGCCTCACGGATCATCGTGGCCAGCAACGGCTGCCATGGCCGTAGTCCCTGGACGATTTCACCGTCGGACTTTCACCCCGTTCCCTTCAATGATCTGGCGGCGATGCACGCGGCGGTCGATGCCCGGACCGTGGCCATCCTGCTCGAACCGATCCAAAACGAAGCCGGGGTGATTCCGGCCACCGCGCATTACCTCAAGGGTGTCGAACGCCTGTGTCGGGAGCTGGGCATTTTGTTGATCCTCGACGACGTGCACACCGGCCTCGGTCGCTGCGGCACGTTGCTTGCCGAACAGGTCCACGGTGTTCGGGCAGATATCGTCGTCATCGGCGAAGGGCTTGGCGGTGGTGTGCCATTGGCTGCGTTGTTGGCGCGGGGCAAGGCCTGTTGTTTCGAGGTGGGTGACCTGTCGGGCGCTCATCATGGCAATGCGCTGATGACCGCTGCCGGTCTTGCGGTGTTGAACACGATTCAGGACAAGGCTTTTCTCGATCATGTGGTTGAAACCGGTCAGCACCTGCGCGAAGCCTTGAGTCGTTTGTCCTATCGCTATGGTCACGGCGAGTTGCGCGGGCAAGGGCTGCTCTGGGGACTGACCCTGTCCGACGATTCCGCTGAAGCCGTGGTCAAAGCCGCGTTGTCCGAAGGCTTGGTGCTCAACGCCCCACGACCCGATTGCCTGCGCTTTACCCCGGCGCTCACGGTCAGCAATGCCAACATCGACGAAATGATCCTGCGCCTGTCCCGCGCCTTTTCCCGCGTACGCACCGCACAACTGCAGTGCCGCAAGGGGATTGCGGTCTGATCAGACTTTTCCCGCACGAATTCCAGAACCGTCTCGCGGTAATAACGCATCGCCCCACGTTTGATTCTTTCGCGTGGGGCGTTTTTTTTGCCTGCGATTCATGAGGTTTCGCTATTGCGCCAGGTTCCTACTGAACCCTGACGAACGGCGCGTGTCGATTAGCAGTAGGGCTCACACGAGTTCACTTCACATCAGGAGCTGCCCCATGGATTTCATTCGCATCATCATTGCCATTCTGTTGCCACCACTGGGTGTGTTTCTGCAAGTCGGTTTCGCCGGCGCTTTCTGGCTGAATATTTTGCTGACGTTGTGCGGTTACATTCCGGGGATCGTGCATGCGGTGTACATCATCGCCAAGCGCTGAGTTCTGCGGCGTCAGATAGATCGCTTTCGCGGGCAAGCCTCGCTCCTACGGGATAACACCGTACCTGTAGGAGCGAAGCTTGCCCGCGAAGGGCGCGACGCGGTTTCAGCTTGCGAGTTCGATCACCCGCCGATAAAACAACCACTCCTGCTCCAGCGCATGGGCCTGGTTCCCCGCCTTGCGAAAGCCATGACGTTCGTCCGCATAGTAATGCGCTTCAACCAGAATGCCGTTGTCTTGTAGCGCCTTGACCATGTCGCGGGTCTGTTGCGGCACCACCACGGCGTCCAGTTCGCCCTGAAAGAAAATCATCGGAACACTGATGTTGTTCGCATGCAGCAGCGGAGTACGCGCGGCGTATCGTTCGGCATCCTCAACCGGATCGCCAATCAGCCAATCCAGATAATCGCCTTCGAACTTGTGGGTCGCGCGGCCCAGTGCCACGGGATCGCTGACACCGTAAAGGCTGGCGCCTGCGCGGAAGACGTTGTGAAAGGCCAACGCACACAGCGTGGTGTAACCGCCAGCACTGCCGCCGCGAATAAACGCCTTGTCGCCGTCGATCAAGCCGCGATCGGCAAGATAAGCGACCACCGCGCAGGCATCTTCGACATCCACGTCACCCCAACTCAAATGCAGCGCCTGGCGATACGCCCGGCCATAGCCACTGCTGCCGCGGTAGTTGAGATCGGCCACGGCGAAGCCGCGTTGCGCCCAGTACTGAATGCGTGGATCAAGCATCGGGTAGCAGGCCGAGGTCGGGCCGCCGTGGATGAACACCACCAGCGGCGGTTTCGCCTCGCCGGTCATCGGCGGATAGAAGAAGCCGTGGGCCTCGCCCGAACCGCTCGGGTAGCGCAAGGTTCGCGGGACGCTGATGCGCTCGGCGGGCAACGGTGCAATCCCGCCGGCGAGGATTTTGACCTGGCGGGTATCGCGCTCGATTGCGATCACCGCCGACGAACTGACCGGCGATGCCGCGATGCAATAGATGAATTGCTCATCCAGTGCGAGATGACGAAAACGGCTGTAATCACCGGTGAAATCTTCAGCGGCGTCACCGCAGATTCCCAGTTTGCCGAACCCGCCTTCGGTCCAACTGGCCAAGTAGCGGCTTTCGCCCAGCGGCAACCAGGTGCTGCCCCCCAGCTGCCACGGCGCCGGCCCATGGTCAGCGGCGGCACTCGGCAGCAGGCTCAGGCCGTCTGCGGATTCCGCCCAAGGCTGCCAGTAGCCGCCGCGATCCGTCAGGCAAAACAGGTGGCCGTCGCTGTCGAAACGCGGTTGTTGCAGTGACTCCTGCGCACCATCGCCCGCCACACAACGCGGTTGAGCGAAGCCCCCATCATTCTGGCGCTCGGCAACCATCAAGCGAGTGGCGGTCCATGGCTGATCCGGGCGGCTCCATTCAATCCACGCCAATCGTTGCGAGTCCGGACTCAGCGTCGGCGCGGCATAGAAATCGGCGCCTTCGGCCAGCAGATGACGCTGGCCGTCAGCCACATCAATCGCCACCAGACGGTGCCGATCCCGGTTCTCTTCAACCGCCAAAACCTGTCCGTTGGCAAACTGCAGATCGCCGTAACGGCATTCCCCGGAGGTCAGCACCTCAGGCGTCTCGCCCGCCAGCGATTGCCGGTAGAGTTGCTGGTCTGCTTCGTTGACGAAAACAATCCCGTCATCCGTCAGACAAAACGCGCCACCGCCATATTCGTACACCCGACTGCGCACGCTGAAACCCGTTGGCGTCAGGCAACGGGCCTGGCCGTCGCGCCAATGCCAGATCCTGCAGGCGGCATCTTCGGGACGGTATTCGTTCCAGAACAGGCCATGCTGGCCGACTAACAGCTCGGCGAAGTCGATACCGGCTGCGACGGCCCGGGAAGCGCTGAAGGGTTCAGCTTTTAGCGATGAGGCGTGAGTTTCGTTCATTGCGAAAGGCCAGTTGTTCGATGGTCTGGGTCGCGTGTTCGGCTTCTTCGCGGGCCTTGAGAATCACGCCATGATGCTCCGACTTGCTGCACACCGGGTCGGCATTGCTGGCGTCACCCGTGAGCATGAACGCCTGGCAGCGGCAGCCGCCGAAGTCTTTTTCTTTCTCGTCGCAGGAGCGGCATGGCTCGGGCATCCAGTCGTAACCACGGAAGCGGTTGAAGCCGAACGAGTCGTACCAGATGTGCTGCATGCTGTGATCGCGCACGTTCGGAAATTGCACCGGCATCTGTCGGGCACCGTGACACGGCAGTGCGGTTCCGTCCGGCGTGACTGTAAGAAAAATGCTGCCCCAGCCGTTCATGCAGGCTTTCGGGCGTTCTTCGTAGTAGTCCGGCGTGACGAAAATCAGCTTGCACGGATGCCCTTCGGCTTCCAGTTTGGCGCGGTATTCGTTGGTGATGCGTTCGGCGCGAACCAATTGCTCTTTGGTCGGCAACAGGCCGACCCGATTGAGCTGTGCCCAACCGTAAAACTGGCAGGTGGCGAGTTCGACAAAGTCCGCTTCAAGGGCGATGCACAGCTCGATGATCCGGTCGATCTTGTCGATGTTGTGCCGATGGGTCACGAAGTTCAGCACCATCGGGTAGCCGTGGGCTTTCACCGCACGAGCCATTTCCAGCTTCTGCGCGAAGGCCTTTTTCGAACCAGCCAACAAGTTATTCACTTGTTCGTCGCTGGCCTGGAAACTGATCTGGATGTGATCAAGGCCGGCTTTCTTGAAGTCGCTGATTTTCTGCTCGGTGAGGCCAATTCCGGACGTGATGAGGTTGGTGTAGAAACCCAACTTGCGCGCCTCGGCGATCAACTCGGCAAGGTCCTGGCGCACCAGCGGCTCTCCGCCGGAAAAGCCCAGCTGTGCGGCACCCATTTCCCGGGCTTCGCGGAACACTTTGATCCACTGCTCGGTGCTCAGTTCTTTGCCTTGTTCGGCGAAGTCCAGCGGGTTGGAGCAGTATGGACATTGCAGCGGACAGCGGTACGTCAGCTCGGCCAGCAGCCACAGCGGCAGGCCGATTTCAGGTTTTGGCGGTAACGTGCCTGACACGGAATCAGGCAAGTTCGATCCAGTGCTGAGCACGGGCTACCTCCATGAACTGCTCGATGTCCTCAGCGAGCTCGGGCACGTCGGGGAACTTCGCGTCCAGTTCGGCGATGATCGCCGCTACGTCACGCTGGCCATCAATCAAACCGCCAATCAGCGCAGCGCTGTCGTTGAGTTTGATCATGCCTTCCGGGTACAGCAGGACATGGCCTTTCTGCGCCGGTTCGTACTGATAGCGGTAGCCCTGACGCCACGTCGGGGTCTTGCTGCGATCGAAACTCATAGGGTGATTCCTTTATGCCAGACCCGCTGGTCGGTCACGCTGTGATACGGCGGGCGGTTCAGTTCGTAGGCCATGCTCATGGCATCGAGCATGCTCCAAAGGATGTCCAGTTTGAACTGGAGAATTTGCAGCATGCGCTCTTGGCCTTCACGCGTCGTGTAGTGCTGCAAAGTGATCGCCAGACCGTGTTCCACGTCACGGCGCGCCTGGCCGAGACGGGTGCGGAAATACTCGTAGCCCGTCGGGTCGATCCACGGGTAATGCTGCGGCCAGCTGTCGAGGCGCGATTGGTGGATCTGCGGCGCGAACAACTCGGTCAGCGAGCTGCTGGCGGCTTCCTGCCAACTGGCCCGGCGGGCGAAGTTTACGTAGGCGTCCACGGCGAAACGTACGCCCGGCAAGACCAGTTCCTGCGAGCGCAGCTGATCCGGGTCGAGGCCGACGGCCTGGCCCAGACGCAGCCACGCTTCGATGCCGCCGTCTTCGCCGGGGGCGCCGTCATGGTCGAGCAGGCGCTGAATCCACTCGCGACGGATCTCGCGATCCGGGCAGTTGGCGAGGATCGCAGCGTCCTTCAGGGGGATGTTCACCTGATAGTAGAAGCGATTGGCGACCCAACCCTGGATCTGCTCGCGGGTCGCCCGGCCTTCATACATCGCCACGTGGTACGGGTGATAGATGTGGTAATAGGCGCCCTTGGCGCGCAAGGCTGCTTCGAATTCGGCGGGGGACATTGGGGTGTCAGTCATTGCGGTTCTCCGGGTATGACCGGTGGATTCTCTGGTGTCTGGTCCGACGCCTTCGCGGGCAAGCCTCGCTCCTACAGGGGCACGCGATCACTACAGGAGCGAGGCTTGCCCGCGAAGAGGCCATCCGCTACAACACAATACTCATGCCGTCATACGCCACTTCAACCTTGCGCCGAGCCAACTCGGCACGCTCCGGCGAATCTTCATCGAGAATCGGATTGGTGTTGTTGATGTGGATAAGCACTTTGCGCTGCTTGGGCAACTGTTCCAGCACTTCGAGCATGCCGCCGGGGCCATTTTGCGCCAGATGGCCCATCTCCCGTCCAGTGCGCGTGCCGACGCCACGGCGCTGCATTTCGTCGTCGTCCCACATCGTGCCGTCCACCAGCAGGCAATCGCTGGCGGCCATGATGTCCAGCAGCGGCGCATCGACTTTGCCCAGGCCCGGCGCGTAGAACAGTTTGCCGCCGGTGTTCAGGTCTTCGACGATCAGGCCAATGTTGTCGCCCGGGTGCGGGTCAAAGCGGTGCGGCGAGTAGGGCGGCGCGGCGCTGCGCAGGGGCAGCGGGGTGAAGAGCAGGCTTGGGCAGGCCGGGATGGTAAAACTGCGGTCGAGTTCAATGCGGTTCCAGTTCAGCCCGCCATTCCAATGCTTGAGCATGGTGAACAGGGGGAAACCGGTGCTCAAGTCTTCATGGACCATGTCGGTGCACCAGACCTGGTGCGGGCAACCTTCGCGCAGGCTGAGCAGACCGGTGGTGTGATCGATCTGGCTGTCCATCAGGATGATTGCGCTGATGCCGGTATCGCGCAGGGCGCGGCCCGGTTGCAGCGGGGTGAAGCCTTGCAGCTGGACGCGGATGTCCGGCGAAGCGTTGCACAGGATCCAGTTCACGCCGTCATCGGAAATCGCGATGGACGACTGGGTACGCGCCTTGGCGTTCAGGCTGCCGTTGCGAAAACCGGCGCAGTTCACGCAGTTGCAGTTCCACTGGGGGAAACCGCCGCCGGCGGCGGAACCTAGAATCTGGACAAACATGGGCGCTCCATTTCAACGCTGAAAATAAAAACGCCCCGGTAAACCGAGGCGTTGCACATCATTACAACGGCAGACCTTAGCGGCTTGCGAAGTACATGGTGACTTCAAAGCCGATACGCAGGTCGGTGTAAGCAGGTTTGGACCAGGACATGGGAGCGCTCCTTCAGGTGATGAGACAGTTGAGACCTATACATATAGTCCACCTCCAGTCGGAGATGTTCAGATAGTTAGGTGGCTATGTTACTCAAAATTACAGAGCGATTGGCCGCGAATCTTTGAGAAAGCTAATTGCAGCGTCGGTAATGATCATTTTGCCGCTTGCCAAGGTGCTGTCGCGCAAGCGCTGCTGGCCAGACAGCGCCAGCCACCTTCGGCCTGATTCAGTCGCCGGGCTGCTTCTTTCAATGCGTTGCGGTCGATCAGCAGGATCGCTTCAGGCAATCGCTCCAGATAATCCGACGAGTGGCCCGCCAGTTTGCCCTGCCAGAGTAGTTCGGCCGCCTGAGCGTGGGGCAGTGCGGTGGCGTGGAATTGGTCGGCCAAGGCCTGGCGCTGGGCAATGAAGGTCGCATCATCGATGCCTTCAATCAGTTCGGGCATTTCGTTCAAGAAACGCTCTATGTGTTCCAGCAGATCCTGAGGGGCAACGCTCGGTGATTGAACGCCGAACAGCAGCCCGGTCTGCCCATGGAACTGACGCAGGCCGCTGAACACGGCATAACCCAATTGCAGTTCAACCCGCAGGCGCTGATAGAACGGCGTCTGGCACAGGTGAGCGAGCAAACGCCAAGCGGCTTCGTCGGTGATGTCTTGCGTGGCCTGCGGGCAAAACAGCAATAGCGCGTGTTCGCTGGAACCGGTGTCGAGCGTGCTCCACAGATGCAGCGCGTTTATCGAGGTGGGCGGCGACGGCTGATCGTCCGCAGCACCGGGCACGCGGCTAAGTGCCAGGCCCATCGCTGCTTGCGTCTGCGCCGACAGGCCCATCGCCAGACCTTGCCAGCGTGCGCTCGCCCAGAGCTGCTGCACGTCATCACTTTCAGCGGTGCGCTCAAGTGAATGCTCGGGAAGCATTTTCAGCAGCTGTCTGATCGGTATCAACGGCATGCTTGGCGGTTCTTCCTGTGGGAAACCGACATCGGGTTTTGTCAGCTCTTTCAGCACATGTTCGAGGACGGTCGGCATGGGCTCCTGCAGGCCTGTCATCTTCAGCAGCCAT
The DNA here is from genome assembly GCF_900106065.1 of Pseudomonas mandelii. Lineage (NCBI taxonomy): Bacteria > Pseudomonadati > Pseudomonadota > Gammaproteobacteria > Pseudomonadales > Pseudomonadaceae > Pseudomonas > Pseudomonas mandelii. The sequence continues at coordinate 2,934,784 of NZ_LT629796.1, forward strand.
TCATTGCCTGATGCACTGAAGGAAAAGTCGACCCCCGCCTGGCGGGCATCTTCACGCAAGGGTTGCAGGCGATTTTCCAGGTTCGATTGAACACGGGGATGAGGTTTGGCCTGCAGTCGCCAGCGCAGATAAATCGCGCCCTCATCCGTGTTATCCGGCAACGCCTGACTGAACTGCATCGGCGAGTTTTCGCGACGGCTGCGCGAGCGATCCTGGGCAAACGTCCGCAGGCCGCGGTGTTTGCTGGTCTGGCCGCGAATCAATCCGGCATTGGTCGCTGGTGCTTCTGTGCGTAAAAACGGGTTTGGCGTTGGCAATTGCCATTCGCCGGAGAAGTTATCCACAGCGCCGATTTTTTTCAGGATGTCCTTGAGCGCTATGACGCCTTGTTCGGATAAACCGGCTTCAAGCTGCTCACTGTCCAGTCGCGCCAGTTGCAGGGCACCGCTGACGTGTTGCTGACGGTCGAGCAGGGCGGCGTACTCTTGGCGCAACTCGGTCCAGTTCTGGTGAGAGGCAAAAAAGCCCAGCCAATCCACAAGCCGTTCGCGGATCGCGTTCCCCGGTTCAGTTGTGGTGAATTCAATGTGCAGCAAGGCTTGGCCGGCGAACTGATACAGCGGCGCGGCTTTCAGGCTGTCCGCCAGTCCTTGCTCGCGCAATTCAGCCAGCAGACCGCCAGGTTTAGCGGCGTTCAGCCAATGGCACAGGAACGCTAATGCCTCGCGGGATGAGTCAGGCAACGCTTCGAACGCGAACAGTAGATCGAGCCGACGTTCGCCAGCCTGTTGATAACTATTGTCGGAAGAGTCCATAAGCGGTGCAGCTGCTTCTTGCGCAACCTTTTCCCCTACGGCGAGAAGATCGCCAAAGTGCTGAGCCATTGCCCTCAACTCATCGAGACTCTGCGGTCCGGCCAGGCTCAACGTCATCTGCCCGGTCCGATAAAACCGCTGATAGAAATCCCTCAACGCTTGCTGAAACTCCGGCTGCGGCACCGGCAGGCTGTAACGGTTGCCCGCATGAAACGCCCGTAGCGGGTGAGCCGTCGACAGCCCGTCAAACAGCGCGAACTGCTGTTGAGCCGTGGCATCCCGGGACCAGGCGACAAATTCGGCGTGCAGCACTTCCCGTTCCCGCCGCTGATCGTCCAGATTCATACGCGGATGAGCGAGCATGTCTGACAGACGCTCCAGCCCACCGCTAAACGCCTGAGGCGGCAGTTCGAAAAAGAAGTCGGTAGTGCGTTCGCTGGTGCGTGCGTTGACCTGGCCGCCATGACCTTGCACGTAGGCCATCAGCCCTTGCCCTGCGGGAAAGAGCTCCGTCCCCAGAAACAACAAATGCTCAAGAAAGTGCGCGAGGCCAGGCCATGCGAGCGGCACGTCATGACTGCCCGCGAAAACCCGCAACGCCGCGGCGCAGCGCTTCAAATCGGGAGCATGACGCAGCGTCACCCGCAAGCCGTTGGCCAGGGTTTCAGTGTGGGGGCGAGGGTGATTCAGCGCAGGCATGAGCACTTCCAGGACAGAGAAGCGCTAATGCTAGCGGATTACGATGGATCAGCGCTTGTTAAGGTCGCCGTAAAGCTCAGGACGGCGATCGACCAAGTAGCGATTGGCGGCACGGGATTCGACCATCAACTGACGATCCAGCTCACCGACAATCAGTGCTTCATCCAGGCCCGCCTGGGCGATGCGGCTGCCATCCGGTGCAGCGATGCTGCTCTGGCCGCAATAGTTGATCTCGCCTTCCTGCCCGCAATAGTTGGCATATGCCACATAACACTGGTTTTCGAAGGCGCGGGCGCGGACGGTGACATCGGCAACGAAGTCAAAGGGAACCATGTTCGCCGTCGGCACCAGGATCAACTCGGCACCGGCCAAGGCCAGGCGTCGGGCGTTTTCCGGGAACTCCAGGTCGTAGCAGATCAAAAACCCGAGCTTCCAGCCGTTGAGTTCCACCAAGGGAAAATCATCCTGCCCGGCGCTGAACATCGAGTGATCGAGGTCGCCGAACAGGTGAGTCTTGCGGTAGTTGCACAGGCGCTCGCCGTTGGCGTCGATCAACTGCACGGCGTTGTAGATCTGCCCGTCCTCGGTGCGCTCGGGATAGCCATACAAAATGGCAATCCCGGCGGTCTTGGCAATGCGCGCGATCTGCTGCGCCGATTCACCGTTGTGCACCTCCGCCAGCACGCTGACGGCATCGATGCCGATGTTGTAGCCGGTCAGGAACATCTCCGGCAGCACCAGCAAGTCAGCGCCCTTGGCCTCCAGCGCCAGTTGATGCAGGCGTTGCAGATTGCCGGCGACATCCAGGGGCTGCGGCGGACATTGGTAAAGGGCTACGCGCATTTGGAACTCCTTTTACTCGGGCAGGGCGATCGGACCGATCTCGTTGAACACATCACCTGGACCCGGGTTCTCGGCGTGAGTTTCACCGCCGAAGTGTTTCATGATGCCCCAGACCGCGTTGAGCGAGGTCTGCACCGCGCCTTCCACCCACGCCGGCGTCCATGAAACGTCGTCGCCCGCGATGAAGATCCCGCGTTGCTCGGCCGGCATGTCGTCCTGCATGAAGTGCGCATACATCCGCTGGTTGTAGCGGTAGTGGCCGGGCAGGGCGCCTTTGAAAGCGCCGAGGAAGTGCGGGTCGGCTTCCCATGACACGGTGATCGGATCGCCGATGATTCGCGCGGCAATGTCGACTTTCGGGTAAATCTTTTTCAGTGCGTCCAACGCCAGCTTCACGCGTTTTTCCACCGGGTGCGGCAGCATTTTCAGTGCGTCGCTCATCCACGAGTACGACAGGCAAATCACACCCGGCTTGTCGTCGCCGTTGTCGAAGAGGTAGGTGCCGCGGGTCAGGCGATCGGTGAGGGTCATGCTCATCAGGTCGCGGCCGGTTTCCGGATCCTTGTCCTTCCAGAATGGCCGGTCGACCATCACAAAGGTTTTCGACGATTGCATGTAGCGGGTGCGGTCGAGGGCCATCCACATCTTTTGCGAGAACAGGGTTTCGTCGCATTCGATCTGGGTGGTCAGCAGCCAGCTCTGGCAGGTGGTCAGTACCGCCGCGTATTCGCGGGTGTCGCCGTTGTTATCGGTGACCGCAAAACGGCCGTCCGGGGCATGAGCGATTTTTTTAACCCCGGAGCGTGGCGCGCCTCTGTGCAGCGACTTGAGGCTGGTGCCTTCGGGCCAGTGCACGCAACGTTCCGGCACATGACGCCAGATGCCTTGCGGCACTTGTTCGACGCCGCCGACGACCAGATGTTGGTGATCGTCGCAGTTGGTCATCACGACGCGGAAGATTTCCAGCATCGAGTTCGGGAAGTCCGAGTCCCAGCCGCCGGTACCGAAACCGACTTGGCCGAACACTTCGCGGTGATGGAATGAGAGCTTGGCGAAGGCTTCGGAGGTAGCGACGAAGTCGTAGAAGGTTCGGTCATCCCACAGCGGAACCAGGGTGTTCCACAGCTCTTTGAGGCGTGGCACATCGCGGTCGCGGATCGCTTGCTGGATATCGGCGAACTGCGAGCCAGCCTCCAGTGCATCTGCCCAAGCGTCAGCCACTTCCTGGAATAGTGCAGGAAGATCTGCCAGTTTCTGTGCGTAATGGGTTTTGCCTTCCAGGTCGATCACGGTGCTGCCAGAGGCTGGCGTCAGCGGATTGGGAAAGGGTTTGGTCTCGAGACCGAGCTTGTCGACATAGTGGTAAAACGCCGTGGACGACACCGGAAAGCGCATGCCGCCCAGTTCGGCGACGATGCCATCGGTCCCGTTGAACGCTTGGGAACGCAGACGGCCACCCATTTTCGAAGCTTCGTAGACGACGGGTTTGAGGCCCAGTTTCATCAGCTCATAAGCTGCCACCAGACCGGCGATACCTGCGCCAACAATCGCCACTTCGGCACCATGATTGTGTGCCGGAATGCTGCCCAGGCCGGCCGGGTGTTCGATCCAGTCGTCAAAGCCGAAAGGAAAGTCCGGGCCGAAAATGGTGACTGGTTTTTTACCGTCTGCAGGATGGCGATTGTTCTTGTTCATGACTGACCTTACTGGCGACCCGACGCGAAATGCGCATCTGAGTATAGGAAAAGATGGCAGCCATTCTAGAGAGCGTAGAACACGTTAATAAGACGCAATGTGTCGTCGTTCTGCTAATTTTTTAGTCACTATGACGACAAACTACTACACATTGACCAATGTGGAAGCGAGCCTGCTCGCGATGAGGCCCTCAAGACGCTGCAAATCAAACCGGCTGCCCCCGATCAATCTTGCTGCTCAAGATGATCGAAGTCGTCGTCTTCTCCACCCCATCCACACTGCCAATCTGATCCAGCAACTGATCCAGCTGCTCCGGCGATTCCGTGCGAAGCCACGCCACGTAGTCAAACTCGCCACTCACCGCACACAACTGCTGCACCTGGGCCATGGCACTGAGCCGGCGCAGCACTTCCTTGCCCGAGCGCGGTTGCACCGTGATCCCGACGTACGCCTGCAATCCACCGTCCACCACCCGTTGGCCCAAACGCACGCCGTAACCGGTGATGACTTTTGCCTTTTCCAGCCGTGCCAGACGAGAAGTCACCGTGGTCCGTGCGATTCCCAACTGGCGAGCGAGCATGGCCACGCTTTCACGGGCGTTGATCTGCAAGGCCGAGATCAGTTGGCGGTCGATTTCGTCAAGAACGGGTGGGCGGGTGTCAGGCAAGGGTCGTCTCCAGCAACACAAATCAGTGGGCTGGCATGTTACAGCACGGCTGGCACGGCGGATGTCAGAGAACGTCAGACGCCGCGCGGAAGACAGGATGGACACCAGCTGTCAGTCATAGTCGAATGAGAAATCGAGGGATGCGAGGTGATCAAAATGACAAAGAACATGCCTCCCGCTGTCCGGGATCACGCAGTGCAGATTGCCAATCACGAAATGGGTCACTACGTCGTTGCCCGAGTCTTGGGGTTTGAAACGGGTGATGTGAGCCTGACAGTGACCATGGACTTGAGGCATCAAGCGGGTGCTTCCATTACCTTGGCGCGTTCAATTACGACGATTGAGGCAATGAAGGAGCATCTGCAAGCCCGAATGATGGTTCTCTTTGCGGGCGCCATGGCGCAGTCATTGACTTCAAAGCGTTCGCCCGGCAAACGCGTCGATAAGCCGAAAGCGGCCGCCATCCTGAGGGGAGAACTTGGGGCAGAACAGGACTACGCAAAAATAAGGGAATTACGGCACTTACTGCGCAACATCACCTATCCCGAGACGGATCCGGCTTCGTCTGAACGCGTAACGGCCGAGCTGAAAGAGATTACGGATCGTCTGTGGTTACGGACTCAAACAGTCGTTGAGCAGTTGGCCGATACGATTATTGGGTTGGGCGAAGCGTTGGTAGATGGCATGGGTATCGTGGAGCAATGGGGGCGGTCGGCGGATACGTATGAGGGTGTTTTGACGAGGGAGGGGCTTGAGCGGATGGGGTTGGTGCGGGCGATTCCGGGGTTGCGCGTTGGGGCTGGCAACGATGGTGCCGATTCGCACAGGGAGTAACTTCCGGGCGCGCATTGCACGCTCGGTCACGACTGGAAGCCCCGAATAATCGGGGCGTCTTTCAGTGGGATAGTGCGCGCTACTCCTCTGATTCCGTCGCGGTCCGAGCCGGTCTCGGCGTTAGCACCTTCACCACATCATCAATCACCGCCTTACCCATCGCCGTCAGATAGTGCGCGGCCCAGGCGTGGCGGTCAGTGTCTCTTGCGTAGGCAGCGTCCTCGGCAAATGATTTTGCGAGGAACAGCAGATCGGAGGCTTGTGACAATGCATCAACGATGGGGACACCGGCGCGGACGTTGAACAACGCCTGATCCGAGCAGTAGATGAGTGGGGTGAAACCGATGGTTTTCAGGTCTGAAATTGCGGATGGATTTATTTTATTCACGATATAACTCCTAGGTTCGAGGAGCTGCCACTTTCGTTACCACACGAAAGGGTGGCAGCTGTACGCAGGGTGGTAAACCGGGAACCAAGGAAACCGGCACGCCCGAAGGCGTCCCACGCACAGCTGCCATATCGAGATCACAGGCATAAAAAACTGCCTATCTTCGTGATGAGTGCACTGTTGCGCTGGTTCACCGGGTTACCACACCCGATCGCTGCATTTGCAGCGACGTCCGGAGAGTATCCCGTCGAAGAGAACGCCAACAAGGCGGCAAAGTGCCCAAACGCACCCATTACGCAATTCTCGGAGTTTGCCTACAACCTTGGCAGACGTCATCCGATAACCTCACGTCAGCGCAAAATATAACCTAGACGGCAGACAGGAAAAAACGCATGTCCCGCCGCGGAGCAGCGCACAGGACGCGACCCGAGCCCCGACAGGATGACTGATGCTACAAAATGACCGCAAAAATCTGGAGCTCGATAAGCTTCAAGTCGAAATCCGGAGATTCATTGCTGAAACCCGCAAGTTTATGGCGGTAGAAAGCAAGCTTAGGCAGGAGGCTTTTTGGTATCCGTTCGCAGTAGGCGCCGGTCTAGTGACCGCCGTTGTCGCCGCCGTCGGATTGTGGTTCAAGCTTTAAAATCGCTAACACACGGAAGCGACCAATGATCTGAGGTGCTTGAGTTTTACCGCTTGGCAGCCCACCTTATCTAACAAGGGTTAGCGCATTAGGCGTGACTCGTGATCCCTGCAGGAAGACGCAGTATGTCCACACCTCCTACGATTCAAGCCAGCATTGAACAGTTACACCGTGACGTGGCCGCCTTGGCCGAAGACATGCGTAGCCCATCCCCCATCGCGACCCGAGCAATCCTACTGCCGTTTGGACTCGGTGCCGCGCTGGCGCTCGTGACTATTGTTGCTGTTGCCTTGGTGGTTCGGCTGGTCTGATCTCTTAGGCCAAACGTTAGTCGCAGAAAAAAAGCCGCGCATTTGCGCGGCTTTCGTGTTTGGTGGGTCCACACGGAGGAATCGTGGACCAAAGGATTATGAGCAGGGCTATATTGCTAGGGCAGAAACGAAAAAAGACGCCATAGGCGTCTTCTTCGATTTGGTAAAGCAGATCCGGACACCACTTGCGAACCGCGTTGCGCAGTTACGGCTTTCGCCGCTGGGAAGCGCTCAATCTCATCCGGTCAGTCGCTTCGATAGCACTATTGACGTGATTCGTTAAATCAAAAGAAAGCCGCGCATCAGCGCGGCTTTCTTGTTTGGTGGGCCCACACGGATTTGAACCGTGGACCAAAGGATTATGAGTCCTCTGCTCTAACCAACTGAGCTATAGGCCCTCAGTAGGCCGCGGATTATAGCGATGGTTTCTCGGCTGTGCTATCCGAAAAATCCGATACGGCTATACGAAGAAACGTCGCGGCGAATTCGTCGGGGGGAAGCGGCAGGCTGACGATGTAGCCCTGGATCTGTTCACAGCCTTCTTCGGCGAGGAATTGTTGCTGTGCGAGGGTCTCGACGCCCTCCGCAATGACGGTGAATTGCATGCTGCGGCCCAAGGCGATGATGGCGCGAACAATGGCTGCATCGTGGGGATCGTCAGGCAGGCCGCGGACGAAGGACTGGTCGATCTTGAGGATGTCCAGTGGCAGGCGCTTGAGGTAGCTCAGAGACGAGTAGCCGGTCCCGAAGTCGTCGATGGCCAATTGCACGCCCAGGTGTTTGAGTTGGTGTAGCACTGCCAGTGCTTCTTCGGCCTGGCTCATGATGAAGTTTTCGGTAATTTCCAGTTGCAGTAAACCGGGCGCCAGGCCGTTGTCTTTGAGCAGTTGCTCAATCCGTCCGAGCAGGTTCGGCTGACGCAATTGAGCACCTGCGAGATTGACCGAGAGGGGGCCGAGGCACTCGTAGACCTGATTCCACTCGTTCATCTGTCGGCAGGCTGTCTCCAGCACCCAGTCGCCGATTTGCAGGATCATGCCGTTTTCTTCCGCCAAGGGAATGAAGTGTTCCGGCGGCACCGAGCCGAAGGTCGGATGTTGCCAGCGGATGAGCGCTTCGGCGCCGACCAGTCGATGGTCGGCGAGGCTGATTTTCGGTTGGTAATAGAGAAACAGCTCATTGCGCTCGATGGCGCGGCGCAATTCATGTTCCAGCGCCACGCGTTCGCTGGCCTGGGCGGTGAGGTCGCGGGTGTAGCTTTCCACCCGGTTGCGGCCCTTGGCCTTGGAGCGATACATCGCCGCATCGGCGTTTTTGACCAGCGTGGCGACATCGCAGCCATCCTTTGGGTACAGGCTGGTGCCGATGCTGGCGCTGATGAAAAACTCGTGTTCGCCGGCCTGAAAAGGGGCGGCGAAGCAATTGAGCAGCTTGGTGGCGATGTTGTCGGCGTCACTGGATTGTTGCAGGCCGGGCAGCAGGATGATGAATTCGTCGCCCCCCAGGCGCGCGACGGTATCGATGTCGCGCAGCTGCTCTTTGAGGCGCACGGCAATGCCTTTGAGCAGCAGGTCGCCCACCGGATGGCCAAGGCTGTCGTTGATGTGTTTAAAGCGATCCAGGTCGAGGAACAGCACCGCGCCCTGGCCACCGTTTTCCTGTTGGGTATTGAGTGCGGTCAGCAGTCGGCTCTCGAACAGCGTACGGTTTGGCAGGCCGGTCAGCGGATCGTGGTGCGCCTGGTAGTCGAGTTTGGCCTGCGCGTGTTTGAGGCTGGAAATGTCCGCGAACACCGCCACGAAGTGGGTGATGAATTTTTCCCGGTTACGCACGGCGCTGATGGTCAGCCAGCTCGGGTAGAGCTCGCCATTCTTGCGTCGGTTGGAAATCTCGCCTTGCCAGTGACCTTCGTCCGTCAGCTGATGCCACATCGCCGCATAGAACGCGCTGTCGTGAAGCCCCGAGGCGAGCAAGCGAGGGGTGTGGCCGAGTGCTTCGCTCTCGCTGTAACCGGTGATCTCGGTGAACGCTCGGTTGACCGCGCTGATGTGCTGTTGGGTGTCGGTGATCAACACGCCCTCGGCGGTGCTCTCGAACACTGTGGCGGCCTGTTGCAGTTTCTCCTGCATCAGGTGCCGCTCGGTGATGTCCCGGGCGATGGTCAGCATGCAGTCTTCGTCGCCGATCGGCAGCGGACGGCTTGAAACCTCGCAAAGGCGGATCTGCCCGTCACTGCGGCGGATGTGGCAACTGAAGTCGCGGACGAAGCCATCCCGGTGCAGCAAGTCGAGCATCTGTTTGCGTTCATTGAGATTGACCCATATCCCCAGCTCCAGGGCTGAGCGATCCACGGACATCGCGCTGTTGAAGCCTGTGATGCGGCTGAAACCCTCGTTGACCTCCATTAGCAACCCGTCGCTCTGCCGCGACAGCAACAAGCCGTCCGGTGAGGCGTGGAAGGCCTTGGCGAATTTTTCTTCGGAGGTTTGCAGTTGCTGCTGGGTTTCCTTGAGCTGACTGATATCGCGCACCACGACGACCAGCGCAGGGGTCGTATCGAGATCGAAGGGCTCGGCGGAAATCAGACCGGTAAACACCTGGCCATTGCTGCGTCGAAAAGGCATCTCCAGGTTGCGGATGCTGCCGGCTTGCAGGCGCTGCAGCAGGCCCGGCCCGACGCCGGGGATGCCCCAGATGTTGAGGTCGGTGGCGGTCTGGCCAATGACATCTTCGGCCTTGAGACCAATTTGTTCTTCGAACGCGTTGTTGACTTCGAGCAGGCAGCCGTCGGACAGCCGCGCAATCACCAGGATGTCCGGGCATTGCTGAAACACGGAGGCGAATTTTTGCTCGGAGAGTCTCAACGCTTCTTCCGTGCGCTTGGCGTCGCTGATGTCTATCATCAATCCGCGCATAACCGGCTCATGGCCATGCTCGATAAGACTGACGATATCGCGCACCCACAGGCAGCGGCCGTCGGCGGTGATAACGCGGTAATCGACGCTATGATCGCGCCCGGCCAGCACTTCGTGATCGCAGAATGTCTGGGCCCGGGTCAGGTCCGCAGGGTGGATGATGTTGCGCCAGAACCCCGGAATGAGCCAATGGGACAGGGGATAGCCAAGCAGTTCTTCGGCATGCGGAGACACGTAGCTGTAGGTGAAATCGCTGATCCGTGCTTCCCAGGCAATTGCGGAAAGGCTCTCCACCAGCCCGCGGTAATGGTATTCACTGCTGCGCAGCTCTTGTTCGAGGTCGACCCGCCGGGCGATTTCCGAACTCAACCGGCGGTTAATCCGGATGACCACGGCCAGCGTGATCATCAGAAACAGCAATCCGGGCAGGCCGTAAACCAGCAAGTCGGACCAGAAGGTTCGGTGATCCAGTACATTGCCCACCCAGTGTTCCTGAATGGCGCTGATTTCACTTGAAGTCATGTCCGCCAGGACTTTGTCCAGAATCCCGACCAGTATCTTGTTGTCGGGGGGCACTGCCATCGCCAATTGATAGCGATAGGGCGTTTCGCCGCTGACATACAGGCCGTCGAGCTTGAGCTGACGCAGGCTCCAGACGCTGGAGGCGAGATCGCCCACGACCGCATCCACTTCATCGGTGGCCAACGCCTGCAAGGCTGAGCTGACATTGGGCATCGCCACCAGATTCAGGTCGGGGTGGTGCGTGCGCAACAGCTCATGGGGCGCATAGTTTTCCACCACAGCGATCTTCAGCCCGTAGAGCTCTTCGAGCTTGCGCGGTTGGGGGCCTCCGACATGGGCGAGGATGACAATCGGAAAGTCCAGGTAGGGACGAGTGAATGACAGGTACGACTGGCGCTCCGGGGTCGACATGATGCCCGGCAAGACGTCCAGCTTGCCTTGCTTGGCCTGCTGCAGGACTTCGGTCCAGCTGATCGGTTCGATGGGCGTCAGTTTGACGGCCAGCCGTTGACGGATCACGTTGATGTAGTCCGCCGCCAGGCCCTGATAGCGGCCCTGGTCGTCACGAAATTCGAACGGCGGCCAGGACGCGTCGACACCCAGGCGCAAGTCCGGGTGAGCCGCCAGCCAGCTACGTTCTTCGTCGGTCAGAGTCAGCGCGCCAGCCGTTGCGGTCCAGGTCATCAGCGACAGCAAAAAAAGCACGGTCGGCAGTCTGGGCATAACGGTCTCGTTATGGCTCGGGGAATGTTTCGAGTGTAGACGGGCAATTCGGCGGGGGGGAGGTACGGGGGATTTTATCTGTAGAAAGCAAAACCCCCGGCCTGGGCCGGGGGTTCTGTGATCACTCGTCGAGGAAGGAGCGCAAATGCTCGCTTCTCGTCGGGTGGCGCAGCTTGCGCAGCGCCTTGGCTTCGATCTGACGAATCCGTTCACGGGTCACGTCGAACTGCTTACCAACCTCCTCAAGGGTGTGGTCGGTATTCATGTCGATACCGAAGCGCATGCGCAGAACCTTGGCTTCACGGGCAGTGAGGCCGGACAGCACTTCGCGAGTCGCTTCTTTAAGGCTCTCAACAGTGGCGACATCGATTGGCGACTGCATGGTCGAGTCTTCGATGAAGTCACCCAGATGGGAGTCTTCGTCATCACCGATCGGGGTTTCCATGGAGATCGGCTCTTTAGCGATCTTCAATACCTTGCGGATCTTGTCCTCAGGCATTTCCATGCGTTCGCCCAGCTCTTCCGGGGTCGGTTCGCGACCCATTTCCTGCAACATCTGCCGGGAAATACGGTTGAGCTTGTTGATCGTCTCGATCATGTGCACCGGAATACGGATGGTGCGGGCCTGGTCGGCGATCGAGCGAGTGATCGCCTGACGGATCCACCAGGTGGCATAAGTCGAGAATTTGTAGCCGCGGCGGTATTCGAACTTGTCTACCGCTTTCATCAAACCGATGTTGCCTTCCTGGATCAGATCGAGGAATTGCAGGCCACGGTTGGTGTACTTCTTGGCGATGGAGATCACCAGACGCAAGTTCGCTTCAACCATCTCTTTCTTCGCGCGGCGGGCCTTGGCCTCACCGATCGACATGCGACGGTTGATGTCCTTGATCTCGGCGATCGTCAAACCGGTTTCGGTTTGCAGCGCGGTCAGCTTTTGCTGGCAACGAATGATGTCCGGTTGCAGGCGACCAATGGCTTCAGCGTATTTGCTTTTGCCTTTGGCCAGTGCATCGGTCCAGCTTTCGTCAACTTCGTTGCCCGGGAACTGGCGCAGGAAGTCGGCACGCGGCATGCGGGCATCACGAACGCAAAGTTGCATGATCGCGCGCTCTTGCTGACGCAGACGATCCAGGGCACTGCGAACACGCTCGACCAGGCCTTCGAATTGCTTCGGAACCAGTTTGATCGGCATGAACAACTCAGCCAGCAGCACCAGCTCGGCGATTGCCAGCTTGTTGCCACGACCGTGCTTTTTCAGCGCCTTGCGGGTGATTTCCATCTGATCGGAGACAGCGCCAAAACGCTGTGCTGCGATGACCGGATCCGGACCGCTTTCGGCTTCTTCTTCGTCGTCGGTGCTGGCTTCAGCTTCTTCGTCGTCGGTATCGTCGTCCGCTTTAACGGCTTTCGGATCGACAGGCGGCGGCACTTCGGCAGCAGGCGGCGCAATGCCGTCGTCCGGGTCGATATAACCGCTCAGGACGTCGGATAGGCGGCCACCTTCGGTGGTAACGCGAGTGTACTCGGAGAGAATGTGGTCAACCGTACCAGGGAAGTGCGCGATTGCGCCCATCACTTCACGGATACCCTCTTCAATACGTTTGGCGATTTCGATTTCGCCTTCACGAGTGAGGAGCTCTACCGTACCCATTTCGCGCATGTACATGCGCACTGGGTCGGTGGTACGACCAATGTCGGTCTCGACCGCTGCCAACGCTGCTGCTGCCTCTTCGGCCGCGGCTTCGTCAGTATCGGCGTCGGCCAGCATAAGGGAATCCTTATCTGGCGCAACCTCGAATACGTTGATCCCCATGTCGTTAATCATGCGGATGATGTCTTCCACCTGTTCCGGATCTGAAATATCCTCCGGCAGGTGGTCGTTGACCTCCGCGTAAGTCAGGTAACCCTGCTCACGACCAAGTGTGATCAACTCTTTGATACGAGACTGCTGTTGCGCTTTTCCGGACATAACACCCTATCCACTGAAGGTCTTGGCGGGCAAAAAACAAGCCGAGGATTATACCTGAGCTATGACCTCACGCGCCAGTTGAGGTCGGGGTTGATACAGCCATATTGCGTTTTAATAGGTCGCGCATCTGATTTGCGATCTGATTTGCTTCCTCCGCGGTCAATCCTGGCTGCCTTGCTTTCCTGATAAGTACTTCCAGGCTATCCGTGTGTTGACTTGCCGATAGCCTAGTAATGGTGTCTAAAAACTGTTGTTCAAGGTTATCGCCGTCAATCAGCCATTCCTTTTCCGCCAAAGCCTTGAGCAGACGCCCCTGTTCAGTCCCGTGCCAGCGGGCCATCAACTGAATAGAGTTTAGCTTAGGATTTTTTTGCACGGCCTCGATCAGCGCTACCAGCAACTGAGCGTAGGTATTGCTCTCATTGGCGAAGTGGTTGGCGGTTTCGACCTTGCTAGCCAGATCGGGGTGATGAATGAGCGTGCGAAGTGCGATCAGGGTTGGGGCTTCCACAGCAATCGGTGTGCGCGGGGCGCTCGGTTGATCGCGATCGCCGCCTCGCTTGCCGTTTTTGTCCCAGGGCTTCTTGTCCCACTTCTTGCCGCCCGCTCCGGGTTTCTTCGGCGTCCATTCCTGCTGCGGCACATACATCTCTTGTGCCTGCGGCTGATGGTAGTCGCTGTAATCCGGCATGGCGTCGTAATCGACGCCCGGGTCGTATGCAGGCGGCGCATCTTGAGGTGCGCTTTGAACCAGTTGGCTCACGGCTTCACCGCTGAGGCCGGTAATTTCGGTCAGACGCTGACGCATCAAGATGCGCAGGTTGGCGCCAGGGACCTTGTCGATCAGCGGTGCGGCGAGGGTGGCCATGTGGGCCTTGCCTTCGAGCGAGCGCGGGTCCGATTCCTCGGTCAGTTGCTGAAAGAAATAATCCGCCAACGGCTGGGCGTGCTGGTTGATTCGCGCGCGGAAAGCGTCAGTGCCTTCGGAGCGGACCAGCGTGTCGGGGTCTTCACCTTCGGGCAGGAACAGAAAGCGCGCGCGCCGCCCGTCTTGCAGGCACGGCAGGGCAGCTTCCAGTGCGCGCCACGCAGCGTTGCGGCCGGCCTGGTCGCCGTCGAAGCAAAAAAGCACGTTCGGCACGACGCGAAACAGCCGCTTCAAGTGTTCTTCGCTGGTGGCGGTGCCCAGGGTCGCGACGGCATTGCGCAAGCCTTGTTGGGCGAGGGCAATGACGTCCATGTAGCCTTCGACGACGATGATTTCGTCGAGGTTGCGGTTGTTCTTGCGTGCTTCATAAAGGCCGTAGAGTTCCTGGCCTTTATGGAATACGGGGGTTTCCGGTGAGTTCAGGTATTTCGGCTTGTCGTCGCCCAATACCCTGCCGCCGAAAGCAATGATGCGTCCGCGGCTGTCGCGGATCGGGAACATCACGCGATCGCGAAAGCGGTCATAGCGTTTGCCGGTTTCGGCGTTCTCGATCAGCAGGCCGGCGTCGACCATGGCTTTTTGTTGCAGGGTGTCGCTGCTCAAGTGCTTGAACAGATTGTCCCAACCGGGCGGCGCGAAGCCGAGGCCGAAGTCCCGGGCGATTTCGCCGGTCAGCCCGCGACCTTTCAAGTAATCCACAGCCGCTTTGCGCGATGGATGGCTTTTCAGGGCTTGCCGGTAGAAGTCGGCGGCTGCAGTCAGCAGCGGGTACAGCGGCGAATCAGTCGGTTGCCGCGGTTTGTGCGGCCGACCGCTTTCTTCGCGGGGGATTTCCATGCCCGCGGCTTTGGCCAGTTCTTCGACAGCCTGGACGAAATCCAGGTTGTCGTGGTCCATCATGAAGCCGAGGGCGTTGCCGCCCGCGCCGCAGCCGAAGCAGTAATAGAACTGCTTGTCGGGGCTGACGCTGAAGGACGGGGTTTTTTCTTTATGAAAAGGGCAGCAGGCGGTGTAGTTTTTACCGGCCTTTTTCATTTGCAGGCGCGAGCTGACCACATCGACGATGTCGGTGCGGTTCAGAAGGTCGTCAATGAAGCTCTGGGGAATTAGCCCGGCCATGGCGTTCTCGTCATCTGCGCTGAAATGGACCCAAAACGATGAGCGGCCGAACGCGGGTCGTTGTTTGAGGCGCGCAAAATGTGCGGCTCGACCGGTGTCGTCTGCGTAATCGCTGTCGGGAAGTGTATCTGCCGAAAATCCACTGACGTTAGTACCAATCAGTATTCGACTATATGAAAGTATTTCGCTGAAATCCGCTGCGGCCAGTCGAGGGCCTCGGATAGCTCATAAGCGGGCACGCAAGAAGGTGCCTTGGGCTGATCGTCGTAAGAGGAATCAGTGGGTGTGCTCGTCAGTAGCCTTGGAAGGCTCGTCAGAAAAGACGTGCACCGCTGGCAAAAGAGCCAGGTCTGACGCTGCGAAGCAGGTTTGTCTCGGTCGCGTCTGCGGCTTTGACGGTGAAGCATCAAGCGTTTTCCGCAAATGCCATTAGCCCGGCTGAGGGCCGGGCTTGGCAGAAGCTTGCTACGAACGTCTGTGTATTAGTACAGACGAACGGCGCGGCGCTGTTCGCGCTGAACTTTCTTCGCGTGACGCTTAACAGCGGCTGCTGCTTTGCGCTTACGCTCAGAAGTAGGCTTCTCGTAGAATTCGCGGCTACGAACTTCAGCCAGTACACCGGCTTTTTCGCAGGAGCGCTTGAAACGACGCAGAGCTACGTCGAAGGGTTCGTTCTCTTTTACTTTGACGGCTGGCATCCAGAGCTACCTTCATTCATTACCGGGGTCAACATCCTCGCGGCAAAAGAGCACTTGAAGACGTCGGTTTTTAAGGGTTGCGGATGTTAACTCCTCATCGACCGGAATGCAAAGCCTCTGATCGAAAACCGCTAGTCGGGGCATCCCATGGCGACTATTATGCGCGCCTTCGAATTCAGCCTAAACAAGGCGCAAACCCATGCTAGTACTGGGATTAGAAACCTCCTGCGACGAAACCGGTGTCGCATTATATGACAGTGAGCGCGGCCTGCTGGCCGACGCGCTGTTCAGTCAGATCGACCTGCACCGCGCCTATGGCGGTGTAGTGCCGGAGCTGGCCTCGCGCGACCACGTCAAGCGCATGCTGCCCTTGATTCGTCAGGTGTTGGCCGAAGCTGACTGTGTGCCGACCGAGATCGATGCCATCGCTTATACCGCGGGTCCTGGCCTGGTCGGTGCCTTGCTGGTGGGCGCCTCTTGCGCTCAGGCGCTGGCCTTTGCCTGGGGCATTCCGGCCTTGGGTGTGCACCACATGGAAGGTCACTTGCTGGCGCCGATGCTGGAGCCGCAGCCGCCACAATTCCCGTTCGTCGCTTTGTTGGTGTCGGGTGGTCATACGCAGCTGGTTCAGGTCGACGGTATCGGTCACTACACGCTCTTGGGCGAGACCCTCGATGACGCCGCCGGTGAAGCGTTCGATAAGACCGCGAAGATGATGGGCCTTAATTATCCGGGCGGTCCGGAAATCGCCAAGCTGGCGGAGCGGGGCGTTTCAGGACGTTTCACTTTTCCGCGTCCCATGTGCGACCGCCCGGGCCTGGCGTTCAGCTTCAGTGGCTTGAAAACCTTCGCCCTGAACACTTGGCAGCAGAGCGTCAGCGCCGGGGACGACAGCGAGCAAGCCCGTTGCGACATCTCGCTGGCGTTCCAGCAGGCCGTGGTGGAGACTTTGACCATCAAGTGCAAGCGCGCCCTGAAACAAGCGGGCATGAAGCGTCTGGTGATCGCTGGGGGCGTCAGCGCCAACAAGGCGCTGCGCACCTCCCTGGAAAAGATGCTCGGCGACATGAAGGGCGACGTGTTTTATGCCCGTCCGGAGTTCTGCACCGACAACGGCGCGATGATTGCGTTTGCCGGTTGCCAGCGCTTGCAGGCCGGCCAGCACGAAAGCCTGGCGATCAGCGTGCAGGCGCGCTGGCCGATGGAGCAACTGTCGGCGCTGTGATGAGCGGGGCTCACGCCCGGTATTTAAAAATGCCGTTCGCGCCCGGCAAACAGGTCGCGTAGATTGCCGCGATGACGCCAGACGATCAGCCCCGTGAGTGCGCTCATGGGTAGCAGTGCCGCAGGTGCTTGCCAGGCCAGCAGCGGCAGGGTCAGCGGCGTGGCGATCAATGCGGCGAGGGAGCTGGTGCGGGTCAGGTAGAACGTCAGCAACCAGGCGCAAACCGCCAGCAATGCAGCTGGCGGATACAGGCCCAGGAGCATTCCTGCCGCGGTGGCGACACCCTTGCCACCGCGAAAGCGAAAGTACAGCGGGAACAGGTGGCCGATGACGGCACAGACGCCGATCCAGGCCTGTTCTTGCAGCGAAAGACCCGCAACACCGGCGATCAACACCGGCAACAGGCCTTTGCAGAGGTCGCCGATCAGGGTCAGGATGGCGAGTTTCTTGCCGGCCAGGCGCAACATGTTGGTGGCGCCGGCATTGCCCGAGCCACTCATTCGCGGATCGGGGTTACCGGTCAGGCGGCTGAGCAAAATGGCGAAGGACAGAGAGCCGAGCAGGTAGGCGAGGGTCGCCAGTAACCAAAACATGCTAACTATTCCGGGCGAGGACGCCCTGATTCTAACGGCGCATTGCGCCCTTGTCGTGCAGCGGAGAAAAGTGCTTGGACAGAGTGTTTATCGAGGGCCTGGAAGTCGACACCGTGATTGGTGCCTACGACTGGGAACGAGGCATCCGACAGTGCCTGCGACTTGATCTGAGCTTCGCCTGGGACAATCGCCCGGCAGCGGCAGGCGATGACCTGACCCTGGCGCTCGATTACGCGAGCGTTTCGTCGCGCATCCAGGCCTTTGCCGAGCAGGCACAGTTCCAACTGGTCGAGACCTTTGCCGAGCGTCTGGTTGAAGTGTTGATGAGCGAATTCAAGATCACCTGGATGCGCCTCAAACTGACCAAGCCTGGCGCCGTCCCGGCGGCCACCGGTGGTGTGGGCGTGGAGATCGAGCGCGGATGTCGCTGACTCAGGTGTATCTCGGGCTCGGTAGCAATATCGAGCGCGAAACCCATTTGCAGGCGGGCCTGGAAGCCCTGGCAGGCTTCCTGGTGGATATCCGTTGCTCGGCGGTGTTCGAAAGCCAGCCAGTGGGGATCAAGAGCGGTCCGTTCTTCAATTTTGTGGTGTCGGCTTACACCGATTTGCCGCTGATGGAGCTGGACCGTCGATTGAAATTCATCGAGGCGGACAATGGCCGGTATGCGCCCGACCGCAAGGGTTTGCCGCTGGATATCGACGTGCTGCTGTTTGGCGATCTGGTGGGCAATTTCGATGGATTGATCCTGCCGCGGGCAGAGATTCTGAAAAATGCCTTTGTGCTATGGCCGTTGTCCCTGATTGCGCCGGACAGAGTGCATCCGGGGGTAGGCAAAAGCTTTGCGACGTTGTGGCGTGAGGCGCAGATTGATCAGGTGTTGGCGCCGGTGGCGTTTGAGTGGCGCGGTGAACAGCTGACACCTTCGAGTTTGTTGTGAGGCGGATGACGCCTTCGCGGGCAAGCCTCGCTCCTGCAAGTTTTGCATCGTTCGCCCCATCGCAAACGACTTGGATCTTGCAGGCGCGAGGCTTGCCCGCGAAGCTTTTCAGGCAGACGCCGCCTCTTTGTAGGCCTTCAGCGCTTTTAGTCGCTCACGCTTGATCGCCTCACCCAGCTCCGGCCCCTTCAATCCCTTCTCCAGCAACGGCTGTACCGCCACGTTCCGCGCCGCAGTCGCCGCTCCGCGTAAATAATCCGCCTGTGGGTAACTTCTCTGCTCCAGCCCTTTGCGGCCGCGGGCGTCCATCTCGCACGCCGCAATGAACTCTTCAAACCGCTGCGGCCGACGGTAAACGTCAAAACTCTGCAGCAGGTCCAGTAACGTAGAGGGTTTCAGCTCCAGGGCGCGGTGGCCGTGTGTGTGGTACTGACCCACCAGCAATGCCAATTCCTGACAATCTTTCGGTGCCTTGAATCGTTCATTCACCGCTTTGATCAGCTTCAGGCCCGTGTGCTCATGGGCAATGTGGCGTGGCCATTCTTCCACGGGCGTGAGCCCTTTGCCCAGATCATGCAGCAGGCATGCCCAGCGCACGGTCAGCGGCTGTTTGTGCTGCGCCGCTTGCTCAAGGACGCTCAGGGTGTGCACCCCCGTGTCGATCTCAGGGTGATGGGCTGCCGGTTGCGGCACGCCGAACAGAGCATCAACTTCCGGCATTAACACTTTGAGCGCGCCACATTCACGCAGCACCTCAATGAACACCCGTGGCTGATCTTCCATCAGTGCACGGGAAATCTCTTTCCAGCTGCGTTCCGCCGTCAACGCCTTCAATTCACCTGATTCGCTGAGTTGGCGCATCAGCTCCAAAGTTTCAGGCGCAACGGTGAAACCCAGTCCTGCGTATCGGGCTGCGAAGCGGGCAACGCGCAGGACACGGAGCGGATCTTCGGCGAACGCGGGGGAAACGTGACGAAGCACTCGGGCTTCGAGATCGCGCTGGCCGTGGTAAGGGTCGGTCAGATTCTGCTGATCATCTTCGGCCATGGCGTTGATTGTCAGGTCGCGACGGATCAGGTCTTCTTCGAGGGTGACTTCGGGGCTGGCATGAAAGGTGAAACCGCCGTAACCACGTCCGCTTTTGCGTTCGGTACGGGCGAGGGCGTATTCCTCACCGCTCTTGGGGTGAAGAAATACCGGAAAGTCAGCACCCACGGGGCGATAACCCTGGGCGAGCATTTCTTCAGTGGTGGCACCGACCACGACCCAGTCGATATCGGTGACAGGTTCGCCCAGCAGGCGATCGCGTACCGCGCCGCCGACTTTATAAATCCGCATAAAAAACCTCCGTTAGCTCGACAGAATAACCTTTGCGTCGAACTTCCGGAGGCAGAAACAGGATCAAAGATGAATGACAGCCAAGTCCAGCCGGCCGTAATCCCCCTCGCTGTGCTCGCTTCTGGGCGGGACATGGTGAACTTTCATGACCTGGTCGCCTTGCAGCGTTTCCAGGTGAATGTCGAAGCCCCACAGCCGGTGCAGGTGCTTGAGCACTTCCTCGGTGGACTCGCCCAACGGTTTGCGGTCGTGCTGCTGGTGACGCAAGGTCAGGGAGCGGTCGCCACGCCGGTCGATGCTGTAGATCTGAATATTGGGCTCTCGATTACCCAGGTTGTACTGCGCGGCCAGTGTTTCGCGAATGGTGCGGTAGCCACCTTCATCGTGAATGGCCGGGACCAGCAGGTCGTCCTTTTGGTCGTCATCGAGAATGCTGAACAATTTCAGGTCGCGGATCACCTGCGGTGACAGGTACTGCAGGATGAAGCTTTCGTCCTTGAAGCTGCTCATGGCGAACTTGATGCTCGACAGCCAGTCGGTACCGGCTATCTCAGGGAACCAGCGGTAATCCTCCTCGGTAGGGTGTTCACACATGCGGCGGATGTCCCGGTACATGGCAAAACCCAAGGTGTAGGGGTTGATGCCGTTGTAGTAGGGGCTGTCGAAGCCGGGTTGGTAGACCACGCTGGTGTGGGACGTCAGAAACTCCATCATGAAGCCGTCGGTAACGAGGCCTTCGTCATACAGGTCGTTCATCAGCGTGTAGTGCCAGAACGTGGCCCAGCCTTCGTTCATGACCTGGGTCTGGCGTTGCGGGTAGAAATATTGGGCGATCTTGCGCACGATGCGCACGATTTCCCGCTGCCAGGGCTCCAGCAGCGGCGCGTGTTTTTCGATGAAGTACAGGATGTTTTCCTGAGGTTCGGCGGGGAAGCGCGCGTTGTCCTTGTCGCTGTACTTGTCGGCCCCTTTTGGAATGGTCCGCCACAAATCGTTGATCTGTTTCTGCAAGTGCTCTTCCCGATCCTTCTGCCGGCGGCGCTCTTCTTCAGCCGAAATCGGATATGGGCGTTTGTAGCGGTCGACCCCGTAGTTCATCAGCGCATGGCAGGAATCCAGCAGGTCCTCCACTGCATCGATGCCGTGGCGTTCTTCGCATTGCATGATGTACTGCTTGGCGAAAACCAGGTAATCGATGATCGAGCTGGCGTCGGTCCAGGTGCGGAACAGGTAATTGCCCTTGAAGAAGCTGTTGTGGCCATAGCAGGCATGAGCGACCACCAGGGCCTGCATACAGATGGTGTTTTCTTCCATCAGATAGGCGATGCATGGGTCTGAATTAATCACAATCTCGTAGGCCAGCCCCATCTGCCCACGGCTGTAAGACTTCTCGGTGCTGAGGAAGTGTTTGCCATAGGACCAATGGTGATAACCCAGTGGCATGCCGACGGAGGCGTAGGCGTCCATCATCTGCTCGGCGGTGATCACTTCGATCTGGTTAGGGTACGTATCCAGGGCATAACGAGCCGCCAGGCGACTGATTTCTTTGTCATAGGCCTGGATCAGCTCGAATGTCCATTCTGAGCCGGTGGAAATGGGTTGGCGCTTCTGCTCTTTGGCGGTCATGTCACTAACCTGCGCTGGAAGAGTTCACGGAAGACCGGGTAGATATCCCCGGCCGAGACCAGTTGCTGCTGGGCAAAAGTGTCAGAGAAGGCTTCAGCGATGCGTTCGTATTCGAACCACAAAGCCTGGTGTTCGCGCGGGGTAATCTCAACGTAAGTGTAGTACTGCACGAACGGCATGATCTGGTTGATCAGAATGTCGCGGCAGATCGGCGAATCGTCGTTCCAGTTGTCACCGTCGGAGGCCTGGGCCGCGTAGATGTTCCACTCATTGCTCGGATAACGCTCGGCCATGATTTCCTGCATCAGTTTCAAGGCGCTGGAGACGATGGTGCCGCCGGTTTCCCGGGAGTAGAAGAACTCTTCCTCATCCACTTCGCGGGCGCTGGTGTGGTGGCGGATGAAGACGACGTCGATCTTGTCGTAGTTACGCTTGAGAAACAGGTACAGCAGAATGAAAAAGCGCTTGGCGATGTCTTTGGTTGCCTGGGTCATTGAGCCGGACACGTCCATCAGGCAGAACATCACCGCCTTGGAGCTGGGGTTCGGCTGCTTGATGAGCAAGTTGTACTTGAGGTCGAAGGTATCGAGAAAGGGAACGCGATGGATGCGCGCACTGAGTTTTTCGATTTCTGCTTCGATCTCCTGAATATCGCCGAAGTTATCCGGTTCATCCCGCTTGAGTCGCAGCAGTTCTTCTTTGGCTTCCCGTAACTTTGCCCGGCTGCTGCCAGACAGGGCGATTCGCCGGGCATGGGCCGAGCGCAGGGTACGGATGATGTTGATTCGCGACGGGTTACCTTCGTTGCTGATACCCGCGCGCACGGTCTTGAAGGTGTCGGTGCCGGTCAGGTTGCGCTTGACCAGGTTCGGCAGTTCGAGGTCCTCGAACATGAATTCGAGGAATTCCTCCTGGGTGATCTGGAAGACGAACTCGTCCATCCCTTCGCCCGAGTTGCCTGCCTTGCCTGGGCCTCTGCCGCCACCACCGCCTGGCGGACGGGCAATGTGTTCGCCGCTGGTGAATTCCTTGTTGCCGGGGTGCACGACGGTCTGCTTGCCACCACGTCCATGGTGAAGCACCGGCTCGTCGATGTCGCGGCCGGGGATGCTGATCTGTTCGCCGTGTTCCATATCGGTAATGGAACGCCGACTGACCGCCTCTTCGACGGCCTTTTTGATGTGATCACGATAACGCCGCAGAAACCGCTGACGGTTCACCGTGCTCTTGTTCTTGCCATTGAGACGTCGGTCGATCACATAGCTCATAGGCCCCTCCGGGCGGCTTCAAGTTGTGAGCTACAAGCTGCAAGTAGAAGCTGCCCGGATATCAGGGCTTACGCGCTTTTTCTTGCCGCTTGTAGCTTATGGCTTGCCGCTGCGTCATTGCGATTTCCGGACCCGCAGGTACCACTCGGACAGCAGTCGTACCTGTTTGTCGGTGTAGCCCCGCTCGACCATCCGTGTGACGAAGTCGTTGTGCTTCTGCTGGTCCTCTTTGCTGGCCTTGGCATTGAAGCTGATGACAGGCAGGAGGTCCTCGGTGTTGGAGAACATTTTCTTCTCGATGACCACCCGCAGTTTTTCGTAGCTGAGCCAGGTCGGGTTCTTGCCATTGTTGTTGGCCCGGGCGCGCAAGACGAAGTTGACGATTTCGTTGCGGAAATCCTTCGGATTGCTGATGCCGGCCGGTTTTTCTATTTTCTCAAGCTCTTCGTTCAGCGCGACGCGGTTGAGGATTTCGCCGGTTTCCGGATCTCGGTATTCCTGGTCCTGGATCCAGAAGTCTGCGTACAGCACGTAGCGATCGAAGATGTTCTGGCCGTACTCGCTGTAAGACTCGAGGTAGGCAGTCTGGATCTCCTTGCCGATGAATTCGATATAACGCGGTGCCAGGTACTCCTTGAGGAAGCGCAGATAGCGTTCACGGGTCTCGGCCTGGAATTGTTCCTGTTCGATCTGTTGTTCCAGCACATAGAGCAAATGCACCGGGTTGGCGGCGATTTCGTGCGGATCAAAGTTGAAGACCTTGGACAGGATCTTGAACGCAAACCGGGTCGACAGACCGTTCATGCCTTCGTCGACACCGGCGTTGTCGCGGTATTCCTGGATCGACTTGGCTTTCGGATCCGTGTCTTTGAGGTTCTCGCCGTCATACACACGCATCTTGGAATAGATGTT
The DNA here is from genome assembly GCF_900106065.1 of Pseudomonas mandelii. Classification (NCBI taxonomy): domain Bacteria; kingdom Pseudomonadati; phylum Pseudomonadota; class Gammaproteobacteria; order Pseudomonadales; family Pseudomonadaceae; genus Pseudomonas; species Pseudomonas mandelii. The sequence continues at coordinate 2,958,458 of NZ_LT629796.1, forward strand.
GGAGTTTTCCGGCTCCTTGAGGCGTGAGAGCACGGTGAACTGGGCGAGCATTTTCAGGGTGTCGGGTGCGCAATGGGCCTTGGCCAGAGAGCTGTTGAACAGAAGCTTGTCGTAGATCTTCACCTCGTCGCTGACCCGCAGGCAATACGGCACTTTGACGATATAGATCCGGTCGATGAAGGCTTCGTTGTTCTTGTTGTTGCGGAAGGTGTGCCATTCCGATTCGTTGGAGTGAGCCAGCAGGATCCCGGTAAACGGAATCGCCCCGAGGCCTTCGGTACTGTTGTAGTTGCCTTCCTGGGTGGCGGTCAGCAATGGGTGCAGCACCTTGATTGGCGCCTTGAACATTTCGACGAATTCCATCAGGCCCTGGTTGGCCCGGCACAGCGCGCCTGAATAGCTGTAGGCATCAGCGTCGTTCTGTGGGTATTCCTCCAGTTTGCGGATGTCGACCTTGCCCACCAGCGCCGAGATGTCCTGGTTGTTTTCATCGCCCGGTTCGGTTTTGGCCACCGCGATCTGGTTGAGGATCGACGGATAGAGTTTCACCACGCGGAACTGGCTGATGTCGCCGCCGAATTCGGCCAGGCGCTTGGTGGCCCATGGAGACATGATGGTATTGAGGTAGCGCCGCGGAATGCCGAAGTCTTCTTCGAGGATCGCACCATCTTCAGTGGCGTTGAACAGGCCCAGCGGCGACTCGAATACCGGCGAGCCCTTGATGGCGTAGAAGGGCACTTTCTCGATCAGTTGTTTGAGCTTCTCGGCCAGGGACGATTTACCGCCACCGACGGGGCCGAGCAGATAGAGGATTTGTTTCTTCTCTTCCAGGCCCTGAGCGGCATGGCGGAAATACGACACGATCTGGTCTATGCATTCTTCCATCCCGTGGAAGTCTTCAAAGGCCGGATAGCGGCGGATCACCTTGTTGGAAAAGATTCGCGACAGTCTCGAGTTGGTCGAGGTGTCGAGCAGCTCCGGTTCTCCGATGGCCAGCAATAGACGCTCGGCGGCGGAGGCGTAGGCGCTGCGGTCCTGTTTGCACAGCTCAAGATACTCTTGCAGCGAGAGTTCTTCCTGGCGTGTGGACTCGAAGCGTTGTTGGAAGTGGCTAAAGATACTCATGACGTCACCTCGCTCGATACGTGGAGCCGACGCCGGATCATTCAGTCGATGCTGGCAGCAACCGGATATGCAGTCGCTGTTTACCCCCCAGAACTCTTTCGAAGCTGACGACCTCGAAAGCTACTCCCGATGACCCGCGCGCCGGTGTACCGGCTCTCCCCTGTTTTGGATGGCCTGCGCTTAAGGATAGTTGCTTATTCAGGAGGTAAAGGCGAGATACGTAATTAGTTGTGGCAGACCGTTCGTCTGCCACCGCGCGAGCCCACAGGGGACGGGGCTTGCACGTTACAAAAAAATTATTCGGAAGTGCCTTGCGCCGTTTCCGCAGGATAAGTCGTACGCCACAGCTCAAAACCGCCATCCATGCTGTACACGTCGGAAAAGCCCTGGCTGATCAGGTATGCGGCGGCGCCCTGGCTGGAATTGCCGTGATAGCAGACCACCACGGTCGGTGCGTCCAGATCGGCCGCCTGAATGAAGGCATGCAGGGAATGATTGTCCAGATGCTTCGAGCCGCTGATGTGCAGGGCGGCATAGGTCGCGGGGTCACGGACATCGACCACCACGGCGCCTTGTGCGCGCAGGGCCTGTGCCTGTTCTGGGGGGATACGTTTGAATTCGCTCATGGCGGGCTCCTGTGGCTCGGCTGAAAGCGCAGTCTAGCGCTGGGCGCTGGCTGGCGTTTGTTCGCTAGTTCGTGGGGCGACTGGCGGCGCGGCGGCATGGCCATGCTCGTCGCATTTGCAGGACAGGCGTTCGCCGCTGTCGACGTTCATCATCGTCAGGGCACCGCCCCAGACGCAACCCGTGTCGAGCGCAGAGATGCCCGGTTCGTTGCACTGGCCTTCAAGCGCGGCCCAGTGCCCGAAAATGATTTTCACGCCTTTGGTCTTGCGTTCCTTGTGCTGGAACCAGGGTTTGTAGCCGGGTGGCGCAGTGCCCAGGCCTTCCTTGCTCTTGAGGTCCAGCTTGCCTTCGGCCGTACAGAAACGCATGCGGGTGAAATAGTTGGTGATCACCCGAAGGCGCGTGACGCCTCTGAGGTCGCTGTCCCATTTCGCCGGATCGTTGCCGTACATGCCGTCGAGGTAGGGCGGCAGCAGATTGTCGTCGCGTAGCGCCGTCTCGACCTCGGCGGCGTACTTCAGTGCTTTGCGCAGCGACCATTGCGGGGGAATACCGGCATGCACCAGCGCAACGTTACGTTGTTCGTCGTAATGCATGAGTTTTTGCTGGCGTAGCCATTCCAGCAGCTCGGCGCAATCGGGGGCTTCGATAATTTCGCGTAGGGTATCGGTTTTCTTCAGGCGTTCGATGTTCTTACCGGCGGCCAGCAGGTGCAGGTCATGGTTGCCGAGCACGCACACCAGCGATTCGCGGATGCTGTAGAGAAAACGCAGGGTTTCCAGCGACTGCGGGCCACGGTTGACCAGATCGCCCACCAGCCACAGACGATCCTTTGTCGGGTCGAACGCGACTTTTTTGAGCAGGCATTGCAGGGCTTCAAGGCAGCCTTGAAGGTCTCCGACGGCATACGTCGCCATCAGTGCAGGGCTCCGGGCACCGCCAGGCGGAATGGCGCGATAACGGCGTCAAAGTGTTTGCCGTCGTCGGCGATCATTTCATAAGTACCCTGCATCGTACCGACCTTGGAGGTCATGACGGTGCCGCTGCTGTAGGTATGGCTCTTGCCTGGTTCGATCAACGGTTGTTGGCCGACAACGCCCGCACCGCGAACCTCTTCGACATGCCCGTCGCCATCGGTGATGACCCAGTGCCGAGACAGCAGTTTGGCCGGTAGCTCGCCATTGTTGTGCACGGTAATGGTGTAGGCAAAGGCGAAGCGGTTGTGCTCGGGTTGCGATTGTTCTGCCAGATAGCGGGTGACGACGCTGACGTCGACCTGATAACGAGGATCGGACATGCAAGAGGCCTTAAAAGCGAAGCGGGACGCGGGGCGTAGCTGATGGAGCTCAGTCTAGGCCAAGTATCGGGTAGTAAACCAGACATGGGCGCTGGTGTCCTACCCGATAACGCTCGTCGGCTGTCAGTCGACGGCGGGAGTAGCCAGGACTTGTTCGCTGAGCTTGTCGGCAAGGCGCACGAAGGCGGCAAGGTCGAGCTGCTCTGGACGAAGGCTGCCGTCGACGCCGGCTGCCGTGATTTCGTCGTTGCTCAGCAGCAGCTTGAGGGTATTGCGCAGGGTTTTGCGGCGCTGGTTGAAGGCTTCGCGCACAACACGCTCCAGCAGCTTGTGATCCTTGGCCGGGTGCGGCAGCACCGCGTGAGGCACCAGGCGCACGATGGCTGAATCGACTTTCGGTGGCGGATTGAACGCACCGGGGCCAACGTTGAACAGATGCTCAACCCGGCAGTGATACTGAACCATGATCGACAGACGGCCCCAGTCACCGCCACCAGGGCCCGCCGCCATACGCTGGACCACTTCCTTTTGCAGCATGAAGTGCATGTCGCGAATCAGGCTGGCGTTGTGCAGCAAGTGAAAAATCAGCGGCGTAGAGATGTTATATGGCAGGTTGCCGACGACCCGAAGGCTGCCCGGGGCTGCGTTCAGGCTGTTGAAGTCAAACTTCAGTGCGTCGCCCTGATGCAGGTTGAAGTTGCTCTTTCCGGCGAACTGCTGATTGAGGATCGGGATCAGGTCTTTGTCCAGTTCCACCACGTCCAGTTGCGCGCCACTGCCCAGCAGGCCTTGGGTCAACGCACCCTGGCCCGGGCCGATTTCCAGCAGGCGGTCTTCAGGCTTGGCGTGGATGGAGCGCAGGATGCGGTCGATAACGCCGGCATCGTGCAGGAAGTTCTGGCCGAAACGCTTGCGCGCCCGGTGTTGGTAATGCTCGGTCATATACGGGTCTCGGCCATCTGGTAGGCGGTTTCCAGGGCGACTTGCAGGCTGCCGGTGTCGATGTTGCCGCTGCCGGCCAGATCCAGGGCAGTGCCGTGGTCGACCGATGTGCGGATGATCGGCAAGCCCAGGGTCACGTTGACTGCCGCGCCGAAGCCTTTGTATTTCAGCACAGGCAGGCCCTGGTCGTGGTACATCGCCAGCACCGCGTCGCAGTGCTCCAGATATTTGGGGGTAAACAGAGTGTCGGCGGGCAGGGGGCCGCGAAGGTCCATGCCCTCGCCGCGCAGACGCTCTAATGTAGGTTCGATGATGTCGATTTCTTCATGGCCCAGATGTCCGCCTTCACCGGCGTGCGGGTTTAGCCCGCAGACCAGGATGCGTGGCCGGGCGATGCCGAACTTTTGTTGCAAGTCCGTGTGCAAAATCCGTGTGACCCGCTCCAGACGCTCCGGGGTGATTGCATCGGCAATCTCCCGAAGGGGCAGGTGAGTGGTGACCAGCGCCACGCGCAAGCCGCGGGTGGCAAGCATCATCACCACTTGTGCGGTATGGGTCAGGTCAGCGAGAAATTCGGTGTGCCCGGAGAAGGCGATGCCCGATTCATTGATCACGCCCTTGTGCACGGGGGCAGTGATCATTCCGGCGAAATGCCCGTCGAGGCAGCCTTGGCCCGCACGGGTCAGGGTTTCCAGAACGAAAGCCGCATTGGCCTTGTCCAGTTGCCCGGCGATGACCGGTGCATTGAGCGGGGTATCCCAGACATACAGGCTGTTGGCGGGTGCCGGGGCATCCGGCCAACTGTCCGGTGTTACCGGCAGCAAATCGACGACCACACCCAGCTGCGCGGCCCGCTCAAGGAGCAGGTCGCGGCTGGTTATGGCAATCAGGGGATGTGGCTGGGCTTGCGAGGCGAGCAGCAGGCACAGGTCAGGACCTATGCCGGCCGGTTCGCCGGGTGTCAGCGCGAAACGCTTGGGTTTCACTGCGCTGCCTGGTCTGCACCAGGGAGTTTGATCTCTACATACGCTTCGTCACGGATCTGACGCAGCCAGGTTTGCAGCTCTTCGTCGTATTTGCGGTTACGCAGTACGGTCATCGCCTGCTGCTCACGGGCCTGGGTCGTGCTGTCGGTGGCGCGGCGGCCAAGGACTTCCAGAACGTGCCAGCCGTATTGAGTCTGGAACGGCTTGGACAGCTGACCTTGCGGGGTCTTGGCCATCACTTCGCGGAACTCGGGCACCAATGCGTTCGGGTCGATCCAGTTCAGGTCGCCACCGTTGAGGGCGGACCCCGGGTCTTCCGAGAAGCTTTTCGCCAGTTCGCCGAAATCTTCGCCCGCTTCGATTCGGGTATAGAGCGATTCAGCCAGGGCTTTGGTTTTTGCTTCGTCACGAATCGGGCTAGGTTTGACCAGGATGTGACGCACGTGCACTTCGTCACGGGTCTGGGTCTCACCGCCACGCTTGTCGAGGATCTTCAGGATGATGAAGCCCCCCGGCGTGCGCATTGGCTGGGTAATGTCGCCAACGGTCATGGTGCTCAACATGCGATCGAACGGAGGTGGCAATTGAGCGGCTTTACGCCAGCCCATGTCGCCGCCTTCCAGTGCGGTTTCGCTGGCGGATTTGGCGATTGCCAACTGACCGAAGTCAGCGCCTTGCTTGAGCTGCTGGTAAACCGCGTCCGCTTGCTTGGCTGCATTCTGAATTGCATCGGAGTTGGCGCTTTCCGGCGTAGGAATCAGGATGTTGGCCAGACGGAACTCTTCGGACAACTGCATTTTGCCGAGGTCGGAAGCGAGGAAGTTCTTCACTTCCTGTTCAGACACCTGAATGCGCTCGGCCACACGACGCTGGCGCACTCGGCTGATGATCATTTCGCGACGAATCTGGTCCCGTGCGTCCTCATAAGAGAGGCCGTCACGAGTCAGGGCAGCACGGAACTGATCAATCGACATGTTATTGCGCTGGGCAATGGTGCCGACAGCCTGGTTCAGTTCTTCATCGGTAATGCGGATGCCGGAACGCTCGCCGATCTGCAATTGCAGGTTTTCGACGATCAGACGCTCAAGCACCTGCTGATCCAGCACGCCGGCCGGCGGAACCGCAGAACCGCGTTTGGCGATGGTTTGCTGAACTTCGTGAACACGCTGGTCCAGTTGGCTTTGCATGACCACGTCGTTGTCGACGATGGCCACCACTTTATCGATGGACTGTACCGCGGCGTTCGCCGCAGTACCCAGGAACAGCGCGCCCAGCACTAGCGGGCGCAGACAATCAGAAAGCTTGGTCTTCACGTTCACGATAACCTTGGATGCCTTTGTCGAGGAAGCTCTCTACTTTGGCGCCGGTGAGGCCGCCGAGACCTTTCAGAACGATTTGTAGGAAGACGCCGTGGTCGCCTTTTTCGTTTTGCGGGGCATCTTGACTGAACTCGTCATAGGAAACCCAGTAACGGTTGATCAGGCGCAGTTTCCAGCAGCAGTTGTCGTACTCGAAACCACCGAAGGCTTCCAGGGTACGGTTGCGGTTGTAGTCATACTGCCAGCGGCTGATGGCGTTCCATTGCGGCACGATTGGCCAGATCACCGAGAAGTCGTGCTGTTGGATTTTGTAGTAGTCCTTCACGTAGCCAGGTTGGCCTGGGGTGCCGTAATCACCACCGCCCACCGACCATTTACCGCTGTTCTGGTCGTAACGGACCTGGTCATTGCGATAGCGATAACCGGCGTTGATGACCTTGTTCGGGTTGTCCTCAGGCTGGTAGTGGAACATCGCGCTGCCCGAGCGAGGGCTGCGGCTGTCCGGGTCCCAGTTGTAATCGGCCGTGGTGCGCCAATCGCGGTTCCAGCGGTATTCGTATTCCAGCGCATAAGGCGACACGTTGGAGTGCGCATCGTCGCGGGTCTTTGCATCGATACCCGGCAACTGAACTTCGCGGTCCTTGAAGTACAAGGCCTGGCCGACACTGATGCGTTGACGTTCGAAGCCGTTGTCTTCGATCCAGCGGCTGGTCACGCCCAACGACAGTTTGTTCTCGTCACCGACGCGGTCGGAGCCGGAGAAACGGTTATCACGGAAGAGCGACGCATAGTTGAAGGTGTATTCGCTGGTATCAAATACCGGAATGTCTTCCTGATCGGTCTCTGGTACGTACAGATAGAACAGGCGCGGTTCGAGAGTCTGACGGTAGTTCTTGCCAAACCATTGCGTATTGCGATCGAAGTAAAGCCCGCTGTCGACACTGGCGATCGGCACGCCACGGTTCTGATTGCTGTCAAACTTTCCGAGTAGCCTGTCCTGTTCTGCGGTCTGGTTGGAAACAAAGGTTTTGCCCCTGTTGTCCAGATCCAGGCTGTATTGGGTGTACTGGTACTTGAGCGTCGGCTTCAGGAAGCCGTAAGTCCAGTTCAGAGGCAGACTGACGGCTGGCGCAAGGTTGAGACGATCACCTGTAGCGCGTGCCAAGCCAACAACGTTCGTGTCTAGGCGCGGAGTCACGTTCCCGTCTTCGTCGGTGAAAGTGCCGTTTTTCAAGTCGCGATCAAACCGTACCAGCTCGGTCTGGTAATCAAAGTTCAGGCCGGCCGGTTGAGTTGGTAGCCGGCCCGCAAACGTAATCTGTGGCAAGCGGTTATACGGTGTAATGTTCGACACCGTTGCAAGCTGATAGGCCTGTGCATTCAGTTGAGCGTAGTAACTATCGCCACGGTAAGTGACGGAGCCTTGCTGGTTAACATAATCGGCGCTTTTTATACCAATCTGATCAGTCTGCAAGTCTTGAAAGTAATACGGATCGCTGATCTTAGTGTAATCAACCTGCGTGAGGACCCGCGAATCCAGACCACCCTTGTGCTGCCAGTTATACATGTAGCGGTTTTTCTGGTAGTCGGTCTGCTTGCTGCGATCGGTATCTTCGTCGTTGAGGTACGCAGCACCGAACTGACCTTCGCTGGACGGGGTCAGGTAGCGGAACTCGCCTTCCATCAACAAGCCGCGCTTGCTCATGTAGCGCGGATACAACGTGGCATCGTAGTTCGGTGCCAGGTTGAAGTAATACGGTGTGACCAGCATGAAGCCGGTATCGCTGCCCGTGCCGATAGTCGGCGGCAGGAAGCCGGACTGGCGACGGTCATCGATCGGGAAATAGATGTACGGCGTGTACAGGACAGGAATGTCCTTGACCCGCAGTGTCACGTTGGTCGCGGTACCGAAGCCGGTCGCCGGGTTCAAGGTGATGTTGTTGCCCTTGAGCTGCCAGGCGTTGCTGTTCGGTTCGCACGTGGTGTACGTACCATCCTTGAGGCGGATGATCGCGTTTTCGGCACGTTTGGCGTACAGCGCGTTACCGCGGATACGGGATTTGTGCATCACGTATTCGGCGTTATCGACCTTGGCTTCACCGGTATCGAGCTGCACGTCGGCGTGGTCGCCCACGATCAGTGCGCCGTTGTCGCGAATGCGCACGTTGCCGCTCAGTTCGCCACGGCTCTCGGCCTGGTAAAGATTCGCTTCGTCGGCTTCAACCTGCATGCTGCCCTGGCGCATGACGACGTCACCGGCCAGGGTCGCGACTTGCTCTTCCTGCTTATAGCGGGAGGCTTTCGCGCCGATAAAGGTTGGAGCGTCACTTTTATCCGTCTTGTCATTCATGCCAGGACGAATCGGTTCGATATAGGAACCAGAGCAGTAAGGACCGGTCTCGGCCAGTTGCGCTGCCGTGAGGTTCTCGCGCGGAACCCAGTCGAGGTGACTGTAGTCTGCACTACGCGACTTCAGGCCGCGTCCTTTGGACTCGGTAACCAGCACAGGCTTGGCGCCAGTGTCTTCACTGGTGCCACTTTCGGACGCAGGTTCGCCGGTGGCGGAAACTGCGCTGCCGTCATGGACGGGACGCGGAGGCAATGCCGCCGCTGGCGCTTTTGGCGCACAGTCCCAGGCACCCGAAGCAGAGACTGAGCAGTCATACTGTTCCGCGGCGACCACGAAAGAAGTGGCTAGGGGTTGCAGGGCCAGCAGACTGCCGGTAACCAACAACGGAAATTTTTTACGAAACGCGGGGGATTTCAATGCCATCTTATTAGTCCGGGCTTCCTGCGTGCCATCTGCCCGCGGTGTGGGCCGCACGCCTCTCGATGGTCTGAAAAAGATGCTGGATAATAAAGCATGACCCGCTTGACGGCTAGCGCCGTCGGAGACCCTTGCAATGCCTGACCAAGATGTACGTTTGCAACACCTGAAAGTTTGGCTCGATGAGCAGTTGGCTATCCTCTTTGCAGAACAGGGCTGGGGCGTCGTACCCCCGGCCACATTGACCGCGGCCAGTAGTGACGCGAGTTTTCGGCGCTATTTCCGGTGGGAAGGCGAAGGCAGAAGTTTCGTCGTGATGGACGCGCCACCGCCCCAGGAAAACTGCAAACCCTTCGTGGATATCGCTTTTTTGTTGGCGAAGTCCGGAATAAATGTGCCGAAAATTTATGCCGAAGACCTCGAACGCGGATTTCTTTTGCTCAATGACCTGGGCAACAAGACTTATCTGGACGTGATCGACAGCGAAAACGCCGACGATTTGTTCAAGGATGCCCTGCAAGCATTGCTGGCTTTCCAGCAATTGCCGATGGTCGCGCCGTTGCCGAGTTACGACGTGGCTTTGCTGCGTCGTGAGCTGGAGCTGTTCCCCGAGTGGTACGTGAAGCGCGAGTTGGGCATCGAATTCGACTCGGCGCAGCAAATGCTCTGGCAGCACGTGACTGAGCTGCTGATCGACAGCGCCCTGGCCCAGCCTAAAGTGCTGGTGCATCGCGACTATATGCCTCGCAACCTGATGCTCAGCGAGCCGAACCCCGGCGTGCTGGATTTCCAGGACGCGGTCTACGGCCCGGTGACCTATGACGTCACTTGCCTGTTCAAGGACGCTTTCCTCAGTTGGCCCGAGGAGCGTGTGCACGCCTGGCTGGAAAATTACTGGCAGCAAGCGGGTGCGCTCGGCATTCCCGTGCAGCCTGATTTCGAAGACTTTCTGCGCGCCAGCGACCTGATGGGCGTGCAGCGTCACCTGAAAGTGATCGGCATTTTCGCCCGCATCTGTCATCGCGACGGCAAGCCGCGCTACCTGGCCGATGTGCCGCGCTTCTTTGCTTATATAGATGCAGTGATCGCCCGCCGTCCTGAGCTGGCCGAGCTGGATGTGTTGCTGCTGAGCCTGCGTGCTGGAGCCCCTGCATGAAGGCGATGATTCTGGCGGCCGGCAAAGGCGAGCGCATGCGCCCGCTGACCCTGACCACACCCAAACCGCTGGTTCGTGCTGGCGGCGTGCCTCTGATCGAGTACCACTTGAAAGCCCTGGCAAACGCCGGGTTTACCGAGATTGTGATCAACCACGCCTGGCTCGGTCAGCAGATCGAAAGCTACTTGGGTGACGGCTCGCAATACGGCCTGCGTATTCATTACTCACCGGAAGGGGAGCCACTGGAAACCGGCGGCGGTATCTTCCGCGCATTGCCTCTGCTGGGCGATGAAGCATTCCTGGTGGTCAATGGTGACATCTGGACTGACTACGACTTCAGCGTGCTGCATCAACCCATCGCCGGGTTGGCGCACCTGGTGCTGGCGGACAATCCGGCCCATCACCCGACCGGCGATTTCACGCTGGTCGACGGGCAAGTGCGCGACGGTCAGCCTGACGCCGACACCCTGACCTACAGCGGTATTGCCGTGCTGCATCCGCAACTGTTCGACGGTTGCTCGGCCGGCGCCTTCAAACTGGCGCCGTTGCTGCGCAAAGCGATGGCGGATGGACAGGTTACCGGCGAACGCCTGAGCGGACACTGGGTGGATGTCGGCACGCATGAACGCCTGGCTGAAGTTGAAACCCTGATAGAAGCGAGACGCTGAGATGCTGTGGCCAGGGACTCTGATTGGAGCCGGAGCGGGCTTTGCCATAGCCAGCATTCCGGGGGCCATGCTCGGTGCTTTGCTGGGACAGGCGCTGGATCGGCGCTTGCACCTGCAAAGCTGGGGGCATTTGCGTGAAAAGCTCGGCGGTCGTCCGATGCTGCGCAACGATGAACTGTTGTTCGTGTTGCTGGGACGGTTGGCCAAGAGCGATGGACGCGTGGTGGATGGTCACATCCAGCAGGCTCGTCAGGAAATGCGTGCGCTGGAAATGACCGAATCGGCGCAGCGTCGTGCCATTGCCGCGTTCAATCGCGGCAAGTCGGGCCGTGACCGGTTGCGCGGGTATCTGCGGCGCTTGAGTGCTCAGCCCCACGCCGCGGAAGGCGTATTGCGCGCCTGTTGGCGCATGGTTTGGGCCGATGGGCGTGCGGGGAACAATGAACGTGAATTGCTGGCCCTGTGGGGCAAGTGGCTGGGCTGGACGCCGCAACAAGTACTGGCGCTGGCGGCTGACTACGATCAGCACAAGCGCCCGCAGGTCAGCAGCACCCTGACTTATCAGGATGCCTTGCAGCTGTTGGGGGTGTCGGCGACCAGCGAGCCGGCGCAGATCAAGCGTGCCTATCGACGCCTGCTCAGTCGCCACCATCCGGACAAGATTGCCGGCAGCGGTGCGACGGCGTTGCAGGTGCGTGAGGCGACTGACAAGACCCGCGAACTGCACTCGGCCTACACGTTGATTCGTGAGCGGCGGGATTTTCGGTAGCTGGAAAGATTCGTGTCGCCAGGGATACCGTCTTCGCGGGCAAGCCTCGCTCCTACAGGTTTCGCGTCATACAACACAGAACCTGTAAGAGCTAGGCTTGCTCGCGATGGGGGCGACGCGGTCTTTCAGTCCGCCGCCTTCTGCGGATTCAACCACCCGCGCACCCGGCGCACCAGTTGCTCTTGCTCGGCCCTGGCATTACCGGGCAACGCCTTGAGCGACACCTGGCTGAACGCTGAAGACTTCAAGCGCTTGCTGGCCTGCATCCGTGCCAGTGCTGCGTTGCGATCCAGCGGCTTATCCATGTAGAAGATATCTGCCGTCGGCAGCTTCAGTGTCGGCGTCAGTTCGACCAGTTCGGGTTTCGCCGCGGCAGGCGTCTGTGCCGCGACCATCACAAATTTTTCCACTTGCGACGGCTGCTTCTCGCTCAAATAACGCGCGGCCCAATAAGCGCCTGTGCCATGGCCCAACACCACGATGCTGCGAGCGCTTTGCTGTTCGGCATACGCAATGGCCGCATCAATTCGAGCAAAGATGCGTTCGGCGGCGGCCTTTGACTGTTCCTCGGTGGTTTCGGCGATGGCCTTGTCGGCAACTTCCGCTTCACCACCTGCCGCTTGCTCGATGGGAGCGGCCGTGGTCGAGTCCTTGCTGCCGGTTTCCGGCGCCTTGAGCGTTGGCGGCATTTCCATGACGCGTGGCGCAATGGCGTCGCTTTGCACGTCCGGCAAGGTGATACTCAGGCTGCTCCACTTCGCGTCGGGCAATTTGTTACGCAACGGGCTGATTGCTTGCGGCCAGTCAACGGTTTCACCTGCGCCTGGGATGATAATCACCGCGCCTTTGGGCTCGGCGGTGTTGGCCGGTTTCCACAGCGCAAGGAAGGTGTCGGCGCCGGCTTGCAGCTGTTGCTGTTCCTGCGCGGGGATTTTTCGCTCAAGTGCTGTCGTTTCTTCCTGACTACGCTCAAGCAGTGGCTGGCGTTCGACCGGTTTTTCTTCTGCGGGTTTTTCCGCAGCTGCAGGTGCCGGGTCGGCGGCCTCGACGGAAAAGGCGCAAGGCAGGATCAGCGACAGGCACAATGCTGGCAATGCCAGGCGGTAGACAGGGGGCATCGGATATTCCAGGCCAGAAGTTATTCCGGCAGCCTAATGGGTTGGTCAGTATTTGTCAGTGTGTGAGACTTCGATGATGCGTTTTCGCTGCCTGTGGGTTATCGGCTGTTTGTGGTTTCCCTTGATGAGTTGGGCGGCTTCCGCGCCACCGACGCACGTCGCGCCCTTGTCGCTCCAGCAACAACAGTGGCTGGCAGCGCACGGAGAATTGCGTGTCGGGCTGGTGCTGCAGGCGCCTTACGCGCAATACGATCGCCGCTTGCAGCGCCTGTCGGGGGTCAACGTCGAGTTGATGAAATGGCTGGCCAAAGTGCTCAAGGTCGAGCTGAGCTGGCGTAATTTCCCCGACCTTACGCAACTGGAAGCCGCCGCGCGCGAGGGTGAAATCGACATCGCTCCCGGGCTGACCCAAACCCCCGCCGGCCTGCGGTTCTGGCAATTCTCCGACCCCTACATGCGGGTGCCGCAACTGGTGGTCAGTGACCAGAAAAGCACCGGTGCCGTGGAGCTGGAAAAACTCGACAGCCAAACCCGCGTCGCTGTGCGCATGCCCAGTGCGACGGCTGACTATCTGCGCGGCAACTATCCCCACCTGAACCTGCAAGGCGTACCGACCGAGCGCCAGGCATTGCAATTGTTGCTGAGTCAGCAGGCCGGTTATGCCGTGGTCGATGAAGCGCAATTGGGGCGGCTGTCCGTCGAGCCCGAATTTGCCGGGCTGGTCGTGGTGGGTGACATCGGCTTGCCGCAATTGCTGCGAGTAGCCACGCGGCGGGACCAACCGGAACTGGCGGGCATCGTCGAAAGCGCGCTGCGGGCGATCCCGGCCAAGGACCTGGAGCAACTGCACAACCAATGGCTGCAACCCAAATACCCGCGCCTGACCGAGACCCCGGGCTTCTGGCAAAACCTCAGCCTGTTGATGGCGGTGTTGATGTTGAGCAGCATGGCCATCGTGTTCTGGCAGCGCCGCCAACAACACAGTCTGGAACAGCGACTATTGGAGGCGCGCGCGGACATCGCCCTGCGCGAGGCCAGCGAAGAGGCGTTGCGCCTCACGCAATTTTCCATCGATCAGAGCACCGTCGGCATCCTCTGGGTCAATTGGGACAGCCACGTGCGCTACGCCAACCGCGCGGCCGAAACCATGCTCGGGTATCCGGTCGGCGGCATCATGGATCGGCCGCTGATCGACTTTGAGCCGGGCCTGCACATGGACCGCTGGCTGAACCTGTGGAAGCGTGCCCGGGCCAGCGAAGAAGGGCCGCAAAGTTTCGAAACCAACTGTGTGCGAGCGGATGGCAGCATCCTGCCGACCGATGTTTCGTTGAGCTTTATGCGCTTTCGTGGTGGTGAATACCTGGTGGTCTACCTCAACGACGTCACCGAACGTCGTCGCGCCCTGGCGGCGTTGCAGGAAAGCGAAGCGCGGTTGCAGGGGATTGCGGCCAACGTTCCGGGATTGGTCTTCCGCCTTGAGCGGGCGCCGGTGACAGGGCAGATCGACTTTGCCTACATCAGCGAAGGCAGCGAGAGCCTGTCGGGTTATTCGCCGGCGACCCTGGCCCACCGTGACAAAGGCCTGCGCAGCCTGGTGCACCCGGACGACAAGGCCAGCTATCACCAGACTCAGGACCATGCGCTGGACACCGACAGTGACTGGTCGTGGCAGGGGCGGATTCTTACTCGTTCGGGCGAGCAGCGCTGGGCCGAGATCAAGGCCATCACTCGTCGGCTCGAAGATGGCGCCTATGTCTGGGACGGGATTGTCTGGGACATCAGCGAGAGCAAGCGCATCGAGCTGGAACTGGCCAGTTCCCGTGAGCAACTGCGTGAGCTGTCGGCTCACCTGGAGAGCGTACGGGAAGAGGAAAAAGCGCGCATCGCCCGGGAAGTTCACGATGAACTGGGTCAGATGCTCACCGTACTGAAGCTGGAAACCTCCATGTGCGAATTGGCCTACGCCCAGCTCGACCCTGGTCTGAACGAGCGCTTGAACAGCATGAAACGCCTGATTGCGCAGCTGTTCCAACTGGTGCGCGATGTGGCGACCGCGCTGCGACCACCGATTCTCGATGCCGGGATCGCCTCGGCGATCGAGTGGCAGGCCCGGCGCTTCGAGGCGCGCACGCAGATTCCATGTCTGGTGCAGGTGCCGGAGAACCTGCCGGTGCTCAGTGATGCCAAGGCCATTGGGCTGTTCCGAATCCTTCAAGAAGCGCTGACCAATGTCATGCGGCATGCCCAGGCGCATACTGTCGAACTGACATTGACGCTGGAAGGTGACGAGTTGTGTCTGACGGTGAGCGATGATGGCGTAGGATTTGTCCCCGCCACGGGCAGGGCAACGTCCTTCGGTGTGGTCGGCATGCGTGAGCGGGTGTTGATCATGGGCGGGCGGTTGTCGCTGGAGAGTGAGCCGGGGGAGGGCACCACGTTGAGTGTGCGAGTGCCGGTGGATGAGGGTTGAAGTCTTCGTGGTGACTTTGCTTTCGTCATCGCGAGCAGGCTCGCTCCCACAGGGATTCGGGCAGGTGCGCAGATAGCTGATATACCCCGCAGTCCACTTTAGGAGCGAGCTTGCCCGAGAATGATCTTGGCTCTTACATAAAAAGAATGGAGAAGACTGTGATCCGTGTACTGGTAGCCGAAGACCACACCATCGTCCGTGAAGGCATCAAGCAGTTGATTGGCCTGGCCAAGGACTTGCTGGTGGTAGGGGAGGCGAGCAATGGCGAGCAGTTGCTCGAAACCTTGCGGCATGTGCCCTGCGAAGTGGTGTTGCTGGACATCTCCATGCCTGGCGTCAATGGCCTGGAAGCGATTCCAAGGATTCGTGCGTTGAACAATCCGCCGGCCATCCTGGTGTTGTCGATGCACGACGAGGCACAAATGGCTGCCCGGGCATTAAAGGTCGGCGCCGCGGGTTATGCGACCAAGGACAGCGATCCGGCGCTGTTGCTGACAGCGATCCGCAAGGTCGCGGCGGGCGGTCGCTACATTGACCCGGACCTGGCGGACCGCATGGTCTTCGAAGTCGGCCTGACCGATTCGCGGCCGTTGCACTCATTGCTCTCGGAGCGTGAGTTCTCGGTGTTCGAACGCCTGGCCCAGGGCGCCAACGTTAACGATATCGCCCAGCAACTGGCCCTGAGCAGCAAAACCATCAGCACCCATAAGGCGCGGCTGATGCAAAAGCTCAACATCACCTCACTGGCGGAACTGGTGAAGTACGCGATGGAACACAAACTCCTCTAGATCTGAATGCGATCCCCTGTAGGAGCGAGGCTTGCCCGCGAAGCTTTTAGCGCCAGCGCCAGCGCCAGCGCCAGCGCGGGCGCCTTCGCGGGCAAGCCTCGCTCCTACAGGAATCTCGTCGTCATATCCATTTGCGACACACCGCAAACCTGCTTTTGCCCGTCCTTGCAGCCCTTAGCTGACCACTTGCCGCTGCGTTTGCCAAAACGCGTCATCCTTGTAGGGCAATCCCTACACCCAACCTTCCATCCCGCTGAGGCGATTCTCTCCTGCGCCCCGATTTGCGCGGTCGGCAGCGTCCACTAGGCTTAGTCCACAGCAGTCATCAACAAAAAAGGTGTGGGTATGAGCCAGGTCGATTCAAACGCAGGGGCCAGTGACATTCTGGTCAGCTTTCGTGGAGTGCAAAAAAGCTACGACGGCGAGAACCTGATCGTCAAAGACCTCAACCTGGAGATTCGCAAAGGCGAGTTCCTCACCTTGCTCGGGCCTTCCGGCTCCGGCAAGACCACCAGCCTGATGATGCTCGCCGGTTTCGAAACACCCACCGCCGGCGAAATCCAGCTGGCCGGACGCTCCATCAACAACGTACCGCCGCACAAGCGGGACATCGGCATGGTGTTCCAGAACTACGCGTTGTTCCCGCACATGACCGTCGCCGAGAACCTGGCGTTCCCGCTGACCGTGCGCGGCTTGAACAAGAGCGATGTCAGTGACCGGGTCAAGCGTGTGCTGAGCATGGTTCAGCTCGACGCCTTCGCCCAGCGCTACCCGGCACAACTGTCCGGCGGTCAGCAACAGCGTGTGGCCCTGGCCCGCGCATTGGTGTTCGAACCGCAACTGGTGCTGATGGACGAACCCCTCGGCGCACTGGACAAACAACTGCGTGAACACATGCAGATGGAAATCAAACACCTGCACCAGCGCCTCGGCGTGACCGTGGTCTACGTGACTCACGACCAGGGCGAAGCCCTGACCATGTCCGACCGCGTGGCAGTGTTCCATCAGGGCGAGATCCAGCAGATCGCCGCGCCGCGCACCCTCTATGAAGAGCCGAAAAACACCTTCGTCGCCAATTTCATCGGCGAGAACAACCGCCTCAACGGCCGCTTGCACAGCCAGACCGGCGACCGCTGCATCGTCGAGCTCGGCCGCGGTGAAAAGGTTGAAGCCCTGGCGGTCAACGTCGGCAAAACCGGCGAACCGGTCACGCTGTCGATTCGCCCGGAACGCGTAAGCCTCAACGGCTCCAGCGAATCCTGCGTCAACCGCTTCTCAGGGCGGGTAGCGGAATTCATCTATCTGGGCGACCACGTCCGGGTTCGCCTGGAAGTCTGCGGCAAGACCGACTTCTTCGTGAAACAACCGATTGCCGAGCTCGATCCCGCGCTGGCTGTCGGCGACGTGGTACCGCTTGGCTGGCAGGTCGAACACGTTCGCGCGCTCGACCCCCTTCTAGAGGCGAACTGATCGCCCCGGCTACACCAACACCAACCCTGCACGTGGAGAGAACAATAAATGTTGAGATCCCTGAAATTCACCGCTTTGGTCATGGGCATGATCGGTGCGGCACACGCGATGGCGGCGGGCCCGGATTTGACCGTGGTGTCCTTTGGCGGGGCGAACAAGGCGGCGCAGGTCAAGGCCTTCTACGCACCGTGGGAAGCGGCAGGCAACGGCAAGATCGTGGCTGGCGAATACAACGGTGAGATGGCCAAGGTAAAAGCCATGGTCGACACCAAGAGCGTGTCCTGGGACCTGGTGGAAGTTGAGTCGCCAGAACTGTCTCGCGGTTGCGACGAAGACATGTTCGAGCAACTTGATCCTGCGCTGTTCGGCAAATCCGAAGATTACGTCAAGGGCGCGATCCAGCCTTGCGGCGTAGGTTTCTTCGTGTGGTCGACCGTGTTGGCCTACAACGCCGACAAACTGGCCTCGGCACCGACCAGCTGGGTGGATTTCTGGGACACCAAAAAATTCCCGGGCAAGCGCGGCCTGCGTAAAGGCGCCAAGTACACCCTGGAATTCGCGCTGATGGCCGACGGCGTTGCGCCGAAAGACGTCTACAAAGTGCTGGCTGGCAAAGACGGTCAGGACCGCGCATTCAAGAAGCTCGATGAGCTCAAGCCAAGCATTCAGTGGTGGGAAGCCGGCGCACAACCGCCGCAATACCTCGCGTCCGGTGACGTGGTCATGAGCTCGGCCTACAACGGCCGGATCGCCGCCGTGCAGAAAGAAAGCAACCTGAAAGTCGTGTGGAACGGCGGTATCTACGACTTCGACGCATGGGCTATCCCGAAAGGTCTGGACGCCAAGCGCGCTGAAGCGGCGAAGAAATTCATCGCGTTCTCGGTGGCGCCGCAGCAGCAGAAGACCTACTCGGAAAACATCGCTTACGGCCCGGCCAACATTCAAGCCGTACCGTTGTTGGCCAAGGATGTCCTGAAAGACATGCCGACCACCCCGGAAAACATCGCCAACCAGGTGCAGATCGACGTCAGCTTCTGGGCTGACAACGGCGAGCAACTGGAGCAGCGCTTCAATTCCTGGGCTGCCAAATAAGCAAGTCACACAGGACGACGGTTCTGCGGATGATCGTTCCCACGCTGTGCGTGGGAATGCCGCCCGGGACGCTCCGCGTCCCTGTGACGCAGAGCGTGGGAACGATCAGTCCCCTGTAGGAGCGAGGCTTGCCCGCGAAGGCGGCGTGTCAGTCAGCATTAATGTTGAATGTGCCGACGTTTTCGCGGGCAAGCCTCGCTCCTACAGGGGTGATATGTAGTTATCAAGAACAGAGGAGGCTTGCCTGCCTCTGCAACGATCAAAGATTTCCGGAGTACGCCATGGCCACCGCCATTCCCCTGAACGCGGGCACTGACCCCACCTTGAAGCAGCGGCTCAAGCACGCCGAGCGGATCAACCGCTGGAAGGCCCAGGCCTTGATCGCGCCCCTGGTGCTGTTTCTGTTGCTGGTGTTCCTGGTGCCGATCGTGGCGCTGCTCTACAAAAGCGTTGGTAACCCAGAAGTGGTCGGCGGCATGCCGCGCACTGTGGCGGCCATCGCCAGTTGGGACGGCCGCGGCCTGCCCGCCGAGCCGGTGTACAAAGCGGCCAGCGAAGACCTCGCTGAAGCGCGCAAGAATCAGACCCTGGGCGACTTGTCCAAGCGCTTGAACATGGAGTTGGCCGGCTACCGCAGCCTGCTGACCAAAACCGCCCGCGCCTTGCCGTTCGCCTCTGAACCGGCCTCTTATAAAGAAGCGCTGGAAGGCCTCGACGAACGCTGGGGCGACCCGGCCTATTGGCAAGCGGTGCGCCGCAATACCAGCAACATCACACCGTACTATTTGCTGGCGGCTGTCGATCATCGCATCGACGACCTCGGCGAAATCGCACCGGCCACGCCTGACCAGGCGATCTACCTCGACATCTTCGCCCGCACGTTCTGGATGGGCCTGATCATCACCGTGATCTGCTTGTTGCTGGCATATCCCTTGGCTTACTTGCTGGCGAACCTGCCGTCACGCCAAAGTAATCTGCTGATGATTCTGGTGTTGTTGCCTTTCTGGACCTCGATCCTGGTCCGGGTGGCCGCTTGGATCGTGTTACTGCAATCGGGTGGCTTGATCAACAGCGGCCTGATGGCGCTGGGCATCATCGATAAACCCCTGGAGTTGGTGTTCAACCGCACAGGCGTTTACATCTCCATGGTGCACATCCTGCTGCCGTTCATGATTCTGCCGATCTACAGCGTGATGAAAGGCATTTCGCCGACCTACATGCGCGCCGCGATTTCCCTCGGCTGCCACCCGTTCGCCAGTTTCTGGCGGGTGTACTTCCCGCAGACCTATGCCGGTGTCGGCGCCGGTTGCCTGTTGGTGTTCATCCTCGCCATCGGCTACTACATCACCCCGGCGTTGCTGGGCAGCCCGAACGATCAGATGGTCAGCTACTTCGTCGCCTTCTACACCAACACCAGCATCAACTGGGGCATGGCGACCGCACTCGGTGGGCTGCTGCTGTTGGCGACCGTGGTGCTTTATCTGATTTACAGCTGGCTGGTGGGCGCCAGTCGCCTGCGCCTGAGCTAAGGGGAGAATGAAATGCTGAGTCCTTATATGTCGCCCATTGAGCGGGTGTGGTTCTACAGCTTGCGGATTCTCTGCGGCTTGATTCTGTTGTTCCTGATTCTGCCGGTGCTGGTGATCATTCCGCTGTCGTTCAACTCGGGCAGTTTCCTGGTCTATCCGCTGCAAGGCTTCTCGCTGCACTGGTATCAGGACTTCTTCGCCTCGGCGGAATGGATGCGGGCATTGAGGAACAGCATCATCGTCGCTCCGGCGGCGACGGTGCTGGCGATGATCTTCGGAACGCTGGCGGCGATTGGCCTGACTCGGGGTGATTTCCCGGGCAAGGCGCTGGTCATGGCCCTGGTGATTTCGCCGATGGTGGTGCCGGTAGTGATCATCGGTGTGGCGAGCTACCTGTTCTTTGCGCCGTTGGGCCTGGGCAACAGCTTCTTCTCGCTGATCGTGGTGCACGCGGTGCTGGGCGTGCCGTTTGTGATCATTACTGTTTCGGCGACCTTGCAGGGGTTCAACCATAACCTGGTGCGCGCCGCTGCCAGTCTGGGAGCTTCGCCGCTGACGGCGTTCCGCCGGGTGACGTTGCCGCTGATTGCGCCGGGTGTGATCTCGGGTGCGCTGTTTGCCTTCGCGACGTCGTTCGATGAAGTGGTGGTGACGCTGTTCCTCGCCGGTCCCGAACAAGCGACGTTGCCTCGGCAGATGTTCAGCGGTATCCGCGAAAACCTCAGCCCGACGATTGCCGCTGCAGCAACCCTGCTGATCGCCTTCTCGGTGATCCTGTTGCTGACCCTCGAGTGGCTGCGTGGCCGCAGCGAAAAACTGCGCACTGCCCAGGTCTAAACCCACACACCATCCCCTGTGGGGGCGAGCCTGCTCGCGATGACGGACTGACATTCAATCTTGATGTCGACTGATACTCCGCTATCGCCAGCAGGCTCGCTCCCACAGGAGTTCAAGGTGTTTCGGGATGTTGGGTCATTCACAACCTGAATAGCAGACAAACCCCAATCCCCAGCTACTATTGTGCCCAGCTCCCCTATTTATAAGAGGCTGCGCACGATGAGTCTTTCCTCTTTCAAGATTGCTCACAAACTGATCACCGGCGCAGGTGCCATCGAGCAGTTGGCCGCCGAACTCACCCGCCTGGATATCGACAACCCGCTGATCGTCACCGACGCGGCGCTGGTCAAGTCCGGCACGGTCGAGCTGGCGCTGGCGCAGTTGGGCGATCGATCCTACGAAATTTTCGACCGTGTGCTGCCAGACCCGGAAATCGCCATCGTCGAAGACTGCATGCGGGTTTACCGCGAGGGCGGGCATGACGGTCTGATTGGCCTCGGCGGCGGCAGCGCCATCGACATCGCCAAAAGCGTCGCGGCCTACGCCGGTTACCACGGTGCGCTGGAGGATCTGTTTGGTGTGGATCAGGTGCCGCGCAAAGGCCCGCCGCTGATCGCCATCCCGACCACGGCTGGCACCGGGTCGGAGGTGACCAATGTGGCGATCCTCTCCGACAAGGTCGCGCAATTGAAGAAGGGCATTGTCAGCGACTATCTATTGCCGGACGTGGCGCTGGTCAGTCCGCAAATGACCCTGACCTGCCCACGCAGCGTCACCGCCGCCAGCGGTGTCGACGCGCTGGTGCATGCCATCGAATCCTACCTGTCGGTCAACGCCTCGCCGATCACCGATGCCCTGGCCATCGGCGCCATCAAGCTGATCGCCAAAGCGCTGCCCAAGGCCTACGCCAACCCGTCCAACCTGCAAGCCCGCGAAGACATGGCCACCGCCAGCCTGATGGCCGGCATGGCCTTCGGTAATGCCGGGGTCGGTGCGGTGCATGCGCTGGCGTATCCGCTGGGCGGGCGTTTCAACATTGCTCATGGCGTCAGCAACGCCTTGCTGCTGCCGTATGTCATGACGTGGAACAAGATGGCCTGCGTCGAGCGTATGCAGGATATTGCCGAAGCCATGGGGGTGAGGACTGTCCATCTGAGCGCCAACGAAGCAGCGGACAAAGCCGTGGAGGCAATGGCCGCATTGTGCGCGGCGGTAGAGATTCCGCCAGGGCTGCGCAGTTTCGGTGTGCCCGAGGATGCGATCCCGGCCATGGCCGTGGAAGCGGCGGGGATCGAGCGCCTGATGCGCAACAATCCACGCAAACTGAGCGCCGTCGATATCGAGAAGATTTACCGAGCGGCGTACTGATCATCGCGGCCACGTCGCGCGCATCAAAGCATGAGGTATACAATGCGCGCCATCGTGATTCTGCTCAAAAAAGGTGCGTCATGCAGCCCTTCGTCATTGCTCCGTCGATTCTCTCCGCCGACTTCGCCCGCCTGGGTGAAGAAGTGGACAACGTCCTGGCCGCCGGCGCCGACTTCGTGCACTTCGATGTCATGGACAACCACTACGTACCGAACCTGACCATCGGCCCGATGGTTTGCGCCGCGCTGCGCAAATACGGGGTGACCGCGCCGATTGACGCGCACCTGATGGTCAGTCCGGTGGACCGCATTGTCGGTGACTTCATCGAGGCCGGCGCGACCTACATCACCTTCCACCCCGAAGCCACGCAGCACGTCGACCGTTCCCTGCAACTGATCCGCGAGGGCGGCTGCAAGTCCGGCCTGGTGTTCAACCCGGCGACGCCGCTGGACGTACTCAAGTACGTGATGGACAAGGTCGACATGATTCTGCTGATGAGCGTCAACCCGGGCTTCGGCGGGCAGAAGTTCATTCCCGGCACCCTCGACAAGCTGCGTGAAGCACGCGCGCTGATCGATGCCTCCGGCCGTGACATCCGCCTGGAAATCGACGGCGGCGTCAACGTGAACAACATCCGTGAAATCGCTGCGGCTGGCGCGGACACCTTCGTCGCCGGTTCGGCGATCTTCAATGCACCGAACTACCAAGAGGTGATTGAAAAGATGCGTTCCGAACTGGCGTTGGCTCGTCCATGAGTGGCTTTGAGCAGCTGTTTCCGGGGCGTCTGCCACGGCTGGTGATGTTCGATCTGGATGGCACGCTGGTCGATTCGGTCCCGGACCTCGCTGTGGCCGTGGATAACATGCTGCTCAAACTGGGGCGTCAACCCGCCGGCATCGAGTCGGTGCGTGAATGGGTCGGCAATGGCGCGCCGGTGCTGGTCCGCCGTGCGCTGGCCGGCGGCATCGACCATTCGGCGGTCGACGATGGCGAAGCCGAGGGCGCGCTGGATATCTTCATGGAGGCTTACAGCGAGAGCCATGATCTGACCGTGGTCTATCCCGGCGTGCGTGACACCCTGAAATGGCTGCACAAGCAGGGTGTCGAAATGGCGCTGATCACCAATAAGCCGGAGCGCTTCGTCGCGCCACTGCTGGATCAGATGAAAATCGGCCGTTACTTCAAATGGATCATCGGCGGCGACACCTTGCCGCAGAAGAAACCTGACCCGGCCGCGCTGTTTTTCGTGATGAAAATGGCCAACATCCCGGCCTCGCAGTCGCTGTTTGTCGGCGACTCACGCAGCGATGTGCTGGCGGCGAAAGCGGCAGGGGTCAAGTGCGTGGCCCTCAGCTACGGCTACAACCACGGTCGGCCGATTTCGGAAGAGTCGCCGGCGCTGGTGATCGACGATCTGCGCAAGCTAATTCCCGGTTGCCTGGATCCAGCCGCTGAGATAACGTTGCCCGACGTTGCTCAATCCCCTTCTGGAAACGCCATCGTGGTGGTCACTCGCAAACTCTGGATGAAAGTCATCAAGGCCCTGGCCCGTTGGCGTTGGCGCGCCTGACTCGATTCTGGCCGGCTTTCCGGCGCGTTTGCATACCTGACTGTTAGCACCTCAAGCCACGAGGCTACCCCATGATCCGCGAAGAATTCCTGCGTTTGGCCGCTGCCGGCTATAACCGTATCCCGTTGGCCTGCGAAACCCTGGCCGACTTCGACACGCCGCTGTCGATCTACCTGAAACTGGCCGACGAGCCAAACTCCTACCTGCTGGAATCGGTGCAGGGCGGGGAGAAGTGGGGCCGTTATTCGATCATTGGCCTGCCGTGCCGCACCGTGCTGCGGGTTCATGATCATCACGTCAGCGTGACCCACGACGGCGTCGAGATCGAAAGCCATGAAGCCGAAGATCCGCTGGCCTTCGTTGAAGCATTCAAAGCCCGCTACAACGTGCCAACCATTCCCGGCCTGCCACGCTTCAATGGCGGTCTGGTGGGTTACTTCGGTTACGACTGCGTGCGCTATGTGGAGAAACGTCTGGGCAAATGCCCGAACCCGGATCCGCTGGGCGTGCCGGACATTCTGCTGATGGTCTCCGACGCGGTGGTGGTGTTCGACAACCTCGCCGGGAAGATGCACGCCATCGTGCTGGCCGATCCGTCGCAGGACGATGCATTCGAGCAAGGCCAGGCGCGACTGGAAGAGCTGCTGGAAAAACTCCGTCAGCCGATCACCCCGCGCCGCGGCCTGGATTTCAGCAAGCAACAGTCGGCTGACCCGGTATTCCGTTCGAGTTTCACCCAGGACGATTACGAAAAAGCCGTCGACACCATCAAGGAATACATCCTGGCCGGTGACTGCATGCAGGTCGTGCCGTCCCAGCGCATGTCGATCGACTTCAAGGCTGCGCCGATCGATCTGTACCGGGCGCTGCGTTGCTTCAACCCGACGCCTTATATGTATTTCTTCAACTTCGGCGACTTCCACGTCGTCGGCAGTTCGCCGGAAGTGCTGGTGCGGGTCGAAGACAACCTGATCACCGTGCGCCCGATTGCCGGCACTCGCCCACGCGGGGCTAACGAAGAGGCCGATCTGGCGCTGGAAAAGGACTTGTTGTCGGACGACAAGGAAATCGCTGAGCACTTGATGCTGATCGACCTGGGCCGTAACGACACCGGTCGGGTGTCGGAAATCGGTTCGGTGAAGCTCACCGAGAAGATGGTCATCGAGCGTTATTCCAACGTGATGCACATCGTCTCCAACGTCACTGGCCAATTGAAAGCCGGGCTGACGGCGATGGACGCGCTGCGGGCGATTCTGCCGGCGGGCACATTGTCGGGCGCGCCGAAGATTCGGGCGATGGAAATCATCGACGAACTGGAGCCGGTCAAGCGTGGCGTCTACGGCGGGGCGGTGGGCTACTTCGCCTGGAACGGCAACATGGACACCGCCATTGCGATCCGCACGGCCGTGATCAAGGATGGCGAGCTGCACGTGCAGGCCGGCGGCGGCATCGTCGCCGATTCGGTGCCGGCGCTGGAATGGGAAGAAACCCTGAACAAGCGCCGCGCGATGTTCCGCGCCGTAGCCCTGGCCGAACAAACCCCGGACGCCTGAGTTCACGCAACATCTGTGGGAGTGAGCCTTTGTGGCGAGGGAGCTTGCTCCCGTTGGCCTGCGAAGCAGGCCCAATCGACGAATGCTTCGCAGCCGAGCGCGAGCAAGATCGCTCGCCACAATAAGTGTTCAGCATAAAAAAACGCGGCGTCTGTGAGGGCGCCGCGTTTTTTTTGCCTGATGTTTAGAAGTCCAGCGCAACGCCTACGTTAATGCCTTGCTGGGTAAAGTCATCATCCTTGCGAATGTCATAACTCGCCCGCAAAGCCAGGTCCTTGGTGAGGTTGTGGCTCACGCCCAGGTTCAGGCGGTTCAGGTTGGTCTGTGGGGTATAGCCGGCCAGGGTGTAGCGGTTGTTCGGCAGGCTGTTGAGGTTCATGGTCACATTCTGGGTATCGTCGTTGTACTCACGCTCGTGAGCCAGTTCGCCGAAGACCTGGGTCTGTGAGGTGATCTGGTACTTACCCTGGAGGCCAAGGCCGAGACGCCGGGAAATGCGCGATTGGTCGTCGAATGTCAGCGCAGTGGAGTCGGCGCCATTCTCCGAGTAACCGTCGACTTCAACTTTGGCGAAATCAGCGCTCACGAATGGCGACAAGTGCCACGGGCTGCTCGCCATCGGCGCGATGTCGTACCCCACGCGACCGCTGAAAGCCACCAGATAGCCGTCGGTATCGCCTTTCTCCCCGCGTTCATTGACCCCCAGCTGGAATTTACGTTTGAGGCTGTCGTAATCCAGATGCCCGGCCGTCACGGCCGCGTCACCCCACCAGCGATTCTGCTGGTACTGGGCGAACGCCGTGCCCATGTAGGTATTGAGCTTGTAGTCCGAATCGTTGTCGCCGGCTTCGAGCTTCTGGTTGTAGAAGCCCGCCGCCAAACCTACACGCCACGCGTCATTCAGCCGGTAGCTGCCACCGATGTTGAGGTTGGCGCCATTGCCGTCAGCACTGGCACCACTGCGCTGGCTGTCGAAATCCTGGTGCTGGCCGCCGCCGGCGACAATCGCTCGCCATTGGCCCACGCCTTGCCAGTTTTCCCAATCGGCCAGCCATTGGTTGCGCAACTCATCCTGATGAGAGCGCAGCGTACCCTGGGCCATTTGTGGCAACAGGGTGGCTTCCCACGGCGCGGCCAGCAGCGAGTAAGCGTAATCGGCAATCAGACGCTGCCCGGCTTCGGTCGGGTGCACCGAGTCGTTGTAGATCAGCTTGGTCGGGTCCGGCGTCGCACTGTTGATGCCGTAACGGGCGTTTTCGGTACAGCTGCTACCGCTGAAACAGGTGGCGCTCAGGTTCTGGTCGGTGGCCAGGCCGAACTGCGCCGGGTTGGAAAACGTCTCTTTGAGCAGCACCGGAATGTTGAGCGGGATGACGTTGGCATTGACGTTTTGCAGCTGGCTCACCAGTTCGGTGTTGAACTGAGAACTGAGCTGGGATGTGAACGCTTGCAACGGGGTGCCGTTGAAGGCCGGGGTAAAGCCGATGTCCGGCAGCAACCAGACCATGATGTAGCGAGCACCGGCCTGTTGCAGGGTTTGCACGCTGCTGACCAGACGATCGGCGGCAGCGCTGGCCTGGGGCAGGCTGGTCACGCGCCCCTGAAGGAAGTCATTACCACCGCCCGAAATGTAATACAGCGCATTCGGGTCGGCGCGGAAATTGTTCGACGGCAGGTAACCTGCCCGGGTGCGATCACCCGTGGCGGAGGTGCTGGTGATCGAGTCGAGAATCTGGTCGGTACGATAACCGCCGACGGCCCAGTTGTTGCCATCGGGCTGGCCATTGCTGGCACGTACCGCCGAGGACGATGAGGCGGTCTGATCCGCCGAGAACCCCAGTTTCCCCCCCAGGATCTGCGTGGAGTTGAGCGAGCGGACTTCACCGTTGCCATCCAGGTAAACCGGCCCCGTGCGGTTGGTATAGCGCTGGGTCGAGCCGGCAGGCCCGCCCGTGTCGGCAAAGGTCCCGGCATCGTTGAGACTGTCGCCGAAGACGACGAAATTGGAGTAAGGGTTAGGCGCGGCGATCGCCTGGGCGCAGGCCGCGGCGAGCAAGCATCCTGCGAGCGGTACAAACAACGTCTGTTTGATCATGAGCAAGTCCGTTTATTTATTGTTGTAGTGAACGAAACGACAGTACCAAAAACTTCCGGCCTTTTGCCATCGGTCGCGAACCCTTCGATTGTTTCGCAGCCAGTCGCCACGGCCATATTGCACGCTCTGCCCAGCTAAGTTACTGTGCCGAGACGTATGAATGAGACCTTCCCCGTGTTGATCATCAGCAAACTTCTGGATCAAGTCATCAAGGCACACGCCCGCTGGCGTTGGCGCGCCTGAATTCTTTTGCCGGCCCCGCCGGACCTGTACCGCTTTGCCTTCTTCACCCGTATGACATACCGCTTTGCTGGCGCACCCGGCGACTGAAAAAGCGCAGGACGCTGCGGGTAATCATTCGAAGGCTGTATTAAAAGTCAGTGAATTCAAGAGGTTCCAAACGCCATGTTGCTGATGATCGATAACTACGACTCTTTTACTTACAACGTTGTGCAGTACCTCGGTGAGCTCGGCTCCCAGGTCAAAGTCGTGCGCAACGATGAACTCACCATTGCCGACATAGAAGCCCTCAACCCTGAGCGCATCGTCGTGTCCCCCGGTCCTTGCACACCGACCGAAGCCGGCATCTCGCTCGACGTGATCAAGCATTTCGCCGGCAAGCTGCCGATTCTCGGCGTCTGCCTCGGCCACCAGTCCATCGGCCAGGCCTTTGGCGGTGATGTAGTCCGCGCCCGCCAAGTCATGCACGGTAAGACTAGCCCGGTATTCCACGAGGACAAGGGCGTGTTCGAAGGTCTGAATCATCCGCTGACGGTGACGCGTTATCACTCGCTGATCGTCAAGCGCGAAACCCTGCCCGATTGCCTGGAGCTGACCGCCTGGACCCAGCTCGAAGACGGCTCGGTCGACGAGATCATGGGCTTGCGCCACAAGACATTGAACATCGAGGGTGTGCAGTTCCACCCCGAGTCTATCCTCACCGAGCAGGGCCACGAGCTGTTCGCAAACTTCCTCAAACAAACCGGCGGCACGCGCTAAGGACTTTTCATGAATATCAAGACAGCCCTGAGCCGTATCGTCGATCAGCTCGACCTCAGCACCGATGAAATGCGCGATGTGATGCGCGAAATCATGACCGGGCAATGCACGGATGCGCAGATCGGCGCGTTCATGATGGCCATGCGCATGAAGAGCGAAAGCATCGATGAGATCGTCGGCGCGGTCTCTGTCATGCGCGAGTTGGCGGACAAGGTCGAACTCAAGACCCTCGACGGCGTCGTCGATGTGGTCGGCACCGGCGGTGATGGTGCGAACATTTTCAACGTCTCGACGGCTTCCTCCTTCGTAGTCGCTGCAGCCGGTTGCACCGTAGCCAAGCACGGTAACCGTGCGGTGTCGGGCAAAAGCGGCAGCGCCGATCTGCTGGAGGCGGCCGGGATCTACCTGAACCTGACCCCGGTGCAGGTGGCTCGCTGCATCGATAACGTCGGCATCGGTTTCATGTTTGCCCAGACCCATCACAGTGCCATGAAGCACGCCGCCGGCCCGCGCAAGGATCTCGGCCTGCGTACCTTGTTCAACATGCTCGGCCCGCTTACGAATCCGGCCGGCGTGAAACATCAGGTGGTGGGTGTGTTCAGTCAGGCGTTGTGCCGGCCACTGGCCGAAGTCTTGCAACGTCTGGGCAGCAAGCACGTGCTGGTGGTGCACTCGAAGGATGGCCTGGACGAGTTCAGCCTGGCGGCGCCAACCTATGTGGCAGAACTGAAGAATGACCAGATCACCGAATATTGGGTCGAGCCAGAAGACTTGGGCATGAAGAGCCAGAGCCTGCACGGCCTGGCAGTGGAAAGTCCGGCGGCGTCCCTTGAGCTGATTCGCGATGCTTTGGGCAAGCGCAAGACCGAGAGCGGTCAGAAAGCCGCCGAGATGATTGTGCTCAATGCCGGTGCGGCGCTTTACGCCGCCGACCTGGCGACCAGTTTGAAAGAAGGCGTTGCCCTGGCGCACGATGCGCTGCACACAGGCCTCGCTCGGGAAAAACTTGAGGAGTTGGGTGCATTTACCGCGGTATTCAAAGTGGAGAATGAGGGATGAGTGTACCGACGGTTCTGGAAAACATTCTGGCCCGCAAAGTCCAGGAAGTCGCCGAGCGTAGCGCCCGTGTGAGTCTGGCGGAGCTGGAAAGTCTGGCCAAGGCGGCCGATGCACCCCGTGGTTTTGCCCAGGCATTGATTGCTCAGGCCAAGTCGAAACAACCGGCCGTCATTGCCGAAATCAAGAAAGCGTCGCCAAGCAAAGGCGTGATCCGCGAGCACTTCGTTCCCGCCGACATCGCCAAAAGCTACGAGAAGGGCGGCGCGACGTGCTTGTCGGTGCTGACCGATATCGATTACTTCCAGGGTGCCGATGCGTATCTGCAGCAGGCGCGGGCAGCGTGCAACCTGCCGGTGATCCGCAAGGATTTCATGATCGACCCGTACCAGATCGTCGAAGCCCGTGCCTTGGGCGCTGACTGCGTGTTGTTGATCGTCTCCGCACTGGACGACGTGAAAATGGCCGAGCTGGCGGCCGTGGCCAAAAGCGTCGGCCTTGATGTGCTGGTAGAAGTCCATGATGGCAACGAGCTGGAGCGGGCCTTGAAAACCCTCGACACGCCACTGGTCGGCGTGAACAACCGCAACCTGCACACCTTTGACGTCAGCCTGGAAACCACCCTTGACCTGTTGCCACGTATTCCGCGTGATCGCCTGGTGATTACCGAAAGCGGCATTCTCAACCGGGCCGATGTGGAACTGATGGAAATCAGCGACGTGTACGCGTTCCTGGTGGGCGAGGCATTCATGCGCGCTGAAAGCCCGGGCACTGAACTGCAGCGCCTGTTCTTTCCTGAGCGCGGCGGTCCGGTCAGCGGTTCGACCCTCGACTGATCAGGCTCAGGCCGAGTCGACCCCATCGCGAGCAAGCTCGCTCCCACATTGGATCTGCGGTGTCAGAAAACTCCTTGTGGGGGCGAGCTTGCTCGCGATGGCGGCATAAGTAGCACCACAGACTTCATGTCCAACGGAATACCTTATGACCTCAATCGTCTCTTTGACTGTCGAAGCCGGCTTACAGGCCGAACAGGATCTGCTGGCGTCTGTCTGTGCCGGTGATGTTGAGTTTGGTCTGCTGTTCTGGCAACCCAGCGACCGCGCACTGGTCATGCCCCGACGCCTGAATCGTCTACCCGGCTTCGAAACGGCCTGCGAAGTCTCAGCCGCCGCCGGTTGGCCGGTGCTGTTGCGTGAAACCGGCGGCGAGCCAGTGCCGCAATCGGCTTCCACCATCAATATCGCCCTTGTCTACGCACCCCCGCGTAGCGAAGGCGATCAAAATCGAATCGAAAGCGCTTACCGCCGACTCTGCGACCCGATCTGTCAGTTACTGGATGAGCTGGGCGGCGTTTCGTCCTTGGGCGAAGTCGACGGCGCATTCTGCGATGGCCGTTTCAACGTTAACCTCGACGGCCGCAAGATGGTCGGCACTGCCCAGCGCTGGCGCCAGAGCAAGGGCGGCACGCGTCCGGTCGGGTTGGTACACGGTGCGTTGTTGCTGGATAACGAACGCGAGTCGATGGTCGCCGCAGTCAATCGCTTCAATGAAGCCTGCGGCCTGGAGCAGCGGGTTCGCGTCGAAAGCCACATTGCCCTGCATGAGAAATTTGCCGCACCCGATGCGCTCGGGCGGCTTGATGCGCTTTATCGCCAGTTGCTGGCAGACATGTTCAAGGCTTAGCGCGTACCAAAGACCACCATGGTCTTGCCTTTGACGTCCACCAGGTTGCGTTCTTCCAGATCCTTGAGCACGCGACCGACCATCTCCCGTGAACAACCGACAATCCGGCCGATTTCCTGGCGGGTCACTTTGATCTGCATGCCGTCCGGGTGGGTCATGGCATCCGGCTGTTTGCACAGTTCCAGCAGACAGCGGGCGACACGACCGGTTACGTCGAAGAAGGCCAGGTCGCCGACCTTGCGCGTGGTATTGCGCAGACGCTGTGCGATTTGTCCGCTGAGCACGTAAAGAATGTCTGGATCTTGCTGGGACAGCTCGCGGAATTTTGCATAGCTGATTTCCGCGACTTCACACTCGATCTTCGCGCGTACCCAAGCGCTGCGTTCCTGCTCAAGCCCAGCTTGTTCAAACAGACCCAACTCACCGAAAAAGTCCCCGGAGTTCAGGTAGGCGATGATCATTTCGCGGCCGTCGTCATCCTCGATCAGGATCGTGACCGAACCCTTGATGATGAAGAACAGCGTTTCCGAGCGATCACCGGCACAAATGATGTTGCTCTTGGCCGCATAACGACGGCGCTGGCAATGCATCAACAGCTTGTCGAGGTTCTTGATTTTGGGGGTTGGGGCAATAGCAACCATGGTTGTATCCCGAAAAGACTTCACGGTGTGTTTGGTTTTTTTATGAGTCGCAGACGACGGCTGCGCAAAGGCTGGCCATGCGCCAGCGAATTGGCGCCAGCTTAACAGACACTTCCTGCAATATTCGAGAATTTACCTACGGTTCAGAAGGTTATGCCCTACAAATGCAAGGCACTGTCAGTCCGGGGCCCTGTGCTAAGCTGGCGACCCTTTTTTATGCAGTGGAGTCTGGCGATGAAGGCACGCATCCAATGGGCTGGCGAAGCCATGTTCCTCGGTGAATCCGGCAGTGGACACGTCGTGGTCATGGACGGTCCGCCCGATGCAGGTGGTCGCAACCTGGGTGTCCGGCCGATGGAAATGCTTCTGCTGGGTGTCGGCGGTTGCAGCAATTTCGATGTGGTCAGCATCCTCAAGAAGTCCCGTCAGGCCGTCGAAAGCTGTGAAGCCTTTCTCGAAGCCGAGCGTGCGACCGAGGATCCGAAAGTCTTTACCAAGATCCACATGCACTTCGTGGTCAAGGGCCGGGGGCTGAAAGAAGCCCAGGTCAAACGCGCCATCGAGCTGTCGGCGGAGAAGTATTGCTCGGCTTCGATCATGCTGGGCGCGGCTGGCGTGGCCATTACCCACGACTACGAAATCATCGAACTCGGTTGAATCGACATTCAACTATCATAAAAGCAGTGCAGACTCTGGCGATCCCAAGCTGACGTCTGCATAATGCGCCACTTTTTTCAGGGTAACGGCCTCGTCATCGACAGGCTGCGAACCCGAACAGACAACCAAAATCGCCATCGCGAAGAGGTGTTAACCGTCCTACGCAGCTGCGTTGTTCGCATCTGACGGGCATGCTTGATCACGCGGCCCGGGCCGCAATACATAGAGAGTTTTTAACGGTGAAAAGCAAACTCAAGCTCCACGGGTTCAATAACCTGACAAAGACCTTGAGCTTCAACATCTATGACATCTGCTACGCGGAAACCCCGCAAGACCAACAGGCTTACGTCGAGTACATCAATAAAGAGTACAACGCGAAACGCCTGACGCAGATCCTCACGGAAGTTGTCGATATCATTGGTGCCAACATCCTGAACATTGCCAGTCAGGACTATGAACCCCAGGGCGCCAGCGTCACGATTCTGATCTCTGAAGAGCCGGTAACCCCGACCGACAGCCAGATCGAAGAATCGCCGGGCCCGTTGCCCGAGATTATCCTGGCCCATCTCGACAAGAGCCACATCACGGTGCACACCTACCCGGAAATCCACCCGGACGACGGCATTGCGACATTCCGTGTGGACATTGACGTGTCGACCTGTGGCGTGATTTCACCGCTTAAAGCGCTCAACTTCCTGATTCACCAGTTCGATTCGGACATCGTGACCGTGGATTATCGCGTGCGCGGCTTCACCCGTGACGTGGAAGGCAAAAAGCACTTCATCGACCACGAGATCAACTCGATCCAGAACTACCTGTCCGAAGACACCCGCGGCGCGTACCAGATGACCGACGTGAACGTGTACCAGGAAAACCTGTTCCACACCAAAATGCTGCTGAAGAACTTCGAACTGGATAACTACCTGTTCGGCGATGCCACCAGCAACCTGTCTTCCGAGCAGCGTGCTCAGGTGACTGACCGTGTGAAACACGAAATGCTGGAAATCTTCTACGCGCGCAACATGCCGAACTAAGATTTCAAGCACAAAAAAGGCGACTTCCTCACGGCAGTCGCCTTTTTCATGTCTGGAATACAGAACCTTGTGGGAGCGAGCCTGCTCGCGAAGAGGCCCTGTCAGGCAACGTATCGATCAGATCCGGTAGGTACTC
The DNA here is from genome assembly GCF_900106065.1 of Pseudomonas mandelii. Taxonomy (NCBI): domain Bacteria; kingdom Pseudomonadati; phylum Pseudomonadota; class Gammaproteobacteria; order Pseudomonadales; family Pseudomonadaceae; genus Pseudomonas; species Pseudomonas mandelii. The sequence continues at coordinate 2,992,210 of NZ_LT629796.1, forward strand.
TTGGTCATTACCTTGGCCAACAGACTCATCCCGAACTTCACCGGCGCCGGAAAACGAAAACCTCCGGCATCCAGCGCACTCTCGGCATGATGTTCTTCATCAATCCGCATTTGCTCGAGAATGGCCCGGGACTTTTCATCTTCCGCCGGCAATTGCTCGAGGTGCTCGTTCAAGTGTTTGCACACCTGATGCTCGGTGGCGGCGACAAAACCCAGGCTGACCTTGTCGCTGATCAATCCGGCCACTGCGCCAATCCCGAACGACATGCCGTAGAACAGCGGGTTGAGAATGCTGGTGTGGCTGCCCAGTTGCTGGATGCGTTGCTCGCACCAGACCAGGTGATCGATTTCTTCTTCGGCAGCATGTTCCATGGCGGCCCGCACGTGCGGCAGCTTGGCAGTCAGGGCCTGACCCTGATACAGCGCCTGGGCGCAGACTTCACCGGTATGGTTGATGCGCATCAAGCCAGCAACGTGGCGGGTGTCTTCGTCACTCATTTGCGCATCCGGCTGCACGATGGCTGGCGACGGACGGTATGGCTGGCCACTGAAAGGCAGCAACGTTCGCATCGCGGCATCGGCTTGCAGCAGAAGACGGTCAATCGGCGAGTAGTGACGCTGGGTAGTCATGCTGACCTCCGGGAGGAATCTCGGCGGCCAGTTTAACCCAATCGGCCGGGGAAGGTTTGCGCTGGGTCATACGGGAGTGGCTGGCCACTCCCTCGAAGCTTTTTGCAATCAGCCCGGCGGCCAGTGCATCTGGCGCTGACCCAGCACATGCATATGAATGTGGTAGACAGTCTGCCCGCCCAGTTCATTGCAGTTCATGACCACACGGAAACCTTCTTCGCAGCCCAGTTCCAGGGCCAGGCGCTGGGCGGTGAACAGAATATGTCCGGCCAAAGCCTTGTCTTCCTCGGTGAGGTCGTTGAGGGTGCGCACCGCTTTTTTCGGAATGACCAGAAAATGCACCGGTGCCTGTGGGGCGATGTCGTGGAAGGCCAGTACCTGGTCGTCCTCGTAGATGATCTTCGCCGGGATTTCCCGGTTGATGATCTTGGTGAACAGAGTATCCACAGCTGTTTTCTCCGTTGTTTGGGCTGGCTTGAGTGTACTCATGGGTTATCCCCGAGCCCAGCCTTTTACCTTGAGGCCGGGTCAGCGCGGGCAGTAGGCCTTGTTGACCATGCCAGCGATTGTCCGATTGAGCCAGCGAGAGCCAAGCCGTGGCAGGAGGGCGCGCCAGCGATTGCCTCGACCGGGAATGATGATCGCTCGATTTTTCTCCAGGGCGCGCACCGTATACAGCGCAACCTCTTCGGGACTCATGAGCATGTTGCTGTCGGCCAGTTTGCCGGTGTCCAGTTGAGCGGTACGGAAGAACCCGGTACGGGTTGGGCCGGGGCACAGCACCGAGACCTTGACCGCACATTTCTTCAGTTCGACGCGCAACCCTTCGGAAAAATGCAGCACATAGGCTTTGCTGGCGTAGTACGTGCTCATCCACGGGCCGGGTTGGAATGCCGCCATTGAAGCGACGTTCAGAATTTGTCCGCCCCCCTGCAAGGCCATGCTGTTCCCGATGGCATGGCACAAGCGGGTGAGGGCCAGGATGTTCACTTCGATCAGGTCCTGCTCGGTCATCCAGTCCTGGGCCAGAAAGGGTCCGCAGGTGCCGATGCCGGCGCAGTTGACCAGCAAATCGATTTGCCGGTCACCTTCTTCCAGTTCCAGCAGGAACCCGGACAGCCGTAGCGGTTCGCCGAGGTCACAGGCGCGGAACAGCACTTCCACGCCAAAGCGTTGGGTCAGTTCAATGGCAATACTTTCCAGCTGATCACGTTGTCGGGCCACCAGAATCAGGCTGCGGCCTCGGCGGGCCAGCGCTTCGGCCATCGCCAGGCCGATCCCACTGGAAGCGCCAGTGATCAGAGCGTAACGGGTCATGCAGTTCTCCATCGCAGCAGCTCCGCGCCAGCGACGCGGGTGTCACGGGCGGGGAGCGCTGTTCATTCTTTCGCAGAGTCTACAGGGACCGGGGCTTATTCGGCTTCATCGTCTGCAGAATCGGGTGCCTGCTCAGCCTCTGCGGCCGGCTCGACTTCCACTTCTTCAGTGATTACCGAGCTGCTGTCATAGCTGGTTTCGGCAGCAGTTTCATACTCTTCCTGGATCGCCGTAAGGCCTCCGGCCAGCGCGCCAACCAAGACGATGGCGATCAACACCACCCACAACGAAGACAACACTTTGACCGCCGTGGTGTTGGGTGGAGGCGGCGCGCCATAGCGATTGGCGATGTTGGTGCCCGGGGCGATCATGATCACGAACGGGAAGAAGCTGCCTACGAAGGGTACGAGGTTCAGCAACCAGAGCCAGCCGGACCAGCCGATGTCATGCAGGCGCTGGACACTGATCTGAATGCTCACGACCGCCATGGCAATGAATAGCATGAACGCAACCAGGCCACCGAGTATCAGGCCTGCGGTCGAATCGGCGCTGATGATGGCGAAGGCGAAAATGGCCAATACCGAACCGACGGCCAGGGTGACCAGCGTCAGGACCATCGTCCAGGCGAGATAGCGCAAACGACCGATGCGGCCTTCAACGCTGAATGGCTTGAGTGGAGCATACGCGGGCAGGCTTTCGCCGACAGTGGCTCGGGGTGGTGCGTAAGGGGATGCGGGGTCGGCAAATGCCGGTTGGCTGGCGACAGGCCTGTGTTCGTGGGCTTCGTCCAGGTTCAGCTCAATGGACGATTCGCTTTCGATGCGAGCATCGATGCCGGTTTTCGTCAGCGCTTGAAGGTAGGTTTGCGCGTCGGCGTGCGACAGGTCTTTCTTGAGCGTAACCGTCTTGCCAGTGAATAGCCGTTCGACGGCTGCGACTTGGCTGTTGTAGAGTTTAGCCAGGTTCTCTCTGGCGCTGGCGGCGTCAACGCCTGGCAGCAGAGCGCCGTCGAACACGATCTTGAAACGGTTGTCGCTCATTGCGAGGCATCCTTGTCGCGAGAATTTGTAATAGGGTGTGTTTCAAGCGTGGATTGTAAGGCCAGCCGGGGCGGGCTGGCCAAACTTTCATCTCATCGTGGCCAGCGTTTGGGCAGCTCGGCCGCCAGTTCCAGAGCCTTGCGGTATTCCGCGTCAAGTCGAGCGACCAATTGATCGACGCTCGGCAAATCATCGATTTCCCCGACACCCTGGCCCGCAGACCACACGGTTTTCCAGGCTTTGGCTTCATCGCTGATCGGCTTGAGTTTGGAGCCGAAGTCGACTTCGCCCTTGCCTTGCAGTGCCGCCATGTCGAAACCGGCAGCCTCCAGGCTTTGACGCATGAAACTCGCCGGTACGCCTGACACTGCCGGCGTATGGACGATGTCCGCGGCTCTGGACGTCAGCAGCATCTCTTTGTAGGCGTCAGGCGCATGACTTTCGGTGGTGCCGATAAATCGCGTACCGAAATAGGCCAGATCAGCGCCGAGCAATTGCGCAGCAAGGATCTCGTGGCCGTGGTTAAGGCAGCCTGCCAGCAATAGGGTCTTGTCGAAAAACTGGCGAATCTCGGCAATCAGCGAGAACGGGCTCCAGGTTCCAGCGTGTCCACCGGCACCCGCTGCCACGGCGATCAAGCCGTCCACACCGGCCTCGGCAGCTTTCTCGGCATGGCGCCGCGTCGTCACGTCATGGAACACCAGTCCGCCATAGCTGTGAACGGCATCGACTACTTCTTTCACTGCACCGAGACTGGTAATCACGATCGGTACTTTATGCTCGATGCAGATCGCAAGGTCAGCTTGCAGCCGTGGGTTAGTGTTGTGAACGATCAGGTTGACCGCGTAAGGCGCCGGGTTCTCCAGTGTCGCCAACCCTGCTTCGATCTCTTCCAGCCAGGCCTTGAAGCCGCTGCTCTCGCGCTGGTTCAGCGCAGGAAAGCTGCCGACGACGCCGTTACGGCAGCAGGCGAGCACCAATTGCGGATTGGAAATCAGAAACATCGGCGCTGCCACTACCGGCAGGCGCAAGCGTTGTTCGAGCAAAGCGGGCAGCGACATTGGAAGTACCCCGGTGAGTTGTGCTTATTAGAACGGCCGAACGACGACCAGAATTACGATAGCCAGCAATATCAGAACCGGCACTTCATTGAACCAGCGATAAAAGACATGGCTGCGGGTGTTTTCGCCACGGGCAAAACGTTTCACCTGTGCGCCGCACATGTGGTGGTAGCCGATCAGGATCACCACAAGGGTCAGCTTGGCGTGAATCCACGCGCCTTGACTGAAGAGGCTCGGGTTAAGCCAGATCAGTGCAATGCCGAATATCAGGGTAGCGATCATCGCCGGGCCCATGATGCCGCGGTACAGCTTGCGCTCCATGAGGCTGAAGCGTTCCTTGCTGACGGTGTCTTCGCTTTGGGCGTGATAAACGAACAGGCGGGGCAGGTAAAACAGGCCGGCAAACCAGCAGACCATGCTGACGATATGAAGCGCTTTGAGCCATAGATAAAGCATTTTTAGTTATTCCCAGGTTCACGGTAGCCCGAATAGTAGAGAAAGTGTCCCGTCTCGGACATAACTGTTCAATTTTGACGGCGTCTTTTGCGGCCAGACGGCGTTGCCGCTCCTCGCCATAGCGAGCTATGACTCGTCGCGGGGCCTTGCCTGGCCACAAAAGCCACTCGCCAAAAGTTGGGCGATATGCCCGAGAAGGGACACATGAGCCGCCACACGTCACCTAAGCGGTTGTCGCAGGGCCGCGCGGCCCCTATTATCGACGGCTTTCCAGTGGGTTCGTTGAGGGCAGGTTTATGGTCAAGGTCGGTATCGTCGGCGGCACGGGTTACACCGGTGTCGAACTGCTGCGTCTGTTGGCACAGCATCCGCAAGCTGAAGTGGTTGTGATCACTTCCCGATCCGAGGCCGGTCTGGCCGTGGCCGACATGTACCCGAACCTGCGAGGCCACTACGACGGCCTGGCTTTTAGTGTTCCGGACATCAAGACGCTGGGCGCTTGCGATGTGGTGTTCTTCGCCACGCCTCATGGTGTTGCCCATGCACTGGCCGGTGAGTTGCTCGCGGCGGGGACCAAGGTCATCGACCTGTCGGCTGACTTCCGTCTGCAAGACGCTGCCGAGTGGGCCAAGTGGTACGGCCAGCCTCACGGCGCACCGGAGTTGCTGGAGGAGGCGGTCTACGGTTTGCCGGAAGTCAATCGCGAGCAAATCAAGGATGCCCGCCTGATCGCGGTGCCGGGTTGCTATCCAACGGCGACGCAATTGGGTTTCCTGCCATTGCTGGAAGCCGGCCTGGCCGATACCACGCGTTTGATTGCTGACTGCAAGTCCGGTGTCAGCGGTGCCGGTCGTGGCGCTTCGGTCGGTTCGCTGTATGCCGAGACGTCGGAAAGCATGAAAGCCTACTCCGTCAAAGGTCACCGTCACTTGCCGGAAATCCGCCAGGGTCTGCGTCGTGCAGCGGGCAAGGACGTCGGTCTGACCTTCGTTCCGCACCTGACACCAATGATTCGCGGCATTCATTCGACGCTGTATGCGACCGTCGTGGATCGCTCGGTGGATCTGCAGGCGTTGTTTGAAAAGCGCTACGCCAACGAGCCGTTCGTCGACGTGATGCCGGCGGGCAGCCACCCGGAAACCCGCAGTGTTCGCGGTGCCAACGTTTGTCGTATCGCCGTGCATCGTCCGCAGGACGGCGATCTGGTGGTGGTGCTGTCGGTAATCGATAACCTGGTCAAGGGTGCGTCGGGTCAAGCGGTGCAGAACCTGAACATTCTGTTCGGGCTGGATGAGCGCCTGGGCCTGTCCCACGCCGGCATGCTGCCGTAAGGCTTTATCCCGCTTAGCAAAAAGGCCCGTCTGACGGGCCTTTTTGCATTTCGAACCGGCAATCGGTTTTATTGCTATACCATAACAATAGTTGACCGATTTTCTAGGAGAAGCGGATAATGCGCGTCATCACGCATTATGGCGGCGTAACGCCGGGAGATAGTCAGCATGAGCGTCGAATCCTTCACCCCCACCGCTTTGCAATTCACCCACGGTGCCGCGCACAAGGTGAAGAGCCTGGTCGATGAAGAGGGGAATGATCGCTTGAAGCTGCGCGTATTCGTTACGGGCGGCGGTTGTTCAGGTTTTCAGTACGGCTTCACCTTCGATGAAGAAGTGGCCGATGACGACACCATTGTCGAGCGCGAAGGTGTGAGTCTGGTCGTAGACCCGATGAGCTTCCAGTACCTGGCCGGTGCCGAGGTGGATTATCAGGAAGGTCTGGAAGGTTCGCGTTTTGTGATCAAGAATCCGAACGCGAGCACCACGTGTGGTTGCGGCTCTTCGTTCTCGATCTGATCGCGCTTCACCGCAGTATCAAGCGCCGCATGGCTTCAGGGCTTTGCGGCGTTTTGCTGTGCGGCGTTTATGCCGGGTAGATGGCGCCGAGTACGCGCAGGCCGCGGGCGCCGGTGACGCTCGGGCGGTTGGCGGCGATGCCTTCCAGGCAGCAATGAGCCAGCCAAGCGAAGGCCATGGCTTCGACCCAGTCCGGGTCCACACCGTAAGCGGCAGTGCTGGTGACTCTCGCGTTCGGCAGCAGGGCGGCCAGACGGCTCATCAGCGTGGCGTTGTGCGCGCCACCACCGCAGACCAGCAGTTCCTGCGTGTCCGATTGGGCGTGCTGCAATGACTCGACGATGGTCAGTGCGGTCAGTTCGAGCAGGGTTGCTTGCACATCTTCCGCGGCGAAGGGCGGGAGCTTCGAGAGATGCTGTGTCAGCCATGGCAGGTTGAACACTTCGCGGCCGGTGCTTTTCGGGCCTTTGGTTACGAAGAATGGATCACTCAGCAATTCATTCAGCAGAACCGGTTCAACCTTGCCACTGGCAGCCCATTGGCCGTCACGATCAAAATTGTCGCCGCGTTGCTGATGAATCCAGGCATCCAGCAGGACGTTGCCCGGGCCGCAGTCGAAACCGGCGACCGGTTTGCCGGGCTCGATCAGACTGAGGTTGCTGAATCCGCCGACATTCAATACCGCACGATTGCCGGCACGTTCATCAAACAACGCTTCGTGAAAGGCCGGCACCAAAGGCGCGCCTTGCCCGCCAGCGGCCACATCACGGCTGCGGAAGTCGCTGACCACGGTGATGCCGGTCAACTCGGTCAGCAGGGCCGGGTTGCCGATCTGTACCGTGAAGCCGCGCGCCGGTTCGTGGCGAATGGTCTGGCCGTGGCTGCCAATCGCGCGAATGTCTTCGGGTTTCAGGTTGTGTTGGCGGAGGAGAGTGTTAATGCCCTGAGCCGCCAGTTTCACCCAGTTCTGCTGGGCGATGGCGGAGCGGGCAATCTCGTCCGCGCCGCTGGCGCACAAGCCAAGCAGCTCGGCGCGCAGGGAGTCAGGCATGGGGGTGTAGTGCGTGGCGATCAGGTTGATCGCCGGGGTCAGCTCGATTAACGCAATGTCCAGGCCATCGAGGCTGGTTCCGGACATCACACCGATATAGAGCGTCATGATTTAGCGCTTCGAAGCCAGCATGGTGGCTTTCTCTTGGTCCATGCGCGCCATCAGCGGCTGACTCTGCGAAAGGAAGCGTGCGCGTTCCCCTTTGGAAATAGGGTCGGCCATCGCGACTTTCTGGCCCAGTGGGTCGACGTGCACGCCATTGACCTGGAACTCATAGTGCAAGTGTGGGCCGGTGGAGAGCCCGGTTGTGCCGATATAACCGATTACCTGGCCTTGCTTGACGCTGCCGCCAGTCTTGATGCCTTTGGCAAAGCCTTGCATATGGCCGTACAGCGTACGGTAGGTGTTGCCGTGCTGGATAATCACGGTATTGCCGTAACCGCCACGGCGACCGGCCAACAACACTTTGCCGTCACCGGCCGCTTTGATCGGCGTGCCGCGTGGAGCTGCGTAATCGACACCTTTGTGAGCGCGGATCTTGTTCAGGATCGGGTGTTTGCGACCCATGGAGAATTTCGAGCTGATGCGGGCGAAGTCCACTGGCGTGCGGATAAACGCCTTGCGCATGCTGTTGCCGTCGGCGGTGTAGTAGCTGCTGTTGCCTTGCTTGTTGGTGTAACGCACGGCGGTGTAGGTCTTGCCGCGGTTGGTGAAGCGTGCGGACAGGATCGGGCCGTTGCCGACAGCCTTGCCGTTGACGACTTTCTGCTCGTAGATCACATCGAACTCGTCACCCTGGCGGATATCCTGGGCGAAGTCGACGTCATAGCCAAACACGCTGGCCATGTCCATGGTGAGGCTGTGGGACAGCCCGGCACGCGCGGCAGACTGCGATAGCGAACTGTTGATCACGCCATGAACGTAGGCGGAGCGCACGGTTGGCTTGGCGGTAATGCGGTTGAACGTATAACCCTTGTCATTCTTGGTCAGGGTAATACTTTCGACGTCGCTGAGCTTGCTGTGCAGGTTGCTCAGCTGGCCGTCGGGGGTCAGTTCGAATTCGAGTTTCTGGCCGCGTTTGAGCTGGCTGAATTGCTTGGCCTGCTTGTCACTGGCCATGACTTCATGCACCGAAGTGGCGGGGAGGCCTACTTTCTCAAACAGCGTGGAAAGTGTGTCGCCTTTGGAAACGATCACTTCCCTGTGGTTTGGGGTCTTCTTTTCTTCGGTGACCGGGGCAGGTACAGGCTCGGCCTGGGCGGTTTCCTGTGGCTCTTCAGCGCTGTTTTCGATCTGCGCGAAAGGGGAGGCTGCCGGTTCATTTGTGGCTTGAACGGCTTCAGCAGCGTCTTGATCTTGTGTCAGTTGTTCAGCAGGGCTTTCCAGCTCAAGACTCAGCGTCGTCTTTTTGGCTTCTACATCACTGGAAGGGAATACCAGAAGCGCCAGGCTCAGAAGAGCGGCGATGCCACTTGCTGCGAGCAGGTGGGTCTTCGGGTAAAGCGGTGGCGCTTTAGACGATTCTTTGGTCATAGGTAATTTTTGACTTTGAAAAAGATGAATTGGAAAAGATGAATGACATGATGAAGATGAAATAACTGTATAAAATATAACCAAATCATCTCTGAAGCAAGTCCGCGGTCACTCTGCCAGCGGATTGGCGTCATTGCGCCGGCCAAACTTTGTATTTGACGCGTGATCTTGTATGGTTGGTCCCCTTTGAATTCGAGCCTTGCGGGTCTGTTATGAAGTCGGTTGAAGAGCAGCTAGCGCTGATTAAACGTGGTGCGGAAGAACTGTTGGTCGAGTCCGAGCTGATCGAAAAGCTCAAGCGTGGCCAGCCGCTGCGTATTAAGGCAGGCTTCGATCCGACCGCGCCGGATTTGCACCTGGGTCATACCGTGCTTATTAATAAGCTGCGCCAGTTCCAGGAACTGGGTCACCAGGTGATCTTCCTTATAGGTGACTTCACCGGGATGATCGGTGATCCGAGCGGCAAGAGCGCAACGCGTCCTCCGCTCACCCGCGAGCAGGTTCTCGAGAATGCCGAGACCTACAAGACTCAAGTCTTTAAGATTCTTGATCCGGCCAAAACCGAGGTGGCGTTCAACTCCACCTGGATGGACCAGATGGGGCCGGCGGACTTCATTCGTCTGACTTCGCAGTACACCGTGGCTCGCATGCTTGAGCGCGATGACTTCGACAAACGCTACACGACCAACCAGCCAATCGCTATTCACGAGTTCCTCTATCCGCTGGTTCAAGGGTATGACTCGGTCGCTTTGCGCGCGGATGTCGAGTTGGGCGGTACCGATCAGAAGTTCAATCTGCTGATGGGGCGTGAACTGCAGCGCGGTTATGGTCAGGAGGCTCAATGCATTCTGACGATGCCGCTGCTCGAAGGTCTGGATGGTGTGAAGAAGATGTCCAAGTCCTTGGGCAACTACGTCGGTATCCAGGAAGCGCCGGGTGTCATGTATGGCAAGCTGGTCTCTATTCCGGATGCGCTGATGTGGCGCTACTTCGAATTGCTCAGCTTCCGCTCCATGGATGAAATCAACGCATTCCGTGCTGATGTCGAGGCGGGCGCCAATCCTCGTGACATCAAGATCAAGCTGGCCGAAGAGATCGTTGCGCGTTTCCATGGTGAAGAGGCTGCGGCCAATGCTCACCGTGCAGCGGGCAATCGTATGAAGGATGGCGAGTTGCCGGACGATCTGCCGGAGATCGAGCTGACGGCTACTGAAGACATGCCGATTGCTGCTGTCCTTAATAAGGCAGGGCTGGTGAAGAACTCGGCGGTGGCCCGTGATCTGCTGAATTCCGGCGGTGTGCGTATAGATGGAGAGGTTGTTGATCGCACCTTTATATACGTGCTGGGCGCGAC